>NZ_JBBEXD010000005.1:0-439340 GCF_037782385.1 Ascidiimonas meishanensis
TTTCAGTATTCTATAAGTAGGTCGCATAAGGTTATCTGTATAAGGTAAAGTTTCCAACAAATTCTCTGCCATCAAAATCGGCATTAAGTTTCACCACGTACCAGTAATCACCTGTTGGTAATTCACTGCCATCGTAAGTTCCTAACCAGGACTCACCTTGTCTTAATTCTGCAATTAAGCGTCCGTAGCGATCATAAATACGCGTTATAATGTCTGGGAACGATTCCGTGTTTTTAGGGCTCCACGTATCGTTATTTCCATCTCCATCTGGTGTAAAGAAATTAGGGATAAAAATATCTATGAATTCTATAAATATTTCTGTCTCGGCTTCACAACCATTGGCATCAACAACTCTTACTGTATAAGTTCCGGTTTGATTAACAGTAAAGGTGTTATCATTTCCGTTGAAAACATCATTAAAATAATATTCATAAGGTGGTAAACCACCAGATGCATCTGCAACAATTTCATTAATGGCGCCTTCATTGGCTAAAATTCCTAAAGCAGGTATCGCTGGTACATTAAATGTAACACTATCTTGACAACCATTCGCATGTTGAATTACTACGGTGTGGTCCCCGGGTGTTAGGTTTTCAAATCTACCATCTAATTGACCAGTAGTATCTCCATCTAAGAAATAGATTACATCATTGGCAACATCTGGATTTACCGTTACATCAACATTTGTAGTAGGAATGTTTTCTTCGCAAAAAGTTTCCAAAGCTGCCTGTGGATTAATGACAACACCTTCTGGTAATTCTACTACTACTTGACTTTCACAACCATTTGCATCTTCAATCAAGACAACATAAGTATATCCTCCCTCAAGACCATCATAACGAACTCTATTCAATTCAAATGGCATATCTACTAAGTTTGGATTGTTTGAAACAATCTTTGTTGAATAGGGAGCAGTTCCACCTGTAATATTAACTTCAATAAACGCATCAAGATCTCCCACACACGCTTCGGAAGCAGAATCTTGAACAGCTCCTACTAATGGATCTGGTGCAATAATTTCTCGCTCAAATACAAATGGTCTACAACCTTGAGTATCTTGAGCAATTATGGTATACATACCTGGAGGCAACTCATCAAAAGTATTCTCATCCTGAAATTCATTAAGGTTTGGTGAGATGGCAAATTGATATTGACCCGTACCACCCTCTAACTCAATAGTGATACTTCCAAAGTCATCTGTACATAATGGATTATTTATTAAAGGTTGTCTCGCCGTAAGTGGCATTCCTTCATTGATTAATACATCAACAAAATCGGTACAATCATTACTATCTACCACTACTCTATATCCTCCAGCTGGAAGTCCTGAGAAAATATCTTCTGCTTGACCAGGTCTGAATGGTGTGATTAGGTCTGAAGACTGATATAAGGTAAATACGTAGTTTCCAAGTCCGCCGGAAGCTTTTACTTGAATTAATCCAGTAGTTTCTCCGTTGCAATTTACATCTACCACCAGTTCTTCAATAATTTCCAGTTCTGGTATCGGATCAATTGTTACTTGATTGGAAAGTTCAGAAATACACATATTGGCATCTCTTACATAATATCTATAAGTACCAACAGGTGCGGGCAATGTTATGCTGCTGGCAAAACTACCCGTAAAGTTCACACCGTCTGTTCCATAGCTGTAAGGGCCTACTCCACCAGTAGCAGTTAAGGTAATGCTACCATCTGTTAAACAGGTAGGAGCTGTTTCCTGTGCTAAGGATGCAAATACTTCAGTAGGCTCTATAATATCCACTTCATTAGAAGTCGCATCACAATCCCATCCATCAATTACAGTAACGGAGTAACTTCCAGCACCAAGGCCCGTAAATAAATTACTTAATTGAGCAGCAGTTGAAGAAACAATGTTTCCACTTCCATCTAAATAATTAAGAATGTATCTATATGGCTGTCCTGCCTCTACTGATGGTCTACCACCGTTGGCAGTAGCTTCAATACTTGCTGTTACTTCACCTTCACATATAATCATACCAATCTGTGCAGCAGTAGCTGTAATGAAAGGAGGTTGCGTAAGATCTATGTTTCTTGTAATTACACACCCTCTGTCATCAGTAATCGTAGCAGTATAACTTCCTGCGGATAAACCGGTAAATTCAAAACTAGCCACATCTGTTGCATTATAACTTTGAGTTGTGGTTGTGTTTAAAAGTACAATGTCATATAATGGCCATCCGCCATCGCCAACCACTAAAATAGCTCCTTGATCGTTAGTACAAGTCACATTTGCAGTAGCGGTAAGTACAGCATCTAATGGTCTGTCTGGAGAAGCAATGGTTACAACATTTGAGTTTTCATCACAGAATGGAGCATCTAAGGCTTCAACCGCCACATAAAGGTTTCCAGAAGGTAAAGATCCAATAGTTATTGGGTTCTGGGTAGTAGTAACTGCACTTCCTGAACCTACGTTATTTCCACCATCATCAAATACAATATAATTATATCCTCCTGTGTAATTTTGTATTTCAAGAGTGATTTCTCCATCAGTATCACCAAAACAGGTTATTGGAGTAATTGCCGTAGCAATGGCAATAATCTCATCAAAAGGTGCTACCGTATAAGGTGCACTATCAATATAACATCCGGTTACATCATCAAATACTCTAAATACATAGGTTCCTGGGGTAGCTAATTGATAGATGGCATCTACATCTCCACTTGGTGTATCCTGAACATCAGTTCCTGCAGGTCCACCTACTGGTAGAATATCAAATGTATAATCGCCAGAACCACCAGTAACCGTTACTATTACTTCTTCTGGATTATCACAAGAAATTGCACCCGCATTTGCAGCGGTTGGATTTCTCATAACATCAACAGCGGTCATCACAGGTAACGGATCAATAGTTTGGGTAGGTAATATAAATGTACACCCATTATCATCTCTGACTACAAAATCATATGTTCCCGCTGTAGTTACCGTGTAGACAAATACATCTCCACCTGTTGGAATAAACCCACTACCATTTACGCTATATGTATAAGGTGCAGTTCCTGTTCCTGAGGTTATGGTTATTTCAATAGATGCTGTTTGAACAGCGTTGTTAGGATCACAACTAAAATCAACTACATCTGTAACCGCAACATCTAAAGCTAAGGGTTCATTTATAGTGATGGTATCTGTACCAATACAGTTTCTGTTAGAAGTAACTGTAATAGTATAGGTTCCTGCATTAAGCCCAGTAAACACATTGGTAGTTTGCGTAATCGCAGGATCTACCCCATTATCTATGGTAAATGTATAGGGTGGATTATCATTAGCAGGATCTGGCTCCAGATTAATGGTAATACTACCATTAGCATCACCATTACAAGTGATATCCGTTTTCTCAGTAGGTAATAAAGTTACCGGAGTTGCAATTTCTAAGGTAATTACATCATTAGTTGTACATGCGGGTGCACCTACACTAATGTCTTCAAATACAACGGTATAATTTACACCTCCATTTAAATTTGTAAAGGTAAAGGAAGCACCCGTTCCTGTAGCTACGGTAGCTCCACCTCCATCAAGTAATGTATATTGATAGCTTGCAGGATTCCCACTTCCTCCGCTTCCTGTAGCTGTAATACTACCGTCGTTATTAAGACAAGAAGGCTGTGCATCTACATCAACACTAAAGTCAATTGGTGGATATATAATAATAGTATCAGTATCTGTACATCCGTTGGCATCTCTTACGGTCACGGTATAGGTACCTGGCGCAGAGACTGTAAATGTGGGCGAGTTTTGGAAACCAACCCCATCAACACTGTATTGTAATGGCGCTACCCCAGTGCCTGTTGCAGTAAATGTGTAGGCAGTGCCATCCGATGTACATTGGTCAGCAGCAAAAGCAGGTACAGATACAGTAGGCTCTGGATCTATGTCTACGGTAATGTCTACTTGGGCCGTACAAATATTGGCAGCTGCATCTCTCACATGCACCGTATAGGTAGCTGGATAGGTAGCCGGATTAACCTCTAAGAAGTTATCGGTAGTAAACACCCCAATAGGATCTCCTTGTGGTACAATAGAATATTCATAGGTACCATTACCTCCTGTAGCGGTAGCTGTGATAATAGCCCCTACATTACAGTTGGCTAGTGTAGCAGCAGCAGTTACAGCTACGGGCGCATCTGGCGAGCTAATAGTGACTACATTGGTAGTTTCTTGACAGAAAGGCACCTGAGTTTCCACTACTCTAATGGTATAGGTATCAACTGGTAGTCCAGCGATGGTAATAGTCTCTGGCGAGTTTCCGTTACCTGAAGTCACGGTAGCACCGCCACTATCCAGTACAAAGTAATCATAGGTACCCGTATAATCTGCAGTAGTAAGGCTTAATTCACCGTCGCTACCACCAAAACAGGTAACATCTTGTGAAAGACTTGCACTTACTGAGATCAGATCAAAAGGAACAATTTCGTAGGTAATAGTATCGAAACATCCAGTAATATTATCATCTACTCTAAAAGAATAGGTTCCTGGAGTAGTTAAGGTAAACTGATTACTTGCCTGAGGCGTACCAGAAGGTAACTGTGTATAGGAGTAATCACCAGACCCTCCAGAAACAATGAGATCAATAATTTCCGGTTGCGTACAATCAATCGCTTGTACCTGATTGCTATTGTCAATAGCAATCCTCTGAATAGGTGCTACGGTTTCACTCACTGGGAATGTACATCCGTTCGCATCTCTCACTGTAATCGTATAGGTAGCATCTGCACTTACAGCGAATACACCACCATTATCTACAAAGTTGACTCCGTCAATACTAAATAAGTAAGGTGCGGTACCTCCTGCTGGAGTAACTGTAATTTGCGCATCGTTTTGTGAGTTATCTGATGGATCACAAGTAAAAATAGTAGAGGTAGCTGTAGCCGTAAGATCTGCAGGCTGATCGATAACAATAGTTTGTGTGTCTTCACATCCTTTCGCAGAGATCACCGTTACATTGTAAGTACCTGCAATGAGTCCTGTAAATACGGGATCTGTTTGCGTAGTGGTTCCCCCATCAAGGCTGTATAGGAATGGCGGATCATCAGTAGCATTTAAGGTAACTGTAATGGTACCATCAGCCCCCCCAAAGCAGCTTACATCGGCTTTGGCTAAAGAGAAGTCAACAGGAGCAGGTGCTTCTAGGGTAATGACCACAGTATCTGTACAATTGGTGGTAGTATCTTCTACCTCAAGTGTATATGTACCATCGGCTAATCCACCAAATACATTGGCCGCTTGAAAAGCACCAACGGCAGGCGCTGTAATTCTGTACTGATAGTTTCCTGACCCACCAGAGGCAGTAAGGGTTATTTCTCCGGCATTTGCAGGGTTACAGAATACCTCTGCGGTAATACTTCCCTGTAAATCTAAAGGCGGGTATATAATAATAGTATCAGTATCTGTACATCCGTTGGCATCTCTTACGGTCACGGTATAGGTACCTGGCGCAGAGACTGTAAATGTGGGCGAGTTTTGGAAACCAACCCCATCAACACTGTATTGTAATGGCGCTACCCCAGTGCCTGTTGCAGTAAATGTGTAGGCAGTGCCATCCGATGTACATTGGTCAGCAGCAAAAGCAGGTACAGATACAGTAGGCTCTGGATCTATGTCTACGGTAATGTCTACTTGGGCCGTACAAATATTGGCAGCTGCATCTCTCACATGCACCGTATAGGTAGCTGGATAGGTAGCCGGATTAACCTCTAAGAAGTTATCGGTAGTAAACACCCCAATAGGATCTCCTTGTGGTACAATAGAATATTCATAGGTACCATTACCTCCTGTAGCGGTAGCTGTGATAATAGCCCCTACATTACAGTTGGCTAGTGTAGCAGCAGCAGTTACAGCTACGGGCGCATCTGGCGAGCTAATAGTGACTACATTGGTAGTTTCTTGACAGAAAGGCACCTGAGTTTCCACTACTCTAATGGTATAGGTATCAACTGGTAGTCCAGCGATGGTAATAGTCTCTGGCGAGTTTCCGTTACCTGAAGTCACGGTAGCACCGCCACTATCCAGTACAAAGTAATCATAGGTACCCGTATAATCTGCAGTAGTAAGGCTTAATTCACCGTCGCTACCACCAAAACAGGTAACATCTTGTGAAAGACTTGCACTTACTGAGATCAGATCAAAAGGAACAATTTCGTAGGTAATAGTATCGAAACATCCAGTAATATTATCATCTACTCTAAAAGAATAGGTTCCTGGAGTAGTTAAGGTAAACTGATTACTTGCCTGAGGCGTACCAGAAGGTAACTGTGTATAGGAGTAATCACCAGACCCTCCAGAAACAATGAGATCAATAATTTCCGGTTGCGTACAATCAATCGCTTGTACCTGATTGCTATTGTCAATAGCAATCCTCTGAATAGGTGCTACGGTTTCACTCACTGGGAATGTACATCCGTTCGCATCTCTCACTGTAATCGTATAGGTAGCATCTGCACTTACAGCGAATACACCACCATTATCTACAAAGTTGACTCCGTCAATACTAAATAAGTAAGGTGCGGTACCTCCTGCTGGAGTAACTGTAATTTGCGCATCGTTTTGTGAGTTATCTGATGGATCACAAGTAAAAATAGTAGAGGTAGCTGTAGCCGTAAGATCTGCAGGCTGATCGATAACAATAGTTTGTGTGTCTTCACATCCTTTCGCAGAGATCACCGTTACATTGTAAGTACCTGCAATGAGTCCTGTAAATACGGGATCTGTTTGCGTAGTGGTTCCCCCATCAAGGCTGTATAGGAATGGCGGATCATCAGTAGCATTTAAGGTAACTGTAATGGTACCATCAGCCCCCCCAAAGCAGCTTACATCGGCTTTGGCTAAAGAGAAGTCAACAGGAGCAGGTGCTTCTAGGGTAATGACCACAGTATCTGTACAATTGGTGGTAGTATCTTCTACCTCAAGTGTATATGTACCATCGGCTAATCCACCAAATACATTGGCCGCTTGAAAAGCACCAACGGCAGGCGCTGTAATTCTGTACTGATAGTTTCCTGACCCACCAGAGGCAGTAAGGGTTATTTCTCCGGCATTAGCAGGGTTACAGAATACCTCTGCGGTAATACTTCCCTGTACATCTAAAGGTGGATATATATCAATGGTTTGTGTTTCACCGCACCCATTTGCATCTTGTATAGTAACCGTATGGGTTCCTGAACTTAAATTAGTTAGGTTAAAGGTTGCTGCATTATTAGCTTGAAATGCACCTCCATCAATACTATAACTATATGGAGCAATACCATCTACCGTTCTGTTAACTGTAATTGAGTATCCACCTTCTGTAGCGGTACATTGATCTGTTACCGCTAAGGTTATTTCAGGAGAAGGATCTGTAGGTACATTAATTCCAGCAGATTGGATACAATCATTGGCATCTTTCACATAAACCACGTAATCACCACCTTCAATATTGAATACACTTGCAGTGCTTCCAGCCCATGTAGTTGCATCTGGAGCAGGATCACCTAAAACAGTAAGTTGGAATTCATAAGGAGCGGTACCAAACTGCCCTATAGCGGAGATCTCTCCTGCATTAACATTACAGTTATCATTTTTAATTAAAGTAACCGTAGGAACTAAAAGGTTTGAAGATTGCGTAATAGTAAACTCATCACTTCCAACAGTACAGCCTGTAAAAGCACCGCCAACCTCAGTAAATAAAATAAAATAAAGTCCGGGTGCTAAAGCTCCAAAATCAATTTCAGAGATAGGTCCCGTAGGTGGGTTGACAGCAATACTTCCTGTTTGTCCTGTAGGAGTATTGGTTTGTGCATTATAAATCTCATAATTTACCTGTGTGGCGCCAGCATCATAATTATCAATAGTAAATGAAACGTTACCATCTGCATTTCCGGTGCAACTTACATTATTGGTGTCATCAATTGTTGAAGTAAGTGATGAAGGTGTGTCAAGAGGTGTATCTGCCTGCTCAAAATAGTAACAATCAGTTACACTATCATAGACCACAAATGTATAGGTAATCCCAGGAATTAATCCTGTAAATGTGGATGTATAAGGGTCTACTCCTGGATTATCAGCAGGCTGATAAACTGGGTCTGGAAACAATGGCATTGGATTCTGGAAAATCGCAAAGAAAAACGGACCAGTACTAATAGGATTACCAGAAGTTGAAGTAGAGTTTACCTGAACTATAGCGGTAGCACCTACAGCACAATTAGCCGTAGAAGTTGACACATCAATGATAAGGTCATCTGGAGGAGATGCAATTACAATATTTTGTCTTTTTAATGAACATCCATTTGCATCTACCACATCTACTTCATAAACTCCAAAAGTCAGAATTTGAAAAGAGTGATCCTCTCCTCCCGAGGTGGTAGTATATGAATCAATATAGCCGAGGTTGTTCGTTACGGTATAAACATATTCGGCAGTACCTCCAGCTACATTTTCAACAATAATTTCACCAAAACTGGTACCTCCTGGGTTGTTACAGGAAATATCTACGGTTGATATATCAAAGGAAATTGGGTTTGGTTGACTGATAGTAATGGTTGCCGTATCTGTACATTGCTTACTATCAGTAATAGTGATGGTATAATCTCCAGCTGTTAATCCAGAGGTTTGTGTTCCAAAGTCGGTTCCAGAAGTTGTATTTAATACATTAATAACGAATGGAGGTGTTCCGAAGTTTGGATCTATGGTAATATCAATAGCAGCATTGCTATCTCCATTACAAAGTATATTTTGTGTTTGAATTACCGAAGTAATATCAGGATTAGTGATAGGGGCAACAGTTACTGTATTAGTTACAAATTGACACCCTTGAGTATCGGTAACTCTAAAGGTATAGTCTCCAGCATTGCTCACAGTATGTGTACTACCTGGGATACTTGCAAAAGCTCCTCCGTTAAAAGACACTTCATAGGTATATCCGGGATATCCATTAGCAGCGGTAATATCCATTACTGCATCAGGTGAAGGCGAGCAATCTAAGTCTTTGGTAAGAACAGCAGAAGCAGTTAATGCATCGTTAATAACGATGGTATTAGAAGTAGCTGTACACCCAAAGTCGTCTCTTACCTCTACGGTATAGGCACCAGGTGCTAATCCTGTAAAGGTATTACTGGTTTGAAAAGCCCCTCCATTAAGACTGTATTCATAAGGCGTATTACCACTTGCGGCAGTAGCTGTAATGGTTACCCCTGTAGTTGTATCATAGCAGAAGGTATCTGCAGCAATGGTTACGGTAGGTAATACCGGTGGATTGATGGTTAAGGATTGTGTTTCTACACATCCTCTTGCATCCTGGACAAAGATATCATAGGTGCCTGCAGTAAGCCCTGCAAATATATTGTTGTTTGAATAGGTCACATCTATCCCTGCGGTAGCTGTATTGTCAAGTTGATAGGTATATCCACCCCATCCATCTGTAGCATTTACGGTAAGTACTGCATCATCAATACAGGTAAGAGGCGATAGGGAAGTTGTAAAATCCAAGGCAGCAGTAGGTCCTGCAATGGTAACCACATTAGCTGTATCCGTACAAAATGGATATGCATTATCGGTTACTACAACGGTATAATCATCAGGAGCGAGACCAGTAACGGTTTCCGTAGTATTGGAAGAAGTACCAGAAGCAACTACGGTAGTTGCTGCATTGAGCACTTGGTAATTGTAAGTACCTGTAAAGTTACCAACGGTAAATGATAAACTACCATCATTAGCCCCAAAACATACTTCATCATTTACAATCTGAGCAGTAACGGTAATAGGAGTAATATCATCAATAGTAAAGTCTTCCTGAATGGTACATCCTTTAGCATCTGTTACTAGGAATGTATAGGTACCTGGCGCTAAGCCAGTAAAAGTATCGTTGTTTGCATTATTCACCGGAGCAGGTGCAATAATCTCAAAAGTAAATGGCGCATTTCCATCTACCACACTCACGGTTACATCTGTAGTAAGCGCAGGACATTGTACTGGGCTTGCAGTAAAGTTTAGGTTGGTAGGTTCGTTAAGCGGATCAAGGGTTACAGGATTCGTAACAAACGTACATCCATTAGGAATATCTCTAACAGTGATAGTATAGGTACCATCAGTAAGTCCTGAAAACAGGGGTGACCCTTGGAAGTTTACTCCATCAATGCTATATTCAAAAGTACCCGTACCCCCTGAAGCGGTACCTCCCTGAATAGTAATAGCGCCATCGCTAAGACATGTATACTCGGTATCAATAATAGCCGTAGCAGTAATAGGATTTGCCGGATTTAATGTAATGGCAAAAGTTTGTTCACATAGCTTGCTATCACGTACGGTGTAGTTATAGGTTTGTGCGGTAAGTCCTGCATATACAGTTTGTGCTGTAAATGGGCCACCATCAAAACTAATAAGGTATGGCGGTGTACCTATGGAGGCATCAATAGTAATGGTAACTTCTCCATCCGCACCACTATCACAGCTTACTTCATTGGTAACAGCTGCGGTTGCTACGGGCAGATCAGCTGGATTAACGGTGATGACATTGGTACTCACCACACACCCTTGAGTATCGGTAACTCTAAAGGTATAGTCTCCAGCATTGCTCACAGTATGTGTACTACCTGGGATACTTGCAAAAGCTCCTCCGTTAAAAGACACTTCATAGGTATATCCGGGATATCCATTAGCAGCGGTAATATCCATTACTGCATCAGGTGAAGGCGAGCAATCTAAGTCTTTGGTAAGAACAGCGGAAGCAGTTAAGGCTGGATTGACGGTAATACTAGCGGTGGCTGTACAGTTTTTACTATCCGTAACTTCAACGGTATAAGAGCCAGGTGCTAATCCTGTAAAGGTATTACTGGTTTGAAAAGCTCCTCCGTTTAATCTGTATTGAAAAGGCGCTGTTCCTCCGGAAGTTACAGTAGCAGTGAGTGTTAATCCAACGGTGGGATCAAAACATATATCATTAGCAGTAACGTCAAGTATGGGAGCAACTGCAGAAGTTAATTCAAATGTCTTTTGAACTTCACAACCATTGGTATCTCTTACGGTAATAGTATAGGTGCCTGCTGTAGTAAGTCCAGTAAATGTATTATTAGCTTGGAACCCAAGAACAGAGGTATCAGGTAAGGTAAGTTGATAACTGTATCCACCCCATCCACCAGTGGCATTAATGATAACAGACCCATCATTGGTACATGTAACATCAATTACATTAAAGGTAAAATCCAGGGCAGCTGGTGGCCCATTAATTGTGATGCTATCAGTATCTGTACAGTTAGTGACAGTATCCGTAACAACAATGGTATATGTTCCTGCTCCTAGTCCAGTTAGTGGAACATTATTTCCTGAGGCTAGGGTACCTGAGAAATTAGTGGGTCCGGTAACATTATAGTCAAAAGTATTAGGACTATTTACCGTAAATAGTAGTTCACCATCTGTATCTCCTAAACAAGTAATATTGTTTACCAAAGATCCTACGACATCAATTTCCGTAATATCATTAATAGTTAGGTTTTCAGTATAACTACATCCATTAGCATCAGTAACTACAAAAGTATAGGTGTTTGGTAAAAGTCCAGCAAAATTCCCATCATTGTTAGAAGTAATGGCAGCTGCTGGAGCTGTAATTTCATATGTAAGTGGAGCTACGCCGCCAGTTGCTACTGCAATAACATCTACTGCTTTTCCATTATCACAACTCACTTGAGGAACGGTAAAGGTAAGATCTGTAGGTTCACTGTTTACTGGGATATTGACGGTATTGGTTTGCAAAACACAACCATTGGCATCTCTTATAAAAATAGAATAATCACCAGGAAGTAATCCTGAGAAAGAAGTAGCACCTCCAAAGTTTATGCCATCTATGCTATATTGATAAGCCGGGGTTCCACCCGAAACAGAACCAGAAACAATACTTACAATCCCATCTGGTGTATTACAGGTATAAAACTGGGTTACTTCGGCTTCACCAAGAATAGGTGAAACATCGTTGATGGTTACATCAAAAGGAAATGAACATTCTTGATTTCCTTTTTGCTGATTGATAACAACCTGATAATCACCAGCTACTAAACCAGTAAATGTGCCTGTTTCATTAGAAGCAATAACATTTCCACCATTGTCCAAAAGGTCAAAATCTACCTTATATCCTTGTGAATTGGTAATGGTAACTATTACAGATCCATCACTTAAACCTGCACAGCTAATATCATTGGTGTCTATTGTATAGGTAACATCAGGTTCTATAATAATGGTAACAGGATTTGAAATAGCAAAGCAGTTATTTCTATCTACTACTACGAATTCATAAGTACCTTCTTGTCCTATTGAAATATCGAAAATAACGCTGGTTTGAAACTCGCTGGCAGGGATGTCGGTGACATCACTATAAAGATCAGTTCCATTATAACTCCAGATAGCATAATTATATGGAGTTTGTCCACCTGAGGCATTCATTTGAATATTACCTTCTCTACAGGTAATGTTTTGTGAAACAGATGCGGTGAGTGAAAGGTCAGAGAAATTTTCTATGGTAACGTCCCCGGTAAAGGAACAGCCGTCATCCGTAGTGGCTGTTACCGTATAGGTACCAGGATTTAGATTGTCAAATGTGTAATCATTATCATTAGAAGGTCCAAAAGTATCTAAAGTGGTTCCTCCCTGTGCTATTTCAAAATAATATTGAGGTTCCACATCATTCATTTGTACACGAACAGAACCTAACTGGCCTAAACAAAATACGGGTTCTGGTATGAGATCCACATTAAAATCACGAGCCCTTACATCTACATCAGGTAAAGTGAAAATACAAATGTTACCCGCTACATTTTTTTGACGAATATAAATAGTATAGGTACCAGCAGTTGCAATATTGAAAACAGGACTGTCTTGGTAGGGACCAGCAATATCTAAGCTATATTCATAATCAGTTGGCACATTTGTAACCGTAATACTACCTGGAGTATTACAAACAATATCCTGTACAATAGCATCAGGGGTTAATAGGTTTTGAGAAACGTTAAAATAAAACCTATTAAAACATCCGTTTTGATAATTGATTACAATACGGTATTGTCCGGCATCGTTTACGTTAAAATCGTTTCCGGTTTTAATATCCACCCATGTACAGGTTTGATTCTTATTAGCACAATTATCAATACCTACTGCAGGACAACTTGATTCATCAAGACGTTGCCATGTGATATCATCAGAATCGGTAATATCTGTATCTAAAAATCGTGTATCGGTTCCACCGCAAAGGAATATTTTAGGAAGATCATCTCCATCATTTGGGCACGTAACTACTTCGTCTGCAAAAGGAATTACCGGATTAGTAGCCGTATTTCCGAAAAGAATAACATTAATAGTTTCATCAAAACTTAAACAAGGAGCAGGCGCAGTTTTAGTAACTGTGTAAGTACCCACTTGTGTAACGGTTAACGTATTACTAGGGCCATCTTGAAGAATGTTACCCCCACTGTCTCTCCACTGGTAATTTAAAAACCCTTCACCAGCTGTAAGTACGACTGATGTACCACAAAGTACTTCATCTCTTGTAAAATCACAATCACCTAAATCAGTTAAGAAGTTGGTAGAACCAGGAATACCAAAATCGCAGTTATCAAAACCTGCGAAACTAGGGTCATCAGAAATTTCATTATCATTAATTACCCCTTGATAATATTGAAATGCTTGATTTTGTACTATATTAGAACAAGCATCTCTTAATTCATTACAACTATTTACTACTCTTACTTTAAACCTGATTTCATATTCGGGATCACCAATTTCCACATAACCGTCGGGAATATCAAATTCTATGGTTGATGTAGCGGCATCATATGTATAGGTAATTTGTTCAGTAGGGCTTAATGGAGCTGGAAGAATAATATCTCCCGCTTGTATGGTACCGTTAGGCGGGAAATTTACGTTTACGGGAAGTACATCTCGAATGCGATAGTTAGTACCATCATCATTACCACGATTTTGAAATTTTAATACATAAACAATTTCCTGTCCAAGCGTAATCCCTGCGCCACTAATATCATTACCCGCACCATCTTCTACCGTTTTAGCTAAGGCTATTTCGGGCTCAATTACTTCAATAGCAAAAGTGGCTAGAAAGGCACCATACCCATCTCCATTTGTTATAAGTCTTAAAGTGGCTGCGGTTTCTCCATTTCCTATCACAGAATTGGCTGGATTATCCATATTAAAAATATCCGCATCAAAGCCTAGGGTGTTATCGCTGTTAATATTACGGGTAGCAACATCTACTCCATCAATGGTTATATTGGAGTTAAAGAAGTTGTTTCCTGGGTTTGCAGCATTGGATAGTCTAATAAAACCATCATTGGAAGGTCCTCCTGATGCAGGCTTGCCAGCAGCTTTTATACGAAGTTCATCGTTTCTAATCCCTAAATCACCTTCTAAGGCAGCAACACCTAATCTATTTCTAACAGGCCCTACTGGAATGGTGGTAAACCCATTCACATCAATATCCACTCTTGCATTAGGATCTCCATTATTATCTCTACCCTGCACGCCATTATAACCATCAAATGTGGTAATATATTTTCCTGGTAATGTAGGATTTTCGTAAACAACTACCAGTACCCAACCGGCTGCACTCCCCCCTAGTCTACGGCCTCTTGCCGCTCTCATGTCTGCAACAAAATACTCACCGTTCGCATTAGGTAATGGGGATATTAAGCTGGTCACATCTGCGACACAAACGTATGGGGAATCTTTAAACGAGTTTGGTGGATCTGCAGCATTAAAACCATCAAAACGTACAATATCTGCGGTAACATTTTCATAAACACCTCCGGGTACTTTAAATTTGACCGTAGTAAATTCTTCGCTTCTTCCATTACCGTCTCCAATATATTGAAGTGCACTACCTGTTTGACCTGGCGTTCCGTCTGGGGCACCACGATCAAATGGATATACAGCAGACCAATACAGCGCTGCATAACGCACATTGGTACAATCTGCATCTGGTAAGTTTAGGGTAGAACTACTTGAGCTAAACGTAGTAGGATCACCATCAATATCTATGTATTCTACATTAAAACTGTTATTGTTGGAGGTACCGTTGTAAGGATTATTAGCCTGAGATGGATTATTAACATTGGCTCTGTTAATAATACCATTAGCTAAGAAAGTTACATCTCCTTTAATGTTAGTTTCAAAACGCTTTTCAAAACCTGGGGGTACAGGTGTTTGTGCGTATACAGCACTAAAGCCTACTATAAAAAAGTAGGCAGTAATGAGTAAGTTTTTGGGGCTAAGTAGGTTTGTTTTCATCATAAGACGTAATTAATATTCACTCGCATGATCCAGATATCATCGTAGTACGAATTGTCTAGATTGGAGTAGTACGAGGCAAGTGCACTATTCCAGCTGTCATGCTTTTTGAGATAAACGTATCTGTAATTATTTTCGGGGTTAATAAAATAATCTGCTTCTATGCCTTTCTTTTTAAGATTGGCAATAAAACGGTCAGCATTAGACGGAACGGAAAATACATTAGCAATAATATAGTATCCGTCTTCCTCCGAAGCTATACTAACAATGGCTCCTTTTTTTGCTGTTTTTCTTTTTTTACTCGTATTCTTAGAATACAATTGTCTTATTTCTTCTTCTGTTTTACTATCTACATCTAAAAGTTCGGTATTAGTGTTTTGGGTAACCGATGTGTCATTTGAAACGGAAGTTTTTATTCTGTTACTTTTTTCTTTGTTGTCTTTTGTATTTGAAATATTTACTACCGGGTTTTTATTGGTATTTACCGGTGTATTTACACGTTTAGTTGTTTCATTTTTATTAGATTTTTCTAAGGTATTTTCATCTAATGATTTGGTATCCTCCTCACTACTAGCAACCTGAGAATTTGCGACTTTTACAGGCGATGTAATACGTGTAGTTTTAATATTGTCTTTTTCAGTATCGCTTATAATAGTTACTTTGGGATCCTTATATTCTGGTGTTGTACGGAGTCTTTTTTGAGCACTTTCTGGAGTTTTCTTAACAGGAGTGTTGATCTCTTTTTTTGAATTTTCTGCTAGCATAGTTCCATCATAATCATTCTCTACACTCATAATCCAGATATCCTCTTGATAAGAATTATTTAAGTTAGATTTATAGGCATCCATTGCTTCCTGCCAGGTATCATAACGTTCTAAATAAACGTAATCTAAATTATTTTCTGAATTTTTAAAATACGAAGCATCTAAACCGCGTGCCCCAAGATTTTCTACAAATTTATTGCGATAAAAGCGTCCTTTTTTAGTTTCGCTATAAACATTTGCTATAATGTAATATCCACCTTTAACACCAGTTAGATTTTTTACAGACTGTTGTCTTATTTTATTTGCCTTAGCGGCTTTCACAAAATCACTATTTTCTTTACTATACGCAGTTTTCCCCTTAGCGGTTTTAGAATTAGTAGTTTTTCTGTTTGCATTTCCTGTTCTTTTGGAATCTATTTTAGAGGCAACTGTAGTGTTATCTTGTACAGGATTGTCCTTCATTGACTTCATAAGGTGGTAAAACCTTTTTTCAATATCTTCTGTAACAGCGCGCTCCATAGAGTCTTGTTTGATAATCAATTCTGCCAATACCTGATTATTTTCTGCTAAATTTTTTCTGATGCGTGCCAATTCTTCATCTTTGTCTGAAATAACAGAATCTTTATCTTTAAGCTTTTCTTCAAGTTCTGCTAAGACTTCTTGATCTTCTTCGTCCAGCATAACGCGATCTTCGGTAAGGTTGGGTTGAAAAGAATAAGCAAAAGTAATTTCATGAGTAGGCCCTAAATTTTCGGTCTGACTGTTAAGTCCTTTTTCAATGGTATAACCTAAAGAAAGTCTTTTAGTAAGATTAAAACCAATACCTGCAGATGCGCCATAATAATCGTCATATCCACCTTGAATCCACCCTAATTTGGGTAAATCTGCAATAATGCTTCCAGACAAGTTTACATCACGTTCCCCTTGTTTACGCACTCTTGATAAGAATGACAGTTTCCCATCAGTAAGTATCCCGGTGGGTTTTTTGAATTTGCGGGTGTACATTAAATGACCGCTGAAGGTTTTTTCAGAAAAGGAGGTTAAAGATTCACTTGTTCTCAAATTATAATCTACTAGGTTTTCTGCATATACACCAAAGTCAAAACTCCCAAAAGAGAGATTAAAACCAGGTTGAAATGACAGGAAAGAGCCATTATTGAGTCCAAGAAGTACAGGATCTACCTCGCCAGAGATAATTTGATCACTATCTAGGCCACTGCTAAAATAAGATAGGTTAAAACCAAAGGTAAGGTTCATCTTTTCATTAAGACGAACACCGTAAGCGTAGTTGGCCAAAATACCAAAATTACTAATGACGCCTAATTTTTGCTGGTAAAGACCTAATCCAAAACCGGTACGGTCACCAATACGGCCTGAATAACTTGCGAAATAAATCTCAGGGGAGTCTTCAAATTGAACCCATTGATTTCTATGGTAAAGATTTACGTAAGAGTTGTCTTCTCTTACGCTAGAAAAGGTAGGATTAATTAAAAACCTGTTAAATTTTAAAAGGTTTTGTGAGGGTACCTCAAATGAGATAAATGGTTCTTCTTCCTGACCTTTCATACTTAACGCCGAAAGGACCACCATAAGAAATACTGCTATTTTTTGTTTCATCACGCTAGCGTATTAAGGTTATAGTTCCTTGTTTAAGAATTTCTTTCCCACGCACAATTTTGTAATAGAATACGGGTTTGTTAGCAGGATATGATAGGTTCGATTCGGGCCAATTGTTTTGGTATGCTACCGCGCGATAAACGCGTTCTCCAGTAGGACCATAGATAAATATTTCAACATCTTGTTTGAATGCGTAACTATTTGGAATTACCCATTGATCATTAATTCCATCGGAATTAGGGCTAATTACATTAGGCACCACAAAACTGTCTTGAAAGACAACAGTAAATAGTTTGGTAATTTCACAGTCGCCTACAAAAGCACGCAGTATATATTGTCCTTCTTCTTGAAGAACAACGGTATCTGTGTTGGAAATCTCAACACTTTGCTCATTAAACCATCTGTAACTATCTGCACCAGATGCAGTGACGGTTCTTGAAAATCCTTCTACAATCACAATTCTTTCGTCTGCATTTACAGTAACTATAGACTCTTCAAAAGGGTTAATAACTATTTCGTTACTTCTTACGGCACATCCAAAAGCGGAAACTTCTAGTAGATAGTTCCCTGTTAAATTAGTGGATAAAATAGGGGTAGTTTCACCTACCAGTAATTGATTATTTAAATACCATGCGTATGTATATTCTGTGTCTGTCACATCAGAAATTATAGTAATATTAGATGCACCGCTACAGGAAATAGTTCCGTCGCTGGTGATGTTAGGACTTATATTGGGTTGTAAATTTATTTGAACAGCATTGGAAGTAGGGTTAAAAGCATCAAGAGTTGCTTCCAGTATGTAATTTCCGTTAAGGCTTGCGTTTGCAATGCTAAGGGTATTATTGGTTTCACCAGCGATTAATTGACCGTCTTTAAACCATTGGTAAGAAAAACGATTCATCATTTGTGCGCGTACATTAACAGTGTTGTTGTCACTGGTAACGGCTTGTATATCGGAAATGCTAATGCTTGCAGTAGAATTAGAACAATCTGCATAAGGAGCATCTGCTGCAATAAAAATATTAATATTTTGAGGTAAGGCTACGGTAATGGAATTGGACTCCATAGAAGCCGTACAACCTCCAGAACCGGGTACAACGGTAGCATAGTATAATCCAGAAGATGTAATGTTTAGGCTATTGGAAGTCTCCCCACTAATGGGATTACCATCTTTAAACCATTGATAGGATGGTGACGGCGCTGAAGTAGTAACAGTAAGGCTTACAGTATCACCTGGTAAAAGTAAAACGGTGTTTGGACTGCTAATAGATACGTTCATGTTGGGGGCCGAAACATTCACGGGATCTGAAGATTTTGAGCAGCCTCCGGGATTTTCAATTTCAACCCTGTAAATTCCTTCTGGGTCTGTGGTACTTAATGTAAATCTTGGTTCATAGCCAGGGGTATTAGCAAGTGTTCCATCTTTATACCATCTATAAATATAATCGGTTTCGTCAATATTTGCTTCTAGTTCAAATGAGTTTCCCGGGCATACTTCAACGTTGGTGGGGCCATTGATTGAAACAGTTCCTAAATCGTCTACTATAATTTCAACTTGATTAGAACTGGTTCCACTGGAGCAAAAATCTCCATAGTCAATTTCTGCATAATAGAACCCTATTCCTGTAACTTGTAAGGTAGCGCTATTTTCTCCTGGTAAGGGAGTAATATTACCATTTCTATACCATCTGTAAGAAGGTTCATCAGGAAAGTTTAGCACACGTAAGGTAAAAGGTTCACCATCACAAACAAAAAATTGTCCAAAAAGTGCATTTCCATCTTGATCTCCTAATTGAAGACTTTGCCTAACGTTCATGTAATAGGCTGGAAAAGAATCCGATTCTGGACTTGTTCTCGCTGGGCTGGTGCTGCGAACACGAACTTTATAATTATCTCCTCGGGTATTAGTTGGAAATGAGAAATTGAAATCAAATTGGAATGTAGTATTTTTATCTGAGTAGGACACGAGTTGAGTTGGAGCAGAAAAGTTTCCATTACCATCTGATAATTCAAGAATAAAAACATTATCGGAATTTACTAATGGAACGGTCCATTCAAATTCTACATTATAAGTGTTGAAAGTGCTGGATGCACAAGGTGCAGAGAATAGCGACACTGGTTTTTGCAAGTTTTGCGACTGTGAAGGGCAAACAACAAATATAACCAATGCGCATAGCATGATAATTACAATATGAAAGCGATTGCGCTTTTTCATATATTAAGTAGGTTAATAAAATTTAGATTTGGGCATCTAAAACAACAAATTTAAAATGATTTACTTTAAAATACTAGATCAAATACACAAAACCTCGTTTAATTGTCAACATCTGCGTAAAAAACAAATCATTTTTCTCAACACACCTCTTTTTTTATTAACAATTTTTATTTATCCGTTGGCATACAAACAGTTATATTGTTAATATCCTTGTGGTGTTGCAGATAATTAACGGTACTAAAATATAAATATTGTATGACATATTCGTTTTTTTCTTTACTTATTAACAATTGTTAATAACATATTAAAGCTTAAATTACCTATTCTAAGCGCTTTAGGGTACATTCTTTTATGTATTTTTGCCGTTCATTAGTTTTAAAGGATATGTCAGAAGAAGGAAAATCATTGAATTTTATAGAGCAAATTATAGAGGAAGATCTAGAAAAAGGTTTTTCAAAAAGTGAATTGAAGTTTAGATTTCCTCCAGAACCTAATGGATATCTGCATGTGGGTCACGCAAGTTCCATTTGTTTGAATTTCGGATTAGGTTTGCGTTATAATGCACCGGTTAATCTCCGTTTTGATGATACTAATCCGGAGAAAGAAGAGAAGGAATTTGTTGACGCTATTAAAGAGGATGTAAAATGGTTAGGTTTTGAATGGGATCAAGAGTGTTATGCATCTGATTATTTTCAACAACTTTATGATTGGGCTGTACTTTTAATTAAACAGGACAAAGCTTATATTGATAGTCAGTCCTCGGAAGCAATTGCAAACCAGAAGGGAACCCCTACTAAGGAAGGTGTTGACAGTCCTTTTAGGAATAGGCCAGTAGTCGAGAGTTTAAATATACTAGACGGTATGCGAAAGGGTGAATATGAAGAGGGAACCCATGTTTTAAGAGCGAAAATTGATATGACTTCTTCCAATATGTTGATGCGAGATCCGGTAATGTACAGAGTGTTACATAAATCACATCACAGAACTGGTACCGATTGGTATATTTATCCAATGTATGATTGGGCACATGGAGAAAGTGATTATATTGAGCAGGTGAGTCACTCCTTATGTACCTTGGAGTTTTTGCCGCACAGAGAGCTTTATGACTGGTTTCTGGATCAGTTATATGAAAATGGCGAAAAAATAAGACCTAAACAAAGGGAATTTGCACGCCGTAATTTAAGTCATACGGTGGTAAGCAAGCGAAAGTTATTACGCTTGGTTGAAGACAAAGTGGTAGACTCTTGGGACGACCCAAGAATGCCAACAATTTCAGGAATGCGACGCAGAGGGTATACTCCTGCGGCAATTCGTAATTTTGCTGATACTATTGGAATTGCAAAGAGAGAAAACCTAATAGATGTTTCATTATTGGAGTTTTGTGTACGTGAAGATTTGAATAAATTATCACCTCGTGTAATGGGAGTATTGAATCCGTTAAAGGTGGTAATAACAAACTATCTGGAAGGTGAAGAAGAATGGTTAGACGCAGAGAATAATCCGGAAGATGATGTAATGACGTATAGAAAAGTTCCTTTTAGTAGGGAGCTTTATATAGAAAAAGAAGATTTTAGGGAGGAAGCAAATCGAAAGTTTTTCCGTTTAAAACTTGGAGGTGAGGTTAGACTTAAGAATGCCTATATTATTAAGGCAGAAAAGGCTATCAAGGATTCTGCTGGAAATATCATTGAAGTTCATTGTACCTATGATGTAGCTAGCAAAAGCGGAAGTGGTTCTGAAGCAAGTAAGCGAAAGGTTAAGGGAACACTACATTGGGTATCTGCAAAGCACGCATTGAAAGCAGAGATTCGAGTCTATGATAGGTTATTTACGCATCATGCACCGGATTCGGATAAGGAGGTTGATTTTATGACCTATGTTAATCCAAATTCTCTTGAAGTTATAACAGGCTATTTGGAGCCAAGTTTAAAAACGGCAAAGGAAGGTGATACAGTTCAATTTCAACGGATTGGATATTTTAATGTAGACAGGGATACCACTGAAGAAAAGTTAGTTTTTAATAAAACAGTAGGGCTCAGAGATACTTGGGCAAAATTGGAACAGAAGTAGGATTTATTTATATCATAATAGTAAACAGGTATGGCCCTAGGTGATACCTGTTTTTTTATCGTATTTTGTAATTATAGGGATTTCTTATTTAAAAAGTGATTATTATAGATAAACCGAATTAAAAATGCATCGTTTTAAGATGATTTGAGAAAGGACATATGTATAAATGACCCCAAGGATATCCATAAAAATAAACTATGTAATATGTTGTTATAATGATGTTTGGAGCATCTAGTCTAAAGAGATAAATTAAATGTGAGAATTTTATTTATTAATTTGTAGAATGGTGGTATAAAGAATAGGCATAAAAAACCCCGCCAGAGATGACAGGGTCTTTCATGATAAGGAATTATAGTTGTTATTCTTCTTTCTTTGGATTTTGTTTTTTCATAGCTTCTCCTATCACATTACTTGCAGTAAAGGAAGCTACCATATTATTCAACATATCACTTCCCGCTTGTGGTGAGTTTGGGAGTAAAATGAGGTTTGTATTGGTTTCTTCTCCTATAGATTGCAATGTATCGTAATGTTGGGTTACAACTATAAGTGCGGAGGCTTCTTGAGAATTAATTCCTACTTTATTGAGTACTTCCACAGATTCTTCTAATCCTCTCGCTATTTCACGACGTTGGTCTGCAATTCCTTGCCCCTGCAAACGCTTGCTTTCGGCTTCTGCCTTTGCTTTCTCTACAATAAGTATTCTCGCGGCATCTCCTTCAAACTGAGCTGCTATTTTCTCACGTTCAGAAGCATTAATACGATTCATCGCATTTTTAACTTGTTGATCAGGGTCTATATCGGTTACCAGTGTTTTAATAATATCGTATCCGTATTCCAGCATGGCGTCTTGTAATTCTGCTTTTACTGCTATCGCGATGTCATCTTTTTTGACAAATACATCATCAAGTTTCATTTTAGGTACTTCTGCTCTTACTACATCAAAGACATAGCTAGTAATTTGGTCATGAGGGTATTCAAGTTTGTAAAAAGCTTCATATACCTTGGTCTTAATTACAACATATTGTACGGAAATTTTGAGTTTAACAAAAACATCGTCTAATGTCTTTGTTTCAACAATAACATCTAATTGTTGAATTTTTAAACTAAGTTTTCCAGCAATCCTATCTACAAGAGGTATTTTAAATTGCAATCCTGAGTTCCTTATACTTTGAAATTTTCCAAATCGCTCAATCGCAACAGCGGTTTGTTGTTTAACAATAAAAAAGGCCCCAAAGAGAATAATGAGTCCAAAAAATAATAAAATGGGTAAATAAATAAAGTCTGGCATAGTTGATGTTTTATTGATTAATAAGTTTACAAAAGTGTCTGTTTATATGGCAGCTATATATTGGTATTAATTGCTTAAATTTTGTTACAGTTTCTGGATTGCTTTATTAATTCTCGAAATAGTTTCTTCTTTTCCGATAAGTGTTATAATCTCAAAAACATCGGGTCCTTGAAGTGATCCTACTAGGCTTAAGCGTAAAGGCATTATTATTTTTCCAAAGCCTATTTCTTTAGAGGTGATCCAGGATTTTACCGTATTGGTAAGTGATAATAGAGAAAAGTCATTTAAGTTATCTATTATACTTAGGAGTTCAGTCATTAATTCTGCCGTATCAGATTTCCATGCTTTTTTAGTAGCTTTTTCATCAAACGAGTTGGGTGCTTCAAAGAAAAAATGTCCGAGTTCCCAGAATTCATGTACAAAGGTTGCTCTTTCTTTTATTAAAGAAATTGCCTTTTCAATAAAGTCGGAATCAGGGAGTGGTTTGCTGAGTTTTTCTTGCAGAAGGGAGGTGAATAAAGTACGAAGTTCTAAAGTTTCTTTCTTTTGGAGGTATTGATGATTGTACCATTTAATTTTGTCAGGGTCAAAGCGAGCTCCGGATTTTTGGACTTTAGTTAGATCAAAGTTTTTAATTAACGCTTCAAGAGAAAATAGTTCTTGCTCGGTTCCTGGATTCCAACCTAAAAAAGCAAGAAAATTAACAACCGCTTCTGGAAAGTAGCCTGATTCTTTATAACCACTTGAGACATCTTTAGAGGCAGGGTCTGTCCATTGTATGGGAAATACAGGAAAGCCCAGTTTATCCCCGTCACGTTTGCTTAGTTTTCCTTTACCTGTGGGTTTTAGAATTAGAGGCAGGTGTGCAAATTGGGGAGGGTTCCAATTAAATGCTTTGTATAATAAAACATGAAGTGGCAAAGAGGGTAACCACTCTTCACCTCTTATAACATGAGTAATATCCATAAGATAATCATCCACAATATTAGCCAAATGGTAGGTAGGCATCCCGTCACTTTTAAAAAGAATTTTATCGTCAAGCGTATTTGTGTCTATTTGGATGTCTCCCCGAATGAGATCGGTAAGTTTTAAAGTTTCGTCAACAGGTGTTTTGAACCTGATAACATGAGGAATTCCCTTAGCAAGCTTCTCCTGTACAACATCGGCTTTTAAACTTAAAGAATTGTCAAGTTTAAGTCTGTTGTGCCAATTGTAAATAAAGGTTTTACCTTCCATCTCATGCGCTTTACGGTGAGCCTCTAGGGATTCTGGCGAATCAAATGCTAGGTAAGCCCATCCACTTTCAACGAGTTGATCTACATATTGCTTGTAGAGATGTTTACGTTCACTTTGTCTGTAAGGACCAACTTTACCTTCTTTATGAGGACCTTCATCATACAGAATTCCACACCATTCTAGTGCATCAATAATATATTGTTCAGCGCCTTCAACATAACGATTTTGATCTGTATCTTCTATTCTAAGTAAAAATTCTCCTTGGTGTTGTTTTGCGAATAGATAGTTAAATAGAGCTGTTCTTACACCTCCAATATGTAGAGGTCCGGTGGGACTTGGAGCAAATCGTACGCGTATTTTAGTATTCATTAAAAAGGGTTCTTTGTATGTAATCAACTTAATTATTCTTCAAAGATACATGATTTAGGTAGGAGAAGAGAGGCTAATGAGCCTCTTTCATTTCTTGGGGAATTCTTTTATTCATAATGAAAAACCATAAAGGAGGAATAAGGGATAAAACCATGGAAGTTGGATAGCCAAATGGCATCTGTGGACTTATATCATGATAATCTAGGATTTGATATTTTTTAGCAGATTTATAATGATGATCACTATGTCTCGTTAATTCATACAGAATAATTCTACCCATAATATGATTGGAATTCCATGAATGAATTTCACGTACACGTTCATAGCGCCCGGAAGGCAATTTTTTTCTTAGC
Source organism: Ascidiimonas meishanensis (assembly GCF_037782385.1). Classification (NCBI taxonomy): domain Bacteria; kingdom Pseudomonadati; phylum Bacteroidota; class Flavobacteriia; order Flavobacteriales; family Flavobacteriaceae; genus Ascidiimonas; species Ascidiimonas meishanensis. Next base: position 25,184 of record NZ_JBBEXD010000005.1, read on the forward strand.
AGGCCGTAATGCTCTATATAATTAATGGTTTCAAGTAAAGTAAATCCTACGATAGCAAAAGACACTACGAACAGTACAGCAAAGCCACCAAAAAATGTGTAAATTGATAAAAGATATAGGAACTGTAATACGCTATACCAGAGCATATCGTTCTGGAGCGAAATAAAGGGTAAATGATTTCTTTTGAGAAGGTTTTGTTGAATTAGCCATGCATTGAAATATTGTTTGAAAACAGAGGTGAACCAAAAGGAGTAAACGGTTTGATTGAATTTGGCTGTAGCAGGATCTTCATTGGTGGCAGCATTGAGATGATGCCCATAATTATGTTCTATGTAAAAATGCATATAGAGTGAAGGAAGCAGCAATATTTTGGCCAGTGCACGCTCAACTTTCGTTTTTCTATGTCCGAGCTCATGAGCCACATTAATTCCATTAGATCCCAGGACAATACCTGTTGTAAATATGAGACCAATTAACTCATATAAATGTAGGTTTTGAGTAATAATAATGTAGAGAGAATAGGTAAGAATTCCGTATACAATGGGTATATTTAGGTATAACAGCCAATCAAAGATTTTATTTTTTAATTTTGCAAGGCGTTCGTCTGGACTAAGGTTATTTGGGTTGGTAGGTAATAGGAGTTCCATGAAAGGAATTATGATAAAAACAAATACAGGCGTTAGAAATGTATAGACTCCTTCTAATGAAATACCAATAAAGGCTACAGTAGGAATGCTATAGGCAGTTAAATACTTGAGATTCGTCATAACCTACAATTTTAACATCATCTTATCAAAGTTAAGGAAATGTGGGAACAAATAAAATTGTACATTTAAAAGTTAATCCTTGACATAGTGGAAAATAACCTGCATCACATTAAAAGTAAGCTTCATAGTTTTATAAGAAGATATCACATAAATGAGCTAATAAAAGGCTTTATGATATTCTTGACAATTGGAGTCTTATATTTCATCTCAATAGTTTTGTTGGAAAATTTTTTGTGGTTTGATACGGATATAAGGACGGTTATTTTTTGGGTAACTGTGGCTATAGAAGCCTCTTTATTTGTAAAGTTTATTCTTTTTCCTGCATTGCAGCTATTTCGGCTTAGAAAAGGATTGTCTGAAAAAGAAGCCTCCATTGTATTAGGAACACATTTTAAGGATATTGACGATAGACTCTTGAACATCATTCAATTGTCTGAAAGTAAAGATAGTTCCGAATTACTGCAAGCTAGTATAGAACAAAAATCTGAACATTTAATTCCAATACCTTTTGGTAAGGCTGTAGATTATCGAAAAGGATTGAAGTACGCCATATATACGCTTATACCAATGGTATTGCTAATTATTTTTTGGGTTAGTGGTAGAATTAATTGGTTTTCTCAAGGATACGAAAGGGTAGTTAATTATAATATAGCGTATGAGCCTCCAGCCCCATTTTATTTTAGAGTATTGAATGATTCATTAACGGCTATTGAAAATCAAGAATTTAGTATAGAGGTCACAACCATAGGTGATGTGTTGCCAGATCAAGTTGTATTAGTGGGAGATGGTTATGAGTATATTATGCAATCAATAGGCATTGGCGTTTGGGAATATCACATGCAAAGCCCATTGGTTTTGTCTGGAGGCTTTAGGTTTAAATCGGGGGAAGTAGTTTCACCTCTACAAAATATTGAGGTGTTAAAAGCGCCTAGATTGATTTCATTAAGTATGATCATGGATTACCCTGATTATACTGGAAGAGCAGATGAAGTAATTAAAAATAATGGAAATGCGGAGGCACCGGAGGGCACTAAGGTGCGCTGGGTGGCTACCACAAAGAATGCCGCTTTGGTAGAACTTTCAGACAGAGATACAGTGTATAGATTAGATAAGAGCGAGACTGATTTTATACTGTCTAAAAGACTATATAAAAGTTGGCAGTATGAGTTAATCACTGGTAGTGAGGAGTTACCCAATTACGAAAGGTTACAGTATGAAATTCGGATTTTGAAGGATAGATATCCAAAAATTAATGTAGAGGTGCTTAAAGATTCTTCCAAAACGAATAATAATTATATAAGTGTCAGATATTCAGATGATTATGGTGTTTCGGAGTTGAATTTGGTCTATTATGATAGTAATTTTCCAAGTGTAAAGAAAACAGAGTCTTTGGCAAAGAATCGTTCAGGTTATCAAGATGAAATTTTTCAGTTTCCAGGACAGAGAAAATTAAAAGAAGGTACAAATTATCAATACTATATAGAGGTAAAAGATAATGATGGGATTAATGGAGCTAAAGCCGCCAAGAGTGAAGTTTTTTCGCTGTATATCTTGAATGAAAATAATAGATTGGAGGAAAATTTAGAGCAGCAAAAGAAAGCATTAAATCAGCTGAGTAATGGATTGCAGAAAATGAATGATGGAATCAAAGAGATCAAATCATTAGCTCAGGAACAAAAGCAAAAGTCTTTTAATAATTTCAATGATAAGCGAAAACTGCAACAAACCTTGAGGCGTCAAAGTGCGCAACAACAAATGATGAAAAAGTTTAATAAGGAATTGGAAAATAGTCTTGAAAAGTTGAATCAAGATAAAGAAGAGACTTCTTATGAGAAAATGTTAAAAGAACGTTTGGAAAGACATCAAAAACAGTTGGAGAAGAATGAAAGGTTGATGGAGGAGTTAGAAAAGTTGGCTGAAAAAATGAGTAAAGAAGAATTGTCAAAAAAGTTAGACGAACTTTCTAAGCAACAGCAAAACAGTGAAAGGAGTCTTGAACAAGTATTGGAGTTGACAAAGCGTTATTATGTAACAGCAAAATCGGATAAAATTCAGAAAGAGCTAGAGAGGGTAAGTGAGAAACAGGATAGTCTTTCAAAGCTGAATAAGGGCAAGGACGAGATAGATGCCCAAAAGAAATTAAATGAAAGTTTTGACAATATTAAAAAGGGATTGGAAGCACTAGAAAAGGAGAATGAAGGTTTAAAAAAACCCATGGAGCTTGGATTGGATAAACAGTTGGAGGACGGTATAAAAATGGATCAAAAGCAGGCCAAGGATGAATTGGATAAGGAGGCTATGGAAAATGAAGAGCAGACAAAAGGAAAGCAGTCTGCAGCTAATAAAGCCCAGAAGAAAGCTGGAGCAAAGATGAAGAAGCTTAAGGAAAAAATGAAGGAATCAATGCAATCACAAGGTTCTGAGGGGATGCAGGAGGATGCAAATATGCTTAGACAGATTTTGGATAATTTGGTCTTGTTTAGTTTTGATCAAGAGGCCTTAATAAATGAGATATCTGTGGAAACAGAAACGGGTGCAGCATTTGCCCGTAGGCTCAGGGAGCAGAATGAGTTAAGAACCTTGTTTAAGCATGTGGACGATAGTCTTTTTGCACTTTCTTTACGTCGTCCAGAGATTTCTGATGTAATAAATAAGGAGATAACAGAGGTATATTTTAATGTGGATAAAGCGTTAGATAGGTTATCTCAGAATCAGATCTATCAGGGGGTGGCTAGTCAACAATATGTATTAACTGCAGCCAATAATTTAGCAGATTTTTTGAGTAATGTTTTAGATAATATGCAAGATAGTATGGGTAGTGGTTCAGGTAAATCATCTGAAGGCTTTCAACTACCAGATATCATACAATCACAACAGCAGCTTTCCAAGCAAATGAAAGAAGGTAAGGAAAAGAGTAACCAAGGTAAGCCTTCGGAAGGGAAGGAAGGGCAAGGAGAGAATGGTGAGGAGAATCAAAGTTCTAAAGGTGGTAAAAATAAGGGTAAGGAAGGTAAGGAGGGTTCAAGACCAGGAGATGGTATTTCAGAAGAGATGAGTGAAGAGTTGTTTGAAATGTACAAACAACAACAACAGATAAGAGAAGCATTAGAGAATCAGCTTAAAGACAAAGAAGGTAGTGGCATAGGTGCAAATGGAAAAATGTTAATAAGGCAGATGGAACGAATTGAACAGGAATTATTAGAAAGAGGTGTTACGAACCGGGTTTTACAACAAATGAATAATTTGGAGCATCAGTTATTAAAATTAGAAAATGCCATTAGACAGCAAGGTGAGAAAAAGGAGAGGGAAAGTACCAGTAGTAACATAAGTTATCAAAATCCTGTCAACGAAATTACTCCTAAGATTAAGCAATACTTTGATCAATTAGAGATATTAAATAGACAAGTATTACCTTTGCGCCAAATTTACAAAGGAAAGGTCAATGAGTATTTCGGAGGAAGAAATTAGTTTTCAGTACGAAACGGATTTTAATCTTGGTGATGAATCTAGCTATCGGAAATGGGTAATTGATATTATCACCTCTGAAAAAAAGCAGGGTGGGGTACTCACCTTTATATACTGCGGAGACAAATATTTGCATGAAATTAATATGCAATATCTAAATCACGACACTTATACAGATATTATAACCTTCGATTATTCTGAGGGACAATTAATCTCCGGTGATATATTCATCTCCATTGAACGGGTTAAGGATAATGCAAAAACCTATGAAGAATCGTTTGATGAAGAACTAAAGAGGGTAATGGCACATGGCTTGCTACATCTTATGGGATACAAGGATAAAAAGGATCAGGACAGGTTTGTGATGAGGTCTAAAGAATCAGAGAAAATAAGTATGTTCCACGTGGAACGGTAAATGGTATTCATGTTCCACGTGGAACAGAAATTGTGTTTTATGTTTGATAAAGAGTATGATGTAATAGTGGTTGGGGCAGGTCATGCAGGTTCAGAGGCTGCCGCCGCTGCAGCAAATATGGGTTCTAAGACACTGTTAATTACAATGAATTTGCAGAATATAGCCCAGATGTCTTGCAACCCTGCAATGGGAGGAATTGCCAAGGGACAAATAATACGTGAAATAGATGCATTGGGAGGCTATAGTGGGTTGATTACAGACATGTCTGCAATTCAGTTTAAAATGCTTAACAAGTCTAAAGGACCCGCTATGTGGAGTCCGAGGGCTCAAAGTGACAGAATGCGATTTGCAGAAGAATGGAGGCTAATGTTAGAACGTACGCCCAACTTGGATTTTTATCAAGAAATGGTTTCTGGGCTTTTAATAGATAATGATAAAATTACTGGCGTTAGAACGTCACTGGGGATAGATGTAAGGGCAAAAGCTGTGGTGTTAACTAATGGTACTTTTTTAAATGGTCTTATACATATAGGAGATAAACAATTTGGTGGAGGTAGAGCAGGTGAAAAGGCGTCTACGGGAATTACAGAAAATCTATTGGAATTTGGTTTTGAATCGGGTCGAATGAAAACGGGAACACCGCCACGAGTAGATGGACGATCTTTAGATTATGCTAAAATGAAGGTGGAACCAGGTGATGAGAGCCCAGAAAAATTCTCTTACTCTAAGAAAACAAGTCCTCTTGCGGAACAAAGAGATTGTCATATGACGTATACCAGCGCTTTGGTTCATGATTTGTTGAGAGAAGGCTTTGATAGATCACCAATGTTCAATGGTAGAATAAAAAGTATAGGCCCAAGATATTGTCCTTCTATTGAAGACAAAATAAATAGATTTGCAGATAAAGATCGACATCAAATTTTTGTAGAACCAGAAGGTTGGAATACGGTGGAGGTCTATGTAAATGGCTTTTCGACTTCATTGCCTGAGGATGTCCAGTTTAAAGCATTACGTTCTGTAGTAGGTTTTGAGAAGGTGAAGTTTTTTAGACCAGGATATGCTATAGAGTATGATTATTTTCCGCCCACACAGTTAAAGCATACATTGGAAACGAAACCGATAAGCGGTCTTTATTTTGCGGGACAAATAAATGGCACTACGGGTTATGAGGAGGCGGCATCACAAGGTTTGATGGCAGGTATCAATGCAAGTCTTAAAATACAAGAAAAGGAGCCTTTTATACTTAAAAGAAACGAAGCTTATATAGGCGTTCTTATAGATGATTTAATCACCAAGGGAACAGAAGAACCATATAGAATGTTTACTTCAAGAGCAGAGTACAGAACATTGTTGAGGCAAGATAATGCAGATATAAGACTTACTCCTTTAGGATATGAAATAGGGCTTGCAAAAGAAGATAGGTTGAGGGCTATGGAAAAAAAGCGAACGGAGTCTCAAGCGTTTATCCGTTTCTTTAAAGAAACAAGCATAAGACCAGAAGAAGCAAATCCAATTTTAGAGGGCATCAATTCTTCACCAATGAAACAGGCAGATAAAATGTATAAGGTTTTTTCAAGACCCAATGTAACCATGGAGAAGTTATTAACCGTTACTTCTGTAAATGAATATGTAAATGATAACGCATTAAATAAAGAAGTGCTGGAGCATTCTGAAATAGAAATAAAATACGCAGGTTATATAGAGAAAGAAAAGTTGAATGCAGATAAATTAAACAGATTAGAAGACATAAAAATCCCAGCTAGTTTTAATTACGATAAACTAAAATCATTGTCTTTTGAAGCAAGGGAGAAACTAAAAAATATACGTCCAGTTACGTTATCTCAAGCATCAAGAATAAGCGGAGTTTCACCAAGCGATATTAGTGTAATGCTTGTTTATATGGGGCGTTAATAAGTTGGTATTTGAAAACCAAAAACACGTTTGGATTATCGGTTCGCATTTAATTAGTTATTAGAAACCATTATGAGTTTTCAAGGGGACGTTTTTTCTTTTGAAACCAAGAGGTCTAATATAATGAGTACAGGTGCTTTTACAGGCAGTATGGCATGTATTAAAACATAACATAAACCTATTACCTGAAATGAATTGTTCCACGTGAAACATGTAAACCTGGTTTGGTTTTTGATATATCTGTTGAAACTTATAACCATTCAAATGAAAAAAATCACATTTCTGGCTGCATTTATGTTAATCATCTCATCTTGTGTTACTATTAAAAAGGCTCCAGCAATTGATGATTATCGGGTAATGAAAGGAAAGGAATTTCAAAAGAAAAATTTTACGAGTCAAACGGCATTTATTTTTCAGAATGATCTAAAAATGATAGATTTTAGAAGTTTTCTTGCAGAAAAATATGATTTACATTCCTTCAAAAGTACCATGCGAATTCCAGTAGTATTTGAGGATATCTCTTTTGAGTTATTTGTTTTCACCCCTGAAAAGAAAGAACAAAAAATTAATTTTATCAACGCAATTATTTCTAAAAACGCAGATGATATTTCTGTTGATGAGTCTACTTATGATTATGTTGCCATTAGTGTTTCAAGAATAGATGATGCAGATTGTCTGTCTGAAACATCAATTTATCATAAATTAGTACTTCGATATCTTGAAGATTTAAAAGACACGTATTTTGAGCTCTAAAGTAAAGTAAAAAGCTTCTATTCATGAAATGTAAAGATCACAGTGTTTCTGGTGAAGAATTTGAACTCGTTTATGATGCCGTATTCGATATGCTAAAAACAGATCCAGTTCCAGATAACCTGGAGGCATATTATAACAGCGAAGCTTACATTTCTCACACCGATGGTAAAAGAACACTTTTTGAAAAAGTGTATCAATGGGTAAAAAATTATACGCTTGCAAACAAGCTTAGTTATCTAGAAAAACACCATCATTCAAAAGGTAGGTTATTAGATATAGGAGCTGGAACTGGAGATTTTCTGGTAGAGGCAAAAACCTCAGGATGGGAGGTAAGCGGAATAGAGCCTAATGAAGATGCCAGAGCAAGGGCTGAGAATAAAGGAATACAATTGAATCCAGACCTAGATGATTTGATTGAAAATAAATTTCATGCCATTACTATGTGGCATGTATTGGAACATATTCAGGATTTAGATAAACAAATAGAAAGTCTTAGGAAAGTATTGGTGAGTAATGGAACCTTGTTTGTAGCCGTGCCAAATTTTAAATCTTATGATGCGTTGCATTACAAACAATATTGGGCGGCCTATGATGTTCCAAGGCACCTTTGGCATTTTTCGCAAACATCAATTCAAAAGATTTTTGAAAAACATGAAATGAAAGTGGTTGAAATAATTCCCATGAAATTCGATGCCTATTACGTAAGCCTACTTTCAGAAAAATATAAAACTGGTAAAATGAATGTGATGAAAGCTTTTTTTACTGGATTTGTTTCTAATTGGAAAGGAAATAAGACAAAACAATATTCTTCACTTATTTATGTCATTAAAAACACCTAAAAATCCATTTTAAAGCGATTTAAGGCACTTTCACTGCCGGACAAACATAATTCCATCGCTGCAATCAAAAACACGCCATAAGAGATTACAAAATGATTCGGTTTCTATAAGATAAAATTATGTATGCTTATCTTAATATCAATTTTTACTATTAAGGCTCAGTTAATTTTTTTTAGTCTAGTAATATGATTCACTTTATTATTTTTGCAGCAATTAATTATAGAAATAATGAAAAGAATAGTAATGGGAATTTTTGCTGCCGGACTCTTGGTAGCATGTCAGCAAGACAAAATAGCTTTTATTGATAATTCTAAAGTGATTAATGAATACAAGGAGAAAAAAGCTTTAGAAGAAAAATTTAAGAAAAAGGCAGAACGTTTTGATAAGAAAACAGACAGTATATCTAAGGCCTTTCAAATAGAAGCACAGGCCTTTGATGCAGCAGCAGCTAAGATGAGTCAGAAAGATGCACAAACTAAATATAATGAGCTACTTCAAAAGCGACAGTTTTTTCAGCAGCAATTGCAAATAGAAGAACAACAATTGCAATCAGAAGGTCAGAAAGAAATGGATTCGGTAGTAAAGAAAGTAAAGGAATTCGTTAAAGACTTTGGAAAAAAGAACAAGTACACATATATTCTGGGAGCAAATGAAGCAGGAAGTGTTCTATACGGCACAGATGACAAGGATATTACAGAAGAAGTGTTAAAGGCGCTTAATGAGGCTTCAAACTAATAGAAGATAGCGTCTTAGCTATAATTTAGCACTGTATTAAAATACATAATCAAATATATTTAACTTTGGATTAAACGCCAAACCTTGTATTAATTATGGCTTTTTTTACAGTGCGTTTTATTGGGGTACACATTACTTCGTTCTTATGCTAAATTTGAATTTGCATGAATAATACTTTCCTCGATTATTTTTTTTAGTAATGAAACTTTGCTATTAGGCCCAATAGTTAATAGTTTAGGACTGGTGACCGGTATTCCATTAAATGGCCGCACAAAAACTTCCCCATCTGGATTTCTTTCAAAAGAAGTATATGTTTTTTCGGTTCCAACTCTGGTGAAACCTTTTACCCGAAGAATACTTTTGGGTAGTGTTTGGCAGATATAATAAATACAATTCAGGTCGGGTAAATTTGGCAAATCACAGGAGCAAGAAGACCAATGGGATTTGTCATGGTCTAGTTCTTGAGCTTTGTTTTTAGATGGTATGAGTTCCGGAAGAAGTATAATGTCAACATCATCCATTATTAAAATCTTAGCAAAAGGATTAAGCTCTTTTAGTTCTCTAACAACTAAAGCTTGTCTATTGGCTGTTGTTCTATTAATATGTGTAAGGACAATCAACGAAGATACTTGTATCTGATTTGATTCCAGTTCATTGTGTTCTTTTCGTTTTTGCCAGTTTTTAACATCAACCACCGATAATTGAATGGGAGGTGAAAACCTATCGTTTAGTCCAATACTTAGAAATTCCATTAAGGCACAAGCATCAGAAGTACCATTAGCCTCAATCAAAGTGATTCCATTAGTTCGTTCAGGAATACGGTTTACGTAATTTCTCAACTCATTTATACCACTGCAACAAATACAACTACCAGTAAGAGCTCTAATGCTATTTGGTTCAACTTTATCGGTCAATTGAAGGGCATCAAGGTTTGCGTTTTCATAATCATTTAAAATTACATATGGATTCCAACCATTATACATATAATTGGTTATTAAGTGTCTTAATAAAGTTGTTTTACCAGCTCCCAAAAAACCAACAATTGTAATGATAGCCTCCATATTTACTTAAATAAACTTTATGCATAATACTTTTATTGCTTTAAAAAGCTAAGTAAACTAGTTATGCCATAAATCTTATAGCTTCTATTGTATTTGTTGATTAATGATGTTTAGAAATTCTTTTCGGTTACTTTTTTTAGAAAAGCATCCGCCATATTCTAAAGTAGTAGTAAAGCTTTTCTTATCTTTTATACCTCTTGAAGAAACACAAAGATGTTTAGCAGAGATCACCACTATTACATCATCTGTTTCTAGTGTTTTTTGTAATTCTTTTAAAATTTGCAGAGAAAGTCTTTCTTGAACTTGAGGCCGGTGGGCATAATAATCAACAAGTCTGTTTATTTTTGACAGCCCAATCACTTTATCTTTTGGAACATAACCAATATGAGCTAGACCAGTAATTGGTAAAAAATGATGTTCACAAGAAGAATCAATTGCAATGTTTTGTTCCACGAGTACTTTCTCATAACCATATGTGTTCTCAAAAACTGATAGAGAAGGTTTATTTTTAGGGTCTAAACCATAAAAAAGTTCTTTTATATACATTTTGGCAAAGCGATAAGGTGTACCAGATAAGCTGTCATCAGATAAATCAAGACCAAGCTCTTCCATTATTTTTTCAAAATGATGCTTAATATTTTTAATTTTTTCTTCATCAGATTTTTCAAATGCATCAGCACGTAAAGGCGTATCTGTACGGGTTGATATATGATTATCACCTATGGTTTCAATTTTATTTTTATTCATTGTAAGTACAACATTTATAGGTTTTACACTGGCAGAATTTTAAATTATAAATATGTAAAACTGCAAGGGTAATAGCGGTTATATAAATTATAGTTTCTGGTAACGAAACCCATTTTACTTTTTCATTTATGACTAATAGAAATAAAGTAATCCAACTTATCCATAGTAATGGCTTCATAAAGATTTTAGAAGTGTTTTTAGCTGAGCGAGCTACTGCAAAAAATGAAATAATCAAAAAAATATAATCTAAATTTCGCCACCAAATCAGACTGCTTTCACTATCAGTAACAGAATTGGTATGAGCTATAAAAATAAAAGGGGTTGCAAGACAATGAATTACACATAAAGTACTTGCAAGTGCGCCAAAAATGTCGGATTTATCTAAAATTAATCTCACCGTATAGTTTTAATAATGCAACTGAGTTGCAAAAGTAATCATATAATTTGTTATTGCAACTTAGTTGTAATAAATTTGTATATGGGAATTATTAGAAAAACACAATCTGTTAAAGTTTTACTTTCTGAATTTAAGAGTGCCGCAGAAGCTATTTCTGCCATAGACTTGATTAAAAGACTTCATTCAAAGCTTAATAAAACTACTGTTTATCGTGTACTAGACAAACTTGAGGATGATGGTATTTTACACTCTTTTCTTGACAAGAACGGAATCAAGTGGTATGCAAAGTGTAACGCATGTACATGTTCTAAACACATTGATGCACATCCACATTTTCAATGCATAAGCTGTGGTAAGGTTGATTGTGTAGCAATAGATGTTCATATTCCTAATATCCCTAATAGAGAAGTAGTAGTGTCTCAAATTTTAATTCAAGGCAAATGTGAGAATTGTTTTATGTAACATACATATAGTTCCAAAACAAAATTCCATTTTAAGCATTTTCATTCATTTCACAAACCATGTATTATTGCAATAAAAAGACTGTAAATATGGTAGGAATAAAATAAATTACAATAGTTTTTGCACCTTCATAATCTTTGGCAACTCTTTGCCCAAACAACAACATTAAAAGGGCTACACAAGACAGAATTGCACCATAGAAGCCTAAAGCGGATGCACCGCTCTTAAAAAGCTCCCAGATTCCTGCTAAACTTAAAATACCAGCCACTATCTCAATAAATAGAACGATACCCAATAAAGCGGGGACAGAATTTTTTAAAAAGGTTTTAGCAAAATGAGACTTGATAAAATCTAAATTACCTTTCCAGTCTATTACTTTATCAAGTCCGCTTTGTAAAAAAGTGATACTAAGAAAGGCTAATAATAATATTTCTGTAATTTTTTCCATGATTAATCGGATTTTGAATGCAGTAAGCGTGTTAATTTTATGGATAAATCTGTAAAAACTATTTTTGCATTTCCATTTCGTTCTATATGATAAATAGCATCTTCTACCTCCTTGGTGATAGCGATAATATTATTACCATGTATAAAAGGGGCAAATTTTTCTAATTGAAACCCTTCATCTTGAAACTCTGCAAATACTAAAGAACCAGATTTATAATTTAATAGCATTGCCTGCCTAAAAGTATCAAGGCAATAGTGTAAAAATTGTTTTTGAGTTTCTCTACCAGAAGCTGCTAGCTGTTCACTCCAATTAATAAGGTCGTGAATAGCACTTTTATTCCCTTTTGCTTTGAAAGCACTTCTTACCCATAAGATGAACCATTTTTCAAAAATATGCTCTTCAGAATCTTTTAAATACAGATCCATCGCTTTATTAAAATTCCCATTGCTTTGATGCGCAATTTTTTCTGCAATTTTTTCTGAGGCACCTTTTTTAAGTAATGCATTTTTAATTACAACCGCTGCAAGTGGTGGGAAATGTAAGACTTGGCACCTAGATCTAATAGTTTGAATAATTTGTTCCTCATCTTCAGTAATAAGAATAAAGAGTGTTTTAGTGGGAGGCTCTTCAATAAGTTTAAGGAGTTTGTTAGATGCGGCAATATTGAGTTTATCTGCCATCCAGATAATCATAATTTTATAGCCACCTTCATAAGACTTGAGACTTAAAGATTTAACGATGTCTTGAGCTTCATCAACCCCTATCTGTCCTTGTTTTTTTTCAATTCCAATAAGCCTATGCCAATCAAAAAGATTGCCATACGGCTGTTCTTTAATAAACTGTCTCCATTCTTCTAAGAAGTGAGCACTTACAGGATGAGATTTAACTTTATGATTTGCCGCTACAGGAAAAGCAAAGTGAAGATCAGGATGTGATAAATGCTCAAATTTAAGGTTGCAAGCTGCATTCCCGCCTTCATTTTCTCCTTGAGTATTTTCGCAAAGTAAATAACGCGCATAGGCAATGGCCATTGCCAAAGTGCCCGTTCCCTCATTACCAACAAACAATTGTGCATGAGAAACTCTTTTATTATCTACACTGGTAGTAAGGTGTTTTTTTATATAATCTTGACCCAGTACTTCACTAAATAGCATAACGCAAATATAACTTTTTGACTTGGAAGCACAGATTAAAAAAATAGATTTCTTTCTTAATGGAAACACCCAGAAATAGCAGAAATATGTACATTTGCGGGTAAATATTTGAATACGATGAAAACACTTAATGACTTTAATTTTGAAAACAAAAAGGCTTTAATACGCGTAGACTTTAATGTTCCGCTTGATGAAAACTTTCAAGTAACAGACGCTACAAGAATTGAAGCGGCAAAACCTACCATTATTAAAATTCTTGAAGATGGGGGAAGTGCCATTCTTATGAGTCATTTAGGGCGCCCTAACGGAGTTGAAGAAAGATTTTCTTTAAAACATATCATTGACAAGGTTTCAGATATCATTGGGGTTCATGTTAAATTTGTGAATGATTGTGTAGGAGAGGAAGCAGAAAAGGCTGCGGCCAATTTAAAAGATGGTGAAATTTTACTACTTGAAAATTTAAGATTTTATAAAGAAGAGCAAAAAGGAGATGTAGAATTTGCAGAAAAATTAGCAAGATTAGGTGATATTTATGTGAATGATGCTTTTGGAACTGCGCATCGTGCGCATGCTTCTACAACGGTTGTGGCTCAGTTTTTTCCAGAAAACAAATGTTTTGGACAATTGTTAGCAAAAGAGATAGAAGCAATTGATAAGGTAATGGCAAGTGGAGAAAAACCTATTACAGCTATTTTAGGAGGATCTAAAGTTTCTTCAAAAATTACCATTATTGAAAACATTCTAGACAAAGTAGATCATCTAATTATAGGTGGTGGAATGACGTATACTTTTGTGAAGGCTAAAGGAGGAAAAATAGGAGATTCTATCTGCGAAGATGATAAACAAGAACTGGCCTTGACGATATTGGCTGAGGCAGCAAAAAAAGGCGTAGAAGTACATTTACCAGTAGATGTAATTGCTGCGGATAGCTTTAGTAATGATGCTAACACACAAACTGTAGCAGTAAATGAAATTCCAGATGGCTGGCAAGGGTTAGATGCAGGCCCACAAACACTTCAACACTTTGAAAAAGTAATTACCAATTCTAAAACCATTCTTTGGAATGGCCCTATTGGTGTATTTGAGATGCCTTCATTTGCAGCAGGTACTATAGCTATTGGAAATTTTATTGAAGCGGCTACCAAAAATGGTGCTTTCTCATTAGTAGGAGGTGGAGATTCGGTAGCAGCGGTCAAGCAATTTGGATTTGAAAATAAGGTAAGTTATGTATCAACTGGCGGTGGGGCTATGTTAGAGAGTTTAGAAGGGAAAGTGTTACCAGGAATTGCTGCTATTAAAGAGTAAAACCTATTTTCACAACAAAATAAAGGGCATTCACAACAATAATTTTTAAGAAAAAACCTTTCTGCATAAATTTATGGTGCCTTAATGAGAAAATTATTGCAGATAGTAAATGCCCCAAGCCTTTAGCTATCAAAACTTACAGAAAGTTCCGAGCCTACTTCTCGGAACTTTTTTTTGCGTTATTACGGAGCAGTATCATAAATGTAAAACAAATAAAAACCATTCATCTGTAGTTCTTTGTAGTACACCACACCTTTACGTCACTTCACCACATTTTTCTTTAGGGTATTTTTAATAATTGCATCTTTGAATTGTTTAAATGAGAACAGAAAAACGATAGTAAGCCCCAAGCTTTATGCTATCAATTAAATAAAAAAATCCCGAGTCCTACTGCTCGGGATTTTTTTCTAGAATATGCCTAATCAAACTTTAGTATTTTTATTGGTTAATTACAATAATTGATATTTTCACCACAAAAAATAACTACTTCACAACATAAATTTTCCAAACTGAGGTGTTTGCTATATGTTTGAAATGTCAAAATGAAATATAGCAAATAGATAGTGAATGCCCCAAGCTTTAAACTATCAGTTTAACATAAAAAAATCCTGAGCCCTACTCTCAGGATTTTTTTATTTTCAAAACTTTTCTTTTTCGAAATAGTAATTTTTGATAATGATAGCAGAGAGGTCAAGAATAAAAGAACGGGGAAATAAACTTCAAAAAGTGATCTGATTGTACTCATGATTCTTTTTTACCACATAATTTAAGAGGTTCACAACAAAAGTTTTATCTAAATGTAGTTTTGGTGTATGTTTACAGTGTCATTTAGTGAAGCAGACATATAGATAGTTATACGCCCCAAGCTTAAAAACTATCGGTTTAACATAAAGAATCCCGAGCCCTACTCTCGGGATTTTTTAGTTTTAAGCGTAAAATATAACACAGCAAATTTTCAACAAAGAGTTATTTAGACAAGACAAAAAAATTATTTTTTTATTTTGTTGTAATAATTTCAATTTCACCACAAAAAACAACATTTTCACAACATAAATTTTTTAACATGATAGGTTTGTGATATGTTTGAAGTGTCAAAGTGAAAATAGCAAAATAGATAGTGAATGCCCCAAGCTTTAAACTATCAGTTTAACATAAAAAAATCCTGAGCCCTACTCTCAGGATTTTTTTATTTTCAAAACTTTTCTTTTTCGAAATAGTAATTTTTGATAATGATAGCAGAGAGGTCAAGAATAAAAGAACGGGGAAATAAACTTCAAAAAGTGATCTGATTGTACTCATGATTCTTTTTTACCACATAATTTAAGAGGTTCACAACAAAAGTTTTATCTAAATGTAGTTTTGGTGTATGTTTACAGTGTCATTTAGTGAAGCAGACATATAGATAGTTATACGCCCCAAGCTTAAAAACTATCGGTTTAACATAAAGAATCCCGAGCCCTACTCTCGGGATTTTTTAGTTGTATACATCTCCATTTAGAATTAGAAGAAGTATTAATTTGTTTTGCACGATCATGCAAAACAGTCATATTTTAAAAGCTTTAAGATTTATTTAATTGGGTATTCGCCCAAAAAATACGATTTTAGCATAAATTCTGTTTAAAGTACTACAAGCATATGAAGATGAAGAAGATAATTCTGGCATTTACCATACTGTTTACGAGTTTTTCTTGGTCTCAACAATCGCCAGAAGAAAACAATTCGCAAACAAAAATTGTAAAAAAAGATACCATAGTAATAGATAGTATTCCGTCTGGAATTTTGATGGACGATACCAACGATTTTTCTCAAATAAATGGCTTATTTTCAAGAGGAAAAGAGAAAATTAGTTTATTAGATAATCCTGTGGCTTCACGAATAGACAGCTTATGGAAACAAGAAATACTTAAATCTAATCTATTTGATACTATCTACAAAGAGGTACAAAACCTTCCCTATGATGATAGTATTGCTTTTGCAGAACTACCAACAGATACTTTAAAAGCAAGATTAGCAAGACTTAACCAAAGAACACCTTTTAATATTGAATACAATCCGTCATTAGAAAGTGTGATTAAGAGTTTTTTAAAGCGAAGAAGAACTTCCCTTCAAAAACTTATGGATAAAAGCGATTACTACTTTCCAATGTTTGAGCAGGAATTAGACGTTCATGACATTCCTCTGGAAGTGAAGTATCTCGCCATAGTAGAATCTGCATTAAACCCTCGTGCCAGGTCAAGAGTGGGTGCCACTGGGCTATGGCAATTTATGTTTTCTACGGGAAGAATGTACAAACTAGATGTAAATAGTTATGTAGATGAACGTATGGATCCTCTTAAATCAACAGCTGCAGCAGCAAGATATCTTGCCAAACTATATGAGATTTTTGAAGATTGGGATCTTGCTCTTGCCGCCTATAATTCTGGACCAGGAAATGTATCTAAAGCAATTAGGCGTTCTGGAGGATATAAAAATTATTGGAATTTAAGACCTTATTTACCCAGAGAAACGGCTGGATATGTTCCTGCTTTTTTAGCCACCATGTATATTTTTGAATATGCAGAAGAACACGGATTTAAACGAACAAAGAATCCAGTACCTTATTTTGAAACCGATACGGTTTCTGTAAAAAAGATGATAGGATTTGATCATATTTCAGAACTTACGGGTATTGAGAAGGAGCAAGTCGCATTTTTGAATCCAGCGTATAAATTAGACATCATTCCGGTTGTAGATGGTAAAGATTATTCTTTAAGACTCAGTACAGAGGCCATTGGCAGGTTTGTAGCAAACGAGGATTCTATTTATGCATATGTGACTTCAGAATTAGCGAAACGTGAAAAACCACTTCCGCAATTGGTGAAAGTAGATGCAAAAATTCGATATCGGGTAAGAAGTGGAGATTTTCTCGGTAAAATTGCTAATAGATATGGAGTTAGAGTTAGAGACATCAAAAGATGGAACGGTCTTAGAAGTAATAACCTTAGAATAGGTCAAAGACTTACTATTTACCCAAGAAAACCTAATTTTAAAGCACCCAAGACTTCCAAAAAACAAACAGTAGCGCCTAAGAAATTAAATAGCAAAAATGCAAATCTAAAATTATATACGGTACAATCTGGAGACTCTTTATGGACTATCGCCCAAAAATTTTCTGGCGTTTCTGTAGAAAATCTTAAAAATTGGAACGGTATTAGCGGTACTAAATTAAAGCCCGGTATGAGGCTTAAATTATGTAACTGTTAATTATAAAAGGAAAAGTATGAAAAGAGCTGTTTTATTTATTCTATTGTTGGCTACCATTTATTCTTGTAACGAAAGTAAAGGAGAAAAATACCTTCCAAAATCGGTAGGCGCAATCAACTCACTTTCTGTAATTATTGATAATGATTTGTGGAAAGGAGAGGTGGGTGACGAATTAAGAAAATATTTTGCAGCACCTGTTGATGGTCTTCCTTGGGATGAGCCTTTATTTTCAATACATCAAATGCCTCCCGTAGTTTTTAGTGATTTTGTACGCAATAGTAGAAACATCATTATAATTGAAAAAGACATTACTTCTGCAACAGGAATTAAGGATGAAGTATACGCTAGGCCTCAGAAAATAGCTTATTTTAAAGGAGAGAATGAAGAAGAAATCATTCAACTTATTCAGAAGAATGCACCTGCGGTTATTCAGGAAATGAAACAACTGGAACTAGATGAGAAGCAAAAGAGAATACTAAGATCGCTTAATAAAGAAACGGCTTTAAAAGAAAAATTGGGCGTTTCGCTTACCATGCCATCTGTTTACAAAATAGCCAAAGAAGAAGAAAATTTCTTCTGGATAGATCGTGAAATTCTCAAAGGCTCTATGAATATATTGGTTTATGAAATGCCTATAAATAGTATTCCTAATGATTCTACCCAAATACAAAGCATTATACAGATGAGAGATTCAATAGGTAAAAAATACATTCCCGGTCCAGTAGAAGATTCTTATATGACCACTGAAAAAGCGTATGCACCTTATCTTTTTGAAGCCCAAATAGCAAATAAACCTGCACTGGAGGTTAAAGGAATGTGGGATATTACAGGTTATTTTATGGCCGGTCCTTTTATTTCTTATATAGTTGAAGACCCTAAAAATGATCGTTTAGTAGTGGTAGAAGGGTTTACGTTTGCACCCTCTACCAATAAAAGAGACTATATGTTTGAGTTAGAAGCCATATTGAAAACACTTAAAATTGAATAAAAAATAAAACATAGCACAAAAAAAGGCGCTTGTGAAAGCGCCTTTTTTTTAAACTAATAAATACTTTTAAAAGTTATATCCTGTAGCCATGCGATAAAGGAATGCATACATTACAATGCCAATGCATCCTACACAAAACCAGGTTAAAATTTTAAAATAAGAAGCGACCATATAATGCCCAAGATTTTTGAAAGCTTCTGTATAAATGTCTTTTAGTAGTAGAAATTTATTCATAAATAAATTGTTTAAATGATTAATAGCGAGAACAATATATTTATAATAGTTAGAGCTATTAAATAAAATAGATATAATGCATCAAAATGGGTTTAAATGAGTAAAAATCCTAAAAAAAGGCAACTGTAATCACAAATTTATAATCTATAAATCAAGAAATCTTTTCATGAATAAAGCAGCATTTGTGGCGCAAACCACTTCCTTACCTCTTAAAAACATCACCAATACAATTAAGCTGATGGAACAAGATTGTACCATTCCGTTTATTGCCAGATACAGAAAAGAAGCTACAGGAAACCTTGATGAAGTAGCCATTATGGATATTTTTAAAGCGGTTAAATTGTATGACGAAATGGAAAAGCGCAAAACAGCCATTTTAAAAGCAATTGAAGAACAGAACGTACTTACACCTCAATTAAAAGAAAACATCTTACAGGCATCCTCTATGCTTCAATTAGAAGACATTTATTTACCTTTTAAAAAGAAACGCAAAACAAAAGCTTCCGTAGCCAGAGAAAATGGATTAGAACCTTTGGCAAAGATCATTATGAAGCAGCAGGATGCAGAGGTAGAGAATACCGCGGTGCGTTTTACATCTCATACGGTACCAAGTACCGCAGACGCCTTGCAAGGAGCAAGATATATTATAGCAGAATGGATTAATGAAAATAGTAGGGTAAGAAACAGGCTTAGAAGCTGGCTAAGAAAAAAAGCCCATATAACTTCACAGGTATTAAAAGAAGCTAGTGAAAAAGAAACCAGCCTCAAGTATCAGCAATATTTTGATTGGAGTGAACTTATCGCAAAATGTCCTTCACACAGGCTTTTAGCCATTTTAAGAGCAGAAAATGAAGGAGTCGTAAAGGTAAAAATTGAAATAGACAAAGAAGAAGCCTTAGATATAATAGATCATATCATTATCAAAACGGAGGTAAGAAGCAGTATAGATCAAGTATTCATGGCCATAGAAGATGCTTATAAAAGATTATTACTACCCGCCTTATCTAATGAAATCATTAAAGAAGCCAAGGAGAAAGCAGATGCAGCTGCCATAAAGGTATTCGCAACCAACTTAAGACAACTACTCCTAGCTGCTCCCTTGGGAGAAAAGCGCATTTTAGCAATTGATCCCGGATATAAAAGTGGTTGTAAAATAGTATGTCTTGACGAAAAAGGAGATTTACTGCATAATGAAAACATCTACCCCCACCCACCTCAACGTGAAACTAGCAAAGCATCAAAAAAAATAAAGTCTTTGGTAAATGCCTATAAAATAGAAGCGATAGCGATTGGAAATGGAACAGCATCCAGAGAAACCGAAGCTTTTATTAAAAGAATTCCTTTTGAACAAGATTTACAGGTTTTTGTAGTAAATGAAAATGGAGCCTCTATTTATTCTGCCTCCAAAATTGCCAGACAAGAATTCCCTAACTATGATGTTACCGTAAGAGGCGCAGTATCTATTGGAAGAAGATTAGCAGACCCTTTAGCAGAGTTGGTTAAAATAGACCCCAAATCTATAGGCGTAGGACAATACCAGCACGATGTAGATCAAAATAAGCTAAAAAATGAATTAGATACAGTGATCATGAGTTGTGTGAATAGCGTAGGCGTTAATGTAAACACTGCAAGCGCCCCTTTATTGAGTTATGTATCTGGTATTGGGGCTGTATTAGCAGAAAATATAGTGAAATACAGAGCGAGTAATGGCACCATAGCTACCCGAAAAGAGCTATTAAAAATTCCAAGACTGGGTGATAAAGTTTTTGAACAGGCAGCAGCTTTTTTACGAATTACAGATCCAGCCTATCCATTAGATAATTCAGCCGTTCACCCAGAGCGGTATGAGTTGGTTAAAAAGATGGCAAAAGACCAACAGACCACGATAGAAAACCTTATTGGGAATAAAGAGCTTATACACAAAATACAAAAAGCTACGTATATTTCAGAAGATATAGGCTTACCAACTATTGAAGATATTATTAAAGAATTAGAAAAGCCTGGAAGAGACCCTAGAAAAAAAGCGAGAGTTTTTGAATTTTCCAAAGAACTTAAAACCATCAATGATGTAAAACCAGGCATGAAGGTTCCGGGAATCGTTAATAATATTACCAATTTTGGTTGCTTTGTTGATATTGGGATCAAAGAAAGTGGCTTAGTACATATCTCAAAGCTTAAGAATGAATACGTAAGCGATCCCTCAACCGTGGTTTCCCTTCATGAACATGTACAGGTAAAAGTATTAGAGGTAGATGTGGCAAGAAAGCGCATTCAACTTTCTATGATTGATTAAGTACTACCTCGTTTGGTAAGCCTTAATACATTCCATAAGTTGCCTTAAACAATCAAAAAAGGGGCTTCGACTCCGCTCAGCCCCCTGATTACGTGAAAAAAGGCTTTGTTATACTTAAAACAAATTTGCTCACGGACGGCTGAGCGAAGTCGAAGCCAACAATTTAAGGGCACTGAGGCTCTCGAAGTGCCAGATAGCTATCTCCTTGTCGCCTTTGGCAGACGTGTAGAAATGACGACGCTGAAATATAGGCATCACCCTTCGATCGGCTCAGGGCTCGCACCTACCTTTGTAAAAGCTTTTAAAAACACCTATGGGAAAGTCTCCTTTTTTCTTTCTTTTTTGGAGAAGCAAAAAAGATAAAAGCAGATCATTTTTATAATTTAAGTACTGTAGAAAAACAAACACAAAAACACCCGGTCATATCAAAAGAGCGCAGCAACTTACCCTTAACTTTATGGGTGTCTGATGAGTACCCTCATAGCCATTGTGCAAACAACTAGGCAGATTTCTCCTTGTCGCCTTTGGCAGACGCGTAGAAATGACGATACTGAAATCTCCAAAAAATGGCAACAAACATCTACAAGGAACTACCCATAGAGCGCTTCAGTACCCAACTTAGATTGCGACAAATATTGTGCAAACATATCCAGGGTAAATAGAATGTACTCTTGATGGAAAGAAGTTGTTGAGTAGGTCTTTTGGCACATTTGAAGACAGAACCTAAAAACAAAAAAATCCCGCAACTGCGGGATTTTTTTACATATTTCTTAAAAATTAATCTTTTTGCTCTTCTTGATCTTCTTCTTTTGAAGCGTTTTTGAATTCTTTAATACCGCTACCCAAACCACGCATCAACTCAGGAATCTTTTTACCACCAAAAAGTAATAAAATTAAAACTACAATAAGAACAATTTGCCATGGGCCAATCATCCCTAAAAATATACTAAGTGACATCATCATAAAAAATTTTGTTAAACAAAAGTAACAAGAAAAGTTGAAACCATCATTGCCCTATAAGTTAAAAGGCTAAAAGCCTTTTTCTAACGTAAATAATAAAGAGGTAAAGGAGCGCCCAAAACAGGAACATCAATTGCGTAAGATGAAACCTCTCATGAATAATTACAATGGAAATAAAGACATTATTTTACATATACTTATATTTGCGTTTACATGGCAAAAAAGAAGGTTCGAAGAAAACAATTAAAGAAAAAGCTACTTCATAAATACAGGCTGGTAATACTTAATGAAGATACGTTTGAAGAACGTATCTCCTTTAAATTAAGTAGGCTTAATGTATTTGTCGTAAGTACACTTTTTACGGTAGTGCTTATTGCAGCTACTACACTTCTAATTGCTTTTACCCCTCTTAGAGAATACATACCGGGGTACTCCTCTACAAGACTCAAAAAACAAGCACTAGATAATTCAGAAAAGGTAGATTCTTTGCAGACTGAGCTACAGGAAAATCTAGTCTATCTTCAAAATATAAGAAAGGCATTAGTTGGGGAATTGCAATTTGCAGATGTAAATAAAGATTCATTATTAGATCAACTTAGGCTTGATCCTTCAAATATAGACTTAGCTCCTAATAAAGAAGATTCCTTATTAAGAAAGCAAGTAGCTATTGAAGATAAGTTCAATATATTAGAAGGTGCCAAAACAAAAGGTGATTTTATCCTCTTTCCACCAGTTATAGGAACATTATCTCAAGCGTATAATGCAAAGCTAAAACACTTTGCAGTGGATATTATTGCGCCCAAAGAAAGCCCAGTAAAAGCTGTTGGAGATGGTACGGTAATATTTGCAGAATGGACCTCAGAAACCGGTTATGTTATTATTTTGGAGCACGCATTTGGCTTAATTTCTGTTTACAAACACAACGGATCCCTTACAAAGAGTCAAGGAGACTTGGTAAAGTCTGGTGAGGTAATTGCTACTGTAGGTAATACAGGACAACTTACTACCGGTCCACATTTACATTTTGAATTATGGAGTGAAGGGTATCCAGTAAACCCAACAGATTATATAGATTTTGAGTAATTTAAATGATGTCAATAAAATCTTTTGCAGCTAAAATTTTTGCCAATATAGAGGTGAAAAAGTTAAGAAAATGGGCTGCCAGACCTAAAGAAACACAGGATAAGGTTTTTAAAATGCTTATTTCTAGTGCTGCCAATACCAAATTTGGAAAAGAGCATCACTTTTCCGACATAAAAAGCCATGAAGATTTTTGCAACGCGGTACCCATAAGAGATTATGAAGAATTAAGACCTTATATGGATCTTGTGGTGGCAGGGCAAGAAAATATTATATGGCCCGGTAAACCACTCTATTTTGCTAAAACTTCTGGGACAACTTCTGGCGCAAAATACATTCCAATTACCAAGGCATCTATGCCTTCTCATATCAATGCGGCACGAAATGCTATTTTATGCTATATTCACGAAACAGGCAATGCTTCTTTTGTAGACGGGAAGATGATATTTTTGCAGGGGAGTCCTATTTTACAAGAGAAAAACGGAGTTAAATTAGGAAGGCTTTCAGGCATTGTAGCACATTATGTTCCAGGATATCTACAAAAAAACAGAATGCCCAGTTGGGAAACTAATTGTATTGATGATTGGGAAACAAAAGTAAATGCTATAGTAGAAGAAACGCGTAAAGAAAACATGACTGTTATTGGAGGGATCCCTTCATGGGTACAAATGTATTTTGAAAGATTACAAACAGTAACAGGTAAAAAAGTGGGCGACCTCTTCAATAATTTCCAATTGTTTATTTATGGAGGGGTGAATTATGAACCCTATCGGGCAAGATTTGAAAGTTTAATTGGAAGAAAAGTAGATAGTATTGAATTATTTCCTGCAAGTGAAGGGTTTTTTGCATTTCAAGATTCACAAAAGGAAAAGGGAATGCTATTACAACTAGACGCGGGTATTTTTTACGAATTTATCAAGGTAGAAGATTTTCTAGATCAGAACCTAAAAAGAATCACCGTTGATGAGGTAGCATTAGGAGTAAACTATGTGATGATTATTTCTAATAATGCGGGCTTATGGGCTTATAATTTAGGAGACACCGTTATTTTTACCTCTATTAAACCATATAGACTAATTGTATCTGGCAGAGTTAAACACTTTATATCTGCATTTGGTGAACACGTTATAGCCAAAGAAGTAGAAACTGCACTCAAGATAGCATCTTCAAAATTCAATGTTCAAATTAATGAGTTTACAGTAGCTCCTCAGATAGAAACCCAAGAAGGAGAGCTTCCTTATCACGAATGGCTTATAGAATTTAAGCAAGAACCAGATAATTTGGGGAATTTAGCGAATGAAATAGACAAAGAGATGCAAGCTCAAAATAGTTATTATTTTGATTTAATAGACGGTAAAATTTTACAAACGTTAAAAATTACTTCCATAAAAAAAGGTGGTTTTAATGAGTATATGAAGTCTATTGGGAAACTTGGAGGTCAAAACAAAGTACAGAGATTGGCTAATGACCGTAAACTCGCTACAGCCTTGCATGCTTATAAAAAGAACTGATTTTAGATAATTACGCTTATTTTTGTAAAGAAATTTACTTATGGATAAAATTAAAGGAAGAACCAGAGCTCAAGAGTCTACAGGAGCTATAGAACGAATGTATATTACGATGCGGCATTTGTTTAATAGAGGTTTTTATAAACCCTCTGGTATTTCAGGAGAGTCTTTAAGACAATCACTTTTGCTGTTACGTCCAGAGATTTATGGTACTGTGGCAGAAGAGAAAACAGAAATAAATGGGCTTACCTATATATTAGATAGATTACCTCAAGGCATAGAGCAATGCAGGCAAATCAACTTGATATCTGATGAAGGCTATAAAAAATCTCATTTTAAAGTAATTATTCCTCCAAAACGAAGAAGGAACTGTTATAGGATAGACGAGGAACAAATGAATGTAGAGATTACTCGTGGGCGTTCAGATATTTATGATATACTTACTCACCTTACTTTTCTTTACATAGAGGCAGACAAAATAAGAACTCGTGTACTTAATGAAGACACCAAAGAAGTTAGCAGAGAGTGGAAAAAAATTGAAAAAATATTAGTGAGTGAAGAACTTTCTCAAGAAGATAGAGAAGTGGCACTTATCCATATTGCCAATATCTTGGGAAGAACTTTTGATGAAGCCTTAGAAGCACACAAAACTTTTTCTACAAAAGAAAACCCAGAAAGGTTTCTTCGAGTGATCTATTGGATGGGTAAAGTAGCCATAGAAGAACAAACCAAAGGCCTTAAAAGAACTATAGAGTTTAGCCCGGTATTGAGAGAACGTTTGGGGCATCATATTCATGGAGAAATATGGGCTACAAGTATTAAAAAATTACTAAAAGAACATCAATTATTACATAGGCCAATTCATATTATTAGTGCCAATATGCATAGCGTTATGAATTTGCTTTTTGCTAAAAAAGTGCTTAAGGAGGAGTTCTCAGAAAGTAGTGATCTTGAAATTTATCAGATCTTGAGCCTACCTGAAAATGAACACTATCGTAAAATAGTAAAAGAATTTGCTCAAAATAATGGGATGACTTCTTTAGATGATCTCTCTGGAACAAATATTGACATCCAAATTTTTGACACGGCACTCATTGATTTTGAGGGAACAGGATATCAACTAGATTCTTCCTTTGCAGAAGATGAAAAGCCAGTTTTGTTTGTAATGGATTATGCCTTTGGTGAACAAGCCTATGAAACAATAGATGAGTTATTAAAACCGTACAAGCGAAAAGGTAAAAAGGCTAAATTCTTAAATGTAGCCTCTGTTTCTATTATGGGTAAAGCGGGCATACTAGAGGGTGGTAAAGGTGATTTAATGATTCCTACTGCGCATATTTTTGAAGGTACTGCAGACAATTATCCATTTAAAAATGAATTATCTAAAGAAGATTTTGAAGGGAATGGACTCAAGGTATTTGAAGGCTCAATGGTAACTGTTTTAGGAACCTCACTTCAAAACAAAGACCTACTTGAATTTTTTCATGATTCTACATGGAATGTTATTGGTCTTGAAATGGAAGGTGCACATTATCAAAAAGCAGTTCAATCTGCCTCAAGAATCCGTAAAAGTATCTCTGAGGATGTAAAAGTACGTTATGCCTATTACGCTTCAGATAACCCATTAGAAACAGGGAGTACCCTTGCTTCCGGAGGATTGGGAACTACAGGGGTGAAACCCACCTATTTAATCACATGTAAAATAGTAGAACAAATTTTTAATAATTAAAATTATGAGTGACCGTTCAGATTTATCGAATAAAACAACAGAGGAAATTGATCTTGGTCAGCTTTTTAAACTTATAGGTGATGTTTTTAACCGATTTTTCTCTTTTATTGCATCAATTTTTAAAGGGATCTTTAAGGCAGTAATACTGTTTTTACTTTTTCTTCAAAAACATATTCTAAAATTCGCTATTGCAGGTATTCTAGGCTTTGCAATTGGATATTATCTAGAAATAAAGGAAGGGTTGCTCTATGAATCTACTATGATGGTAGAGCCTAATTTTAATAGTGTACAACAGCTTTACAATAATATTGCCTTTTATGATGAACTCGCACGAGCAGAAGAAACAACAGCCCTTGCTTTAGCTTTAAATATTAGCAGCGAAGATGCCGCCTTAATAAAAGAGGTTAGGGTTGAGTCTTTTGCAGACGAAAATCAAAAAATCAAACTTTTTGATAAGTTTATAAGAGAATTAGATACCATTACTATTAAAACTATTGATTTTGAATCATATCTTAAAAATTTCAATTCTCTGGATGCTCGTTTTCATAAGATTGTAATGACTACCAAAAGAAGTGATGTAGCCAGTAAAACCCAAAAGGCGATTGTTAATTCTATACAAAGTAACAGTTATTTTAAACTTCAGAAAGATGTAAGCGATCAAAATATTGCTATTCAAGACAGTACTTATAACAAACAACTTGTAGAAATAGATTCGCTACAAAATCTGTACAAAAAGGTAATGCTGGCTATCGCAAAAAACCCTAGTAGTGGAACAAATATTAATCTAGCCGATAAAGGAAAATCAATTAATAAAGAATTACAGTTAATCAAAGAGCGCCAATTGATTCAGGAAGAATTAGTAAAACTATATGAAGATAAGGCAGCAAAAGCTACCATTATAAACGTGATCTCAGATTTTCCTGATAGAGGAGTAGAAGTGCACGGCTTTTTTACATCTAAAAAGTTTATAGTAGCTTTGGCAGGTATTTTTCTTGTGCTCTTTCTTTTAGCGCTTCTGGAGTTAAATAAATACCTTAAAAATTATAAAGCTAAATTAAGTTAGATGAAGCTTTTGATAACAGGAGGCGCGGGATTTATTGGAGCTAACTTTATAGGTTATTGCCTTGATAAAAACCCCCGTATGGAGGTGATTAATTTAGACAAACTTACCTATGCAGGTAATCTCGAGAATGTGGCCCATTTAGAGAATAACCCAAGATATTCATTTATTAAGGGAGATATTTGCGATGAATCACTGCTAAATCAAATATTTACAGAGAATAAAATAGAAGGAGTCATACACTTTGCAGCAGAATCACATGTTGATAATTCTATAGAAGGACCCGGAATTTTTGTAGAAACAAATGTAAAAGGCACCTATAGTTTGCTGGAGACAGCTAGAAGATGTTGGATGCAAGAACCTTTTAAATACAAAAAAAGTTTTGAAAAAGCGCGCTTTCACCATATTTCTACAGATGAGGTGTATGGAACTCTGGGTAAAGAAGGGCTTTTTACAGAAAAGACACCCTATGCACCCAATAGTCCTTACAGTGCTTCCAAAGCAGGGTCAGATTTTTTAGTGAGGAGCTATTTTCATACCTATGGAATGAATGTAGTTACCACTAATTGTTCTAATAACTACGGTCCGGCACAGCACGATGAGAAGCTTATTCCTACTATTATCAGAAAAGCATTGAAGCATGAAAAAATACCCATTTACGGTGATGGAAGCAACATAAGAGATTGGCTGTATGTAGAAGATCATTGCGCTGGTGTAGATTTAGTTTTCAAAAAAGGGGTCTCCGGAGAAACCTATAATATTGGTGGTAATAATGAGCGTACAAATTTATATATAGCAAATACCATCTGTAAATTACTAGATTCACTAGTACCTAAAAAAGAAGGTTCTTATCTCAATCAGATTGCCTTTGTAAAAGATCGTCCAGGCCATGATTTTCGGTATGCAATAGATGCTTCTAAAATTGAAAAAGAATTGGGATGGAGCGCAAATGAGAATTTTGAAAGCGGAATCCTTAAAACCCTAAAATGGTATCTTAGCAAATATCAAAAAATCAAT
Source organism: Ascidiimonas meishanensis (assembly GCF_037782385.1). Taxonomy (NCBI): domain Bacteria; kingdom Pseudomonadati; phylum Bacteroidota; class Flavobacteriia; order Flavobacteriales; family Flavobacteriaceae; genus Ascidiimonas; species Ascidiimonas meishanensis. The sequence continues at coordinate 53,755 of NZ_JBBEXD010000005.1, forward strand.
ATACTTGCCAAATGAAAGGAATTATTTTAGCTGGAGGTACAGGAACAAGGTTGCACCCATTAACACTCGCGGTTAGTAAACAACTCATGCCAGTATATGATAAGCCAATGATTTATTATCCTCTTTCTACACTCATGAGTGCGGGTATTAGAGATATTCTTATTATTTCCAATCCGGAAGACCGTTCTCTTTTTGAGAAATTATTAGGAGATGGGCTATCGTATGGTTGCAGGTTTACCTATGCTACTCAGGAAAAACCAAAAGGGCTGGCAGAAGCCTTTATTATTGGTGAAGAATTTATTGGAAGTGATAAGGTAGCACTGATTTTAGGAGACAACCTTTTTTATGGGAGTGGACTGTCTGCACTATTAATGCAAAATACAGATCCAGATGGAGGTATCATTTATGGGTACCATGTTAACAATCCAGAACATTATGGCGTGGTTTCTTTTGATAAAGATGGGAAAGCAACCGCTATTGAGGAAAAACCCACAAACCCAAAATCTAGTTTTGCCGTTCCAGGGATCTATTTTTATGATAACGAGGTAATTAATATAGCAAAGCAAATTAAACCCAGTAAACGGGGAGAGCTAGAGATAACAGATGTTAATCGTACCTATCTAGCGCAAGGACGTCTTAACGTTAAAATTCTTGATAGAGGAACTGCCTGGTTAGATACAGGTACCTTTGATGCACTCATGCAAGCATCACAATTTGTGCAGGTAATTGAAAAAAGGCAAGGACTTAAAATTGGTTCAATTGAAGAAACTGCTTATAGAATGGGATATATAAATAAAGAACAATTAAGTAAACTTGCAAATCCTTTGCTGAAAAGTGGCTATGGTAAATATTTGGTAAACTTAATGCGTTAAGATTTGACAGTTGAAGAAACATATTTAAAAGGTTGCTATCTTATTAAGCCTACCACCTTTCATGATGAAAGAGGCTACTTTTACGAATCTTTTAATACCCACAAATTAAGGAAAGGTATAAATTGGAATGGAACGTTTGTTCAAGACAACGTATCTATGTCAAAAAAAGGCGTTTTAAGAGGGCTTCACTTTCAACTTGGCAATAGTAGCCAGGCAAAACTAGTAAGCGTTTTAAAAGGTGCTGTATTAGATGTAGCGGTAGATTTAAGAGCCTCCTCAGCAACATTTGGTAACTATTTTAAAACAGTACTAGACGACCGGAATAAATTACAGTTATTTATTCCTAAGGGTTTTGCCCATGGCTTTCTAACACTTAGTGAAGAAGCTATATTTTGCTATAAATGTGATGCTTTTTATAATATGGAAGCCGAAAGTGGCATTCGTTTTAATGATGAAACATTGGCAATAGATTGGGGTATTCCCCATTCAGATTTAATAATTTCATCAAAAGATAAGCTACTAAAGAGTTTTAAAGAATGTATTCCTTTTCAAATATAACCCCAGTGTAAAGAAAGGTCTTAAAGACAGATGAAGATACCTAATAAACAAATACTGGTTACCGGAAGTGATGGGCAACTAGGGAAGTCCTTGCAGGATATTGCCAGTGATTTCTCTTCTTATGACTTTATATTCACTACAAAGAAAGAACTAGACATAACAGACAAAGATGAGGTAACATCTTTTCTACGGGGTCATAAAATTGCGTATTGTATTAATTGCGCTGCTTATACAAAGGTAGATCAAGCAGAACAAGAACCAGAAAAGGCTCTTGAAATCAATGCCGAGGCGGTAAATAATCTGGCACAGTTATGCAAAAGGTTTGAAATAGTTCTCATTCATATTTCAACAGATTATGTTTTTGATGGAACTAAGAAAACACCCTATACCGTTCAAGATAGTGCAAACCCTATAAACGTTTATGGCAAATCTAAATTATTGGGCGAAAGTTATATACAAGAACAGATGCAACGATATTTCATTATAAGAACCTCTTGGTTGTATCATAAAAAACATGGGAATAATTTTTACAAGACTATTCTAAGAAAGGCTCAAAACGCAGAAGATTTAAAAGTTACCTCAGCCCAAATAGGCTGCCCTACCAATGCAGGAAACCTTGCAAAATTCATAATGACATTGATTCTGGAAAACAAAAACTTTGGAATTTATCATTTTAGTGATAAAGAACCTATGACCTGGTATCAATTTGCAGAAAGAATACTTAAAGAGCATAAGCTGCAAGACACCATTCATTTAACAAAACAAGAATTTAAAACACTCGCCCCAAGACCTGCATATAGTGTTTTAGAATAGTACTGGGACTGCTCAACCATACCTTAAAAGAAGATACATTCTGCTACCCTCTATATTTATTGTATTTTTGCTTTTCTGTCTAAGAAAATACGTACGATTGATTGTATGATGAAAAAAAAATGTTTAGTGATTTTTGGTACGCGGCCAGAAGCTATAAAAATGGCTCCTTTAGTAAAAGAATTTTCCAAACATCAACAGGTTTTGGAAACAAGGGTTTGTATTACGGCACAGCATAGAGAAATGCTGGATCAGGTATTAGATTTTTTTGAAATCAATCCAGAATATGACCTGAATGTAATGCAACCGGGTCAGAACTTATATGATTTAACGGCAATTATTTTAACAAAAATACGCTCGGTTTTAGAAGACTTCAAACCAGACTTTGTTTTTGTTCACGGAGATACCACTACCACTATGGCTGCAAGTTTAGCAGCTTTTTATTTTGGCGCTCAAATATGCCATATTGAAGCAGGGTTAAGAACGTTTAATCTACAGGCTCCTTTTCCCGAAGAAATGAACAGAAGTGTTACGGGTGTGGTAACCAATTTGCATTTTGCCCCCACCCAACAGTCAAAGGAAAATTTACTACAGGAAAATAAAAACCCTGAAGCGATATTTATTACAGGAAATACCGTAATAGATGCTTTAATGTATAGTGTAGAGAAAGTAAAACATCCAGATTTTTACGACCCTGAAATAACGAATTTAAAAACGTTTATTCGGCAAGACGCCAAGGTAATACTAGTTACGGGACATCGTCGAGAAAATCATGGTCAAGGCTTTATTGATATCTGTGAGGCTTTAAAAAAGATTGCCCTTGCCAATAGCGATGTTTTAATTGTATATCCGGTGCATTTGAATCCAAAAGTACAAAAACCGGTATATGAGTTATTAGGAGAAATAGCGAATATTAAATTGATAAGTCCATTATCATACCCCGCCTTTATCTGGTTAATGGAAAAATCATATCTCATAATAACAGATAGTGGTGGAGTGCAAGAAGAAGCCCCTAGTTTAGGTAAGCCTGTATTGGTAATGCGAAATACTACGGAAAGACCAGAAGCAGTAGCAGCAGGTACTGTTATTTTGGTGGGTACAGATCAACATAAAATTATTAATGAAACCAATCGTTTATTAAAGAATACAGCTAATTATTCTGAAATGAGTAAGCGCCATAATCCTTATGGAGATGGTAAAGCATGTGAAAGAATTGTATCTCAAATTTTAAAGTGTTGATAAAAAAACGAGTCTCTTCTTTTTTGAACAGAAAATATTCTAAAGAGATACAAAGAGTAATCTCTAATTTTGGATACTTATCTGTGCTACAAATAATCAGCCTTATTATTCCTTTGCTTGTATTTCCTTATTTAATAGATGTTTTAGGAAAAGTAAATTATGGATTGGTTATTTACGGTCAGGCAATAGTAACCTTTTTAGTAGTTATTGTAAATTTCGGTTTTAATATTACCGCAACTAGAGAAATCTCTATTCATCGTAATGACCGTTCAAAACTTCATGAAGTAGTAAGCAGTGTATTTATTTTAAGAATTATATTGTTGTTGATTGCTTTTCTAATTCTCTCTCTTGTTCTACCATTTATTAAAGAGGCAGAAGGCAACTATTTACTTTTCTATTTCTCCATGTTTTTATGTATCAATGAAGTGATGCTTCCTGTATGGTATTTTCAAGGAATAGAGCAAATGAAATATATTACAATTATCAATGGGCTCTCCAAGCTAACTACAGTAATATTCATTTTCCTATTTATAAATACTGCTGAGGATTATACTTTGGTGCCTTTGTTTTATCTAATAGGTACCTTAATTTCTGGCACGATATCACTTTACATCGTTTTTGTCAAACATCAGATAAAATTTAGATTATTTCCTTTCTCAATCGTCTTTTCCTACGCAAAAACTGGATTTTACATTTTTCTATCTCGGGCTAGTTTCATGCTTATGGAAAGTACTAGTAAAGTAATAATTACAAAGTTCTTTGGCTTAAGTGATCTGGCTGTGTACGACCTCGCTCTTAAAATAGTAACCGTTGTTAAAAAACCATTTTCTTTGTTGAGTCAGGCATTTTTCCCAAACCTGAGTAAGAATCCAAACATAAAACTTACTAAAAAACTATTACTAGGTTCTACTTTGGTAAGTATAGTTTTTTATTTAATTATTGTGTTGCTTTCAGATTCAGTAACCTTATTTTTTCTTGATATTTCAGAGTTAGAAAAAGTATACCTCGCTCTGTTAATTTTAGGAATTTCTATACCCTTGAGTTCATTAACCTGGTGGCTTGGTGAAAATATTCTGGTAGTAAAAGGGTATTTTAAACCTTACAATCTTAGTACCATCATTCAGATTTTTGTATATTTTGGAATGCTAGGTTTTTTTTATTTCTTTTTAGAAAATCTTTCATTCACCTTACTACTAGTTTTGTACATAGTACCTATTTTGGCAGAGGTACTCGTAAGGATTTTTTATATAAACAAGTATGGGCTTTTTAAGCGTAACTAAAAAAAATCAATTAGAATTGATAATGGTGTTAACAGCACCATTATTCCTTTTAAATACAGGTGTACCCTCTTATATTTTTATGCTAACATGGGCAGGGTTATGCTTTATAGAATACTTAAGAGGTAATAAAGCAATCTTTTTTACATTCTTACTTATCAATACTTTCCAAACTTTTGGAAATAGTATTTATAAAAGCAATTTCATACTGGTATCTGTTATTTATTGGATACTACTATTATGGGTAATAGTTGAAGCGAAGAATTTGAGAAGGATTCCATGGGTTATGATTCCATTCTTGCTTTTTTTGCCATTAAGAATATTGTTAGGTTATATATATAAGTATTCGTTTAAGTATTTAGTAATAGAATCTATTCTCTTTTTAGCATTTATATTTACAGTTGTTCTTTTTTTTAATAAAACTAAACAAACAAAAAGCATTTTTCTTGGTAGGCTCAAAAAGTATATACTTTACTTTTTCCCTTATCTAACACTTGTTTCAATGCTAAAGGGACCTATGATAGATTATAAACCCTTCTTTTTAGATGAGTTTGGTCATTTTTATCTTATAAGCATATTTCCTATAATTTTTTTTAGTGCTTTCAGTAAGGAAAAAAAAACATTTTTGATTGTATTACATCTTATTTTTATACTTATAAGAATCAAATACCTTTATATAAGTAGTTTTGCATTTGTTGGTGCTGCTTTAGGTCTTCTTATTATTCTCTGCTTTAATTTCTTTAAGATTTGGAGATACCTTTTAGGATTGGTAGTTTTAGTATTTATTTTCTTTCAATTACTTACATACTCAAGTGTTTTTGGTAAGCATAAAATAGATCAGATCATTAAGACAATGACTGTGGTTTCCGAAAGTGCTACACTTGAGGGTGTAAAAAAAATACCCAATTCCCCCAAGACTAGGGTGGTAGAAGTACTTAATATAGGACATGATTTAGCAGAATCAGGATTTTTAACATTGTTATTTGGCAAAGGGTTTGGTAGTTATTTTACAGATGAAAGGTATCCTTTTAAAAATTATGGAGTGAGAATAGATCAAACCGCATTTTCAGAAGACGAAATATTCAGTAGAAAATTTTTAAGACCACATAACACTGTACCATATCTTTTTCTTAAAACCGGATTTCTTGGATTGTTTTTTATTTTAGCAATCATATTACTCAGCTTTAGTAAAATAAGTAAAAATAATTGGTTGCTATATGCCTATGCGCCCTACGTATTTATACTTTTTGGCGCCGGACTCAAAAATTTTATTGTTATTGGGATTCTTACCGGAATCGTATTGAGTACTGTTAAAATTAATAGCACCTATACCAATAGAATCTCAGCCTTAAAAAATCAAGATTTAGGATGAAAAAGAAACTTTATATCGTAGATCTTTTAGAAGAACCAGGACACATCCGCTTCGTTAAAAAACTTATTGACATTTTAGAAAAGTCTTTAGAGGTTACATTTATTTCTTCCGCACGGTATATAAAACAAATAAACCCAGTTAAATGGATATCTCTCAATGATAAATATTTTGATTTTTCAGGAAGTGTGGGTTTTGTGGAATCTCAATTAAAAGTTATTGCTGAACTCAAAAGAATTATCCCTAACGCTGATACACCTATACTTGTTACCGGATTTGAAAACATTTCTTTTAGGCTTAGATGGAACTTCAAAAATCCAACATTTGCCTTTTTGCACAACAATCCTGAAAAATCCTTTTTAAGTCGCTCTTTCCTATTCTTCCCCAATAGAAACATTCATTTTTTAGCATTTGAAACCTATATAGCTTCTTATTTAGAGACTAAAGGATTAAATGTACACTACGTTCCACATCCAATTCAATTAAAACCTAATATATCAAACGGCCATCAGGGCGAAAATTTTATTTTTGTGCCTCATAAGATCATTAATGGAGAATATTTTAAAAAGTTAATAACGTACGCAAATAAAAACGATTTAAAAATATATGCAAAAGGAGATTCAAATATGGCAAACCAGCACAATGTTTTTATAAAACCATACTTTGAGAATTATGAATACATGCTACAAGAAGCTTGTTTTGTTGTTTTAGACATTAAATATGATTACCGAATAAGTGGGATTTTTTATGAATCTATGATGCTGAATAAGAAAATTGTCTTTGAGACTACGTCTAACAGGTTTTCAAAAGAAATGGTCAAATTATATCAAGAAAATGTAGGTGTCTCAGATTTGGAACTCGTAAAAACAATGGCACCAGAAAATTCTCAGTTTCTTCAACGTCACTCAGATGCTGAGGTATTAAACCGTCTTTTAAAAATAATCTATGAGTAAAATATTAATCCTTGACAACTTTTATCCTTTACAAACAAGAACCTCCAGAATAAAGCATACTCTCTTACCTTTTGATTTTGAAGTGGATGCAACTTTATGGAATAGAAATGGACTAAAAATTAAAGAAGATGAAACTCATTTTGTCTATAATAAGAGTGCCAATACAAAGACAAAGAAAATAGCTGGTCTATTAGGGTATACTTACTTTATTGCGGAAATTTTAAAAAAACAAAAATATGATGTTATTATTGCCTCTCATTGGGATATGTTGTTGATTGGAGCACTTTTAAAAAGCAAAAATCAGGTTCTTATTTATGAAAATCTGGATATGCCTACCCATTCCAATACTAGTATAAGAAAAATCTTTTGGGGTATTGAAAAGTTGGCATTGAAAAGAACAAACGGCATTTTATTTGCTTCGCGGTTTTTTCAAAAGTTTTATTCTAAAAAAATTCCTTCTATGTTGTTGGAAAATAGGCCTTCTGTAGAAATTCTCAAAGGATATACCCAAAAGCCTATAGGTGACAAACTTTCCATAATATTTTTGGGAAACATAAGATATGTTGATATTTTAAAAAATCTTATTAAAGCCGTATGGGAAAATCCTAAAGTATCTTTGGTGATTAAAGGATCAGGGTTATTTACACAAGAGATAATTCGATTTATGAAAAATCATAAAGGAACTCATGAAAATGTTAAACTAGATATAGGATGGTATGATTATCATAAGATAGGAGAATATTACACCAATTTTGATATGATCTGGGCAGCATATCCTAATAAAGATTTCAATGTTAAACATGCCATTTCTAACAAATATTTTGAGTCTTTGTTATTTGAGAAACCAGGTATTTTTGCGGAAAAAACGGATCTCGGAGATTACGTGGTTACCGAGAATATTGGATTTGTAGTAGACCCATATAGTACTATAAAAATTAAAACACTTTTAGATACCTTGTGTGCAGATCATTATAAACTAGTTAAAGAGGTAAAGCAAAAGCAAGCTAAAATTCCGAAGACCGAAATGTTTTGGGAACAGGAGGCAGTTGCACTTAAAGTATTTTTAAAAGAGGTAATAAAAGCAAACCAATGAATACTCCTTTGATAAAAAATGTTTTTAGGGTATGTATGATACTTTTTCATACCTTTTTAACAAACGTACATGGTCAATCAAATACCAATAGGTTAATTGAATCAAAGCTAGATGCGTATTATGAGGTGTTGGAGAAAAACTGGAATGTAAATGGATATTGGGGCAAGGCCGCCCAACAAAAAGACAATAGGTATAACGAAGCCATTCTTTTTTATCAATATAAAGAATTGAAGAATCCTTCAGATACCTCTATTTTTCCTAAAATTAAAAAGGCGATTTATTATAGTTTTAATTTTCTTCAGCATGAAGACGGAGGTATGTTACAGGAAAATATTCCAGTGCATGTGCGTACGTCTTTATTTCTTGAGGCTATTGCAAAGGTGGCAGTACATCATCCTGAAATTTTAAAAGATTCTTTAATTAGAGAAGGCATTATGTGTGCCGTAAATTGGTTAAAAGAACCTCATGAGTTTGCTTTCAATCATAATATAGCTGCAATGCTCGCTTTCAATTCTTTATCGAAACTTTATGATGATAAAATATTTAAACAACTTGAATTAGACTACCGAAAACTTTTACTTGAGAATTTTATTGCAATAGACAAGTATCATGGGTATTGGCCGGAAGCTCCGGAAACATGGAGTAATCGCCTTAACAAACCCTATTTATTAGTACAATCTATGTTTTTAAATGCGTATATCATGCAAGAGAATGATTCAGAAATTCAAAAATTATATCAAAAATTAAATCGCTATATACTCAGCCAAATAAATCTTGAAAAGGGCACTATTAGTATTGAAAATTCTTTAGGGCATTTTGATGCAAACCAGAAAGAGGTTCCTGTTTCCTGTGTTTCTTTTTTTCAGGCGTATCCTGCTAGAATTAACATGTTAGAAAAGAAGAATAAAAAACTACTACATAAGTTGATTACGCATTTTGATGCGGGAAGCAAGAAAGCACCAGTGTTACTATATACAGATCTTTACTATCGCTTTACCCTTGGAATTTCATCAAATAAATAGTGACTGTTATCTTGAAAAATCTAGTAAATACCATTTTTTATTCAAACGGTAATTTTAGTTTGGTTTTTGCAGCCTGCTTGTTACTTAGCGCATTTCCTATCCTTCCCTATGGAGTTCTTACTATTGCCATTATAGTATTTGCCTTTTCTATTATATGGGATATTTATAACAATAGTCTTACATTTAAACTCAACTTCACATCCAATTTTAAAAAATATCTTCTTTTCACACTGTTTTATTTTTTGTTGCTATTTAGTAGTTTTTGGTCTGAAGACTCTTTGAAAGGGCTTAATTCTCATACAGTAGGAATTCCTATTTTAATTTTTCCATTAAGTTTTATTTTCGGAAAATCTCGTTTAAAATCTGGACAGCAAAATATAGTATTAACTGTATTTGTAATAGCGAGTATTACTGCAGGTTTTTTTATTCTTGGTTTGGCCTACAAAGAACTTTCTGAAACAGGCTTTAAACAACTATTTTATACATCAGCTATAAGAAGAAATATGGCAAACAAATCTTCTTTTTTGAGGTTTCATCCCACCTATATTTCTACCTGTTTTTTGCTAAGTATAGGAATTCTTATTTCGCGGTTGAGGTCTTCGCAAAAAGCAACTAGAAAAATAGTAAAAATCTTATTCATTGTTTTTCTGCTTTTTATGATCATAATTTGTGCCTCACGTGCTGCAATAATAACACTAGTGCTTGCAGGTTTTATTTTTTTTATAAAATCACCTAAGTTTAAACTACCCCATAAAGTGCTTATAATTACTGTGTTTTCATTAGTATCATACTTGGCAGTAACCAACATATTTCTTTTGAGTTCAAGGTTTCTAATTATTTCTAATGAACTGGTTTTACCTCAAGGTGAAAAACCTTCTTCTATTTCAATTAGGTATGGAATATATAAATGCTCTTATCATTTGATTAAAGAGAATTGGCTGTTTGGTGTAGGGGTAGGTGATACACAAACCATGCTTAACAAGTGTTACAATACATATCCAACAGATCACTTTAAAACAAAAAATATTAATACTCATAATTATTTTTTTCATTTGGTGAGCAGTGCAGGCATTTTTGCGCTCATTGCATTGATAAGCTTGTTGGTGTATTTGTTTAAAATTGCATTGCTTAAAAAGAATGATCTTTTTCTTCTTTTTATGATAATTCTTACGGTGAACTTACTTTTTGAGAATTTACTTGTAAGATCTTATGGAGTTATATTCTTCTGTTTTTTTATTACATACTTTTTTTTAAGTGAATCTTTTAAAGAATAGAAATACCTTCTACTTTTGTCCTTTCTTATGGCAATTGAAGTAAATTACTCTTAACATCCGTATATTTGTTTAAAATAACAGAGTAGACAAATAATTGAACATTAAGGAATTTTACTATTGCGAAAGTTTGTAAAAGACCACTCATTTAATTGTTATTTAATAATTATTGAAAGATATAAAAATGTTAGATAAGTCCCCTCCTTTAGTTAGCATTATAACTCCTACCTATAATTCTTCAAAACACATAGAACAAAATTTAAAATCAGTTAATGAACAGTCATTCAAAGATTATGAACACATTATCGTAGACGACTGTTCTCATGATAACACTTTTGAAATTGTAGAAAAGGCAGCTAAACAAAATCCCAAAATAAGATATTTCAGGTTAGAAGAAAACGGAGGCGCAGGAGTAGCCCGGAATAAGGCAATTGAAATGGCAAGTGGACGTTTTATTGCGTTTTTAGATTCTGATGATTTATGGCATAAGGATAAGCTGAGTGTTCAAATTGACTTTATGTTTAAGAACAATCTGGCGATGTCTTACTGTTCATATTATGTGATGAATGAATTTGGGGAATTGCAATATATAAGGGCTGCGCCTAAGAAAGTAGGGTATTCTGATATTTTAAAAAATGATTACATGGGCTTTCTTACCACAGTTTATGATACTAAATATTTGGGTAAGATGTATATGCCTGAAATAAGAAAGCGTCAGGATTGGGCTCTAAAGATTCGAATTCTCCAGAAAAATCAACCAGCCCTTGGTATTTTACAACCTTTGGCATATTACAGAGTGGGTCACAACTCTATCAGTAAAAACAAAAACAAACTTCTTAAATACAATTTTAATGTGTTTAGGAAAGAGCTTAAGATGTCTTATATAGAGTCTATTTTTAGGATGGCAAACTTTTTGTTGCATTATGGCGTATATAAGGTAACGTCTAAGAAACCAATAGGTGCCTTTCAAGAATAGGATTTTGTAAATCAGTAAATATGCTTTAGTATTTATATCAAAAAAAACAATTTGGAATTTTTAAAATATGCCATACCGTTATATATAGGATCCTTTTTCCTTACTTTTTATACAATTCCAAAGATTATTAAGGTGGTGGAGTTCAAAAGTCTTATGGATGACCCAAATAAAAGGAGTTCCCATACAAAGAAAACACCTACTCTGGGTGGAATCTCTTTTTTCTATACACTTATATTTTCTCTTTTCTTTATTAGAGAATGGGATATTCATGATGAAGCAATCTTTTTTGTACCCGGCCTAACCATTCTATTTATTATAGGCCTTAAAGATGATTTAGTAATTCTTTCTCCATACACAAAGCTTGTCGCACAACTTCTAGCCATAGGTTTTATTATGTTTAATGAAAGTTTTCGTATTTATTCCCTTAACGGGTTCATAGGGATTCATGAAATTCCTTTCTGGATTTTTTATCCAGCGGGGGCATTCATTATGCTAACGATTATAAATGCCTATAATTTAATTGATGGGATTGATGGTCTTGCCGCTATTGTTGGAACTATTGTTTTAATGATTTACACCACCATATTCTATCTTGCTAATGAATATTTTTACGCATTAATTTGTCTCACACTGAATGGAAGCCTAATTGCTTTTCTTGGCTTTAATTTTTCTGCTTCAAAGAAAATTTTTATGGGAGATACAGGATCTTTAATCGTAGGCTTCATTATAAGCGTATTGACCTTAAAGTTTTTAGCTTTAAAACCAGAATCTTATTCAGAACTTCCTTTCTTTCATGAGAATGCGCCTATTATAGCCATAAGTATACTAATTGTTCCCTTATTTGATACGGCACGAGTTTTTGCAATCCGTTTGGTCAGCAAAAAGAGCCCGTTTTCTCCAGATAGAAATCATATCCATCATATTTTGATTGATTACTGGGATATGTCTCATAAAAAAGCAAGCTTTGTTATAGGATCTTTTAACTTGCTTTTTGTAGCTCTATTTGTAGTCTTGGCTAGCATTTCCAAAAATATAATTTCTGGAGGAATACTAATTATATCAATAATTATACTAACCTATATTTTTTTTAAGTACGATTATAGTTTTGGAAGTTTAAAACGAAAGATTATGTTTAGAAATAGGATAGGTACAATTAAGTATAACGTAAAGGATAAAACTTCCAGCACAAGCAAAAAAAAAGATAGTTAATAAGTATGAAAAAAGTATTGATAACAGGCGCAGCTGGTTTTTTAGGATCACATTTGTGCGATCGATTTATTAAAGAAGGGTTATATGTACTTGCTATGGATAACCTAATAACGGGTGACCTAAAGAATATTGAACATCTTTTTAAACTAGAGCAGTTTGAATTTTATCATCACGATGTAACTAAATTCGTGCATGTTCCTGGTAATTTAGATTATATCTTGCATTTTGCTTCTCCAGCGAGCCCTATAGACTATCTTAAGATTCCAATTCAAACTTTGAAAGTAGGAGCATTAGGCACACATAATCTCCTTGGTCTGGCAAGAGAAAAAAATGCACGTATTCTTATAGCTTCAACATCAGAAGTTTATGGAGATCCACTAGTGCACCCTCAAACAGAGGAGTATTACGGAAATGTCAATACTATAGGCCCTAGAGGGGTTTATGATGAAGCCAAAAGATTTATGGAATCTATTACAATGGCGTATCATCGCTTTCATGGTTTGGATACTCGCATTGTTAGAATTTTTAATACCTACGGTCCTAGAATGCGCCTAAATGATGGTCGTGTTATTCCCGCTTTTATAGGGCAGGCTTTACGGGGGGAAGACCTAACCGTATTTGGTGACGGTTCTCAAACAAGATCATTTTGTTATGTAGACGATCAGGTAGATGGTATTTACAGACTTTTAATGAGTGATTATAATCTTCCTGTAAACATTGGAAACCCAAATGAAATAAGTATTCTTGACTTTGCGCAAGAAATAATCAGACTTACCGGAACAAATCAAAAAATTATTTTTAAAGAATTGCCAGCCGATGATCCCTTACAAAGACAACCTGATATTTCTCAAGCATTTAAAATTTTGAATTGGGAACCCAAAGTAAGCAGGAAAGAAGGACTTGATATTACGTATCAATATTTTAAAAATCTCCCTAAAGATGAATTGCTTAAAAGAGAACACAAAGATTTTACAAAGTATCATTATTAAACACGGTTAATACTATTGGTATGAAAGGATTGGTTTCAATTATAACACCTACCTATAATTCTGTAGAATTCATAAAAGAAACGGTTCATTCAATTAAGCAACAAACCTATACCCATTGGGAGCTAATCCTTATAGATGATGGCTCTACGGACGCTACAGTTACACTTATTAAAAAATTAGCAGAAGAAGAACCAAGAATCTCATGGGAACAATTACCTCAGAATTCTGGACCTGCCATAGCAAGAAACAGAGGTATTAAAAAGGCAAATGGAGATTACCTTACTTTTATAGATGCAGATGATATATGGTTTCCTGAATTTTTAAAGACAAGTATTCATACTATTGAAAGTACTGGTTGCCCTTTTGTTTTTGCTTCTTACCAACGCTTGGATGAAAAGCTTCAGCCTCTATATCCAGATTTTATTGTTCCAGAAAAAGTTACGTATACTGATATTCTAAAATCAAACTCCATAAGCTGTCTTACTGCGTTTGTTCATATTGAAAAATTAGGCAAAAAATTTATGCCAGAAATCAGAAAACGACAAGATATGGGGCTATGGCTTCAATACCTCAAAGAAATAGAGTATGCCTTAGGGATTAAGCAACCACTCGCTATTTATAGAATTCGTAAAAATTCCCTTTCCAGAAACAAATGGGCTTTGCTTAAATACCAATGGGATTTCTACAGAAAAATAGAAAAACTTACCTTTACCCAATCAGTTTATTATATGGCAAACTGGTTTTACAGAGGCTTAATAAAATACAAAAGATCATAGCATGAATATATTGGTTTTAGGCTCCGGCGGAAGAGAGCATACCCTAGTCTGGAAAATGGCACAAAGCAAAGAAGAAACAAAACTATTTGTAGCTCCTGGTAATGCAGGTACCGCTAAAATAGCAATAAATGTTCCGGTTGCTGTTAATGATTTTGAAGGGATTAAAGCTCTGGTGCTTAAAGAAAATATTGAGTTGGTAGTGGTGGGTCCAGAAGACCCTTTGGTTAATGGAATTCATGATTTCTTTTTAGAAGATGTTAAATTAAAAAATGTTGCGGTTATAGGTCCTCAAAAAGAAGGTGCCAAATTGGAGGGAAGCAAAGAGTATGCTAAAGAGTTTATGATGAGGCATCAAATCCCAACCGCAGCTTATCAAAGTTTTACGCCTCAAACTGTTGAAGAGGGTAAAAAATTCTTGGAAACATTAAAACCTCCTTATGTTTTAAAGGCAGATGGTCTTGCCGCTGGAAAAGGAGTATTAATTTTAAATGAGCTGGATCAAGCAAAAGAGGAATTACATAAAATGTTAGTAGATGCCAAGTTTGGTAATGCAAGTAGTAAAGTGGTTATTGAAGAATTTTTAGATGGTATAGAATTGAGCTGTTTTGTGCTGACTGATGGAACCGACTATAAGGTTTTGCCCATGGCAAAAGACTACAAACGTATTGGTGAAGGAGATACAGGCCTCAATACTGGCGGAATGGGCGCTATATCTCCAGTTCCTTTTACAGATGAGGTATTTATAGAGAAAATAGAAAATCGTATTGTAAAACCTACAATAGATGGTTTAAAGAAAGATAACATTCCATACAAAGGATTTGTTTTTATTGGGCTTATAAAAGTAGGAGAAGACCCTTTTGTTATAGAATATAATGTACGTATGGGTGATCCGGAAACAGAAGTAGTAATTCCAAGACTTAAAACAGACTTAGTTACTTTATTAAAATCTGTTGCCAATAACAACTTAGGTGCTGTAAATCTAGAGATTAATACAATGGCAGCCACCACCATAATGACCGTTTCTGGAGGATATCCAGAAGCTTATGAAAAAGAAAAGGTGATTAGTGGTTTAGAAAATATAAATGGCTCTACAGTGTTTCATGCAGGAACTACTTTAAAGGACAATCAAGTAGTTACTAATGGAGGTAGAGTTATGGCGGTCACTTCAATGCATGAGGACTATCGTGAAGCCATAAAAAAATCTTATCAAAATATAGAAAAACTACATTTTGATAAGATGTATTATCGTAAAGATATTGGTTTCGACTTATAAATAAGAATGAGCAGAAACGCTTTTATCTTCAGGTTCTGTATCGTTAAACAACTTTAGTTGACGAATCCAATAGATAATAGCTACAAAACCAACAATGAATAATGCCCAATTCACCATGTTAGCGGCCCACCAACTATCCATTTCTCTTAAAAGGTCTAATGGGTAGTATAAATAATCAACAAAAAGTGTCTCTATCGCTTTAAAAAAATCTTTCCACATAAAAACTTATATTATTTTTACATTACAAAAATAGCAAAACCTATGATTTTATCAAGCATATTTGGTAAAACAAAACCCATAAATTTTATATTGCTCACTACTTATCTCTTATTAGTATTGGGTGTAGTGGTGTTTTTGGGTCTCAGAAGTTTTGAAACTACGGTCCCTTTTACCCATTATGCACTGGCTTTTTCTTTAACAACGATCTCTATTTTTGTCATAGAATTCATTTGTAAAAAAAACAATCTTGCCTTAAATAATAATTACGTCATCTATTTTTTTTGTATGCTAATTGCCGTATTTCCGGCATTATTTATCTATCCGCAAATTGCTATTGCTTCCTGGTTTATACTTTTAGCAGTACGAAAAATGATCACCTTAAAATCTCAAATAGGAATCAAAAGAAAAATATTTGATGCGGCTTTCTGGATTGCAATTGCAGCATTATGCTATAATTGGTCTATTATGGTGAGTATCCCTTTATACGTAGCCATTGCTATTTATGCGGGTAATGATATTAAAAACTTAATTATACCCATAATAGCTTTTAGCACTGTTCTTATTTTAACGTATACAGGGTTTCTTTGGTTTGATCAACAAGCAGAATTCAAATCGTTACTATCATTTGAAATGGTTTTAAGCAAAGAAGAGTATACAAGATCCTATTTATTACTACCTTCTATTTTTTTAGGATTGCTCATAATTGCGTCTGTTTTAACGTACTTTTTAAAAGTTAAATTAAAAACCACGTCTGTGAAAAATTCACTATTACTAGTACTACTTACCCTTGTTGTATTAATAGTTGGAATAGGCTTTGGTACTAAATTAGAAGGTGCTTCGTATGCATTGTTAGGGTTTCCATTATCTATTTTTGCGGGAAACTATGTAGAGCAACTCAGTAAAAAATGGATGAAAGAAGCTATTTTATGGATTTTTCTTTTGCTTCCGTTTATCAATTTATTGCTGTAATTTAAGACCAAAGCTAAGGTCTCCGGCATCTCCAAGACCCGGAATAATATATCCCTTATGGTTTAATTTATCATCAATAGCTGCAATCCATAAATGAGTTTCTGCCCCAAAATGTTCTTCAAGATATGCAATCCCTTCTGGCGAAGCAATAGCTGCAACCAAATGAATCTCTTTGGGCTTACCTAAAGATGTAGTAGCTTCAAATACAGATACAAAAGAATGGCCAGAGGCCAACATAGGGTCTGCTAAAATAAGCGTTTTTCCTTCCAGCGAAGGAGAGGCTACATATTCTACCACAATTTCAAAATCGGTATCGCTGGTATGATGTCTATAAGCAGATATAAATAAATTATCAGCAGCATCAAAATAATTCAATAGTCCTTGATGCATGGGTAATCCTGCTCTTAGAATAGAACCAATTACGGGCTGTTCTTCCAATAGATAGGAAGGTTTTGTGCCCAGAGGGGTTGTAATATTGTTTGGTTTGTAAATCAATTTTTTACTCAATTCATACCCCAATACTTCACCGATGCGTTCAATATTTCGGCGAAACCGCATCCGGTCTTTTTGAACATTTACATTTCTTATTTCTGCAATAAACGTATGAAGAATAGAATTTTCACTACAAATGTGGTGTATATGCATGGCGATTGAGTTTAGGTGATAAGCACTTTGCCAAAAGTAATTAATTATATTTGCAGTTCTAAAACCCAAGCTTATGTTTAGTGCACTTGCTAACAAGATTTTTGAAGAAAGCATCCGCGATTATCATATAAAAGATGATGTGTATCAGCCTTTTCACAATTCGTATCCTAAAGAAGAACTAATTGAGCATTTGCTGTATCGAAAAAATTGGATAGATACCGTGCAATGGCATTATGAAGACATCATTCGCGATCCCAATATTGATCCTGTTGCTGCGTTAGATTTAAAGCGAAAGATTGATGCTTCCAATCAAGACCGTACAGATACCGTAGAATTTATAGACAGTTATTTTCTTGAGAAATATAAAGATGTTAGTCTTTCAAAAGAGGCTACTATAAATTCTGAGAGCCCTGCTTGGGCTATAGATAGACTTTCTATACTAGCCTTAAAAATCTATCATATGCGCGAAGAGGCAGAACGTACAGATGCATCTGAGGGTCATAGACAAACATGTAGCAAGAAATTGAAGGTGCTTCTGGAGCAGCAGGTTGACCTTTCTACTGCCATAGATCAATTATTGTTAGACATTGAACAAGGAAGAAAATATATGAAAGTATATAAACAAATGAAGATGTACAATGATGACGAATTAAACCCTGTATTACGCGACAAACGCTAGTTTGATAAATAGTTTGTCTTGGCATCTAAACCTTCTCATAAAAAAATACATATACTAGTCATACGTCTATCCGCAATGGGTGATGTGGCAATGACCATTCCAGTACTACTGGCATTTACGCAACAATATCCGGACGTAAAAATCACCGTACTTTCACGCGCTTTTTTTAAGCCTTTTTTTGAAGGGATAGCGAATGTATCTTTTTTTGAAGCCGATGTAAAAGGAAAGCATAAAGGAGTTAAAGGTCTTTACAAACTATCTCAAGAGCTAAAAGAATTAGAACTTACCGCAGTAGCAGATCTTCACAATGTACTAAGAAGTAATATCCTTAAATTGTTTTTAAAGATTCAAGGACTCAAAGTGATACAAATTAATAAAGGCAGGTCAGAAAAGAAAGCTTTAACCAGATCTCAAAATAAAACATTAAAACCACTCAAAACTACACATGAGCGTTATGCAGAGGTTTTCAATAAACTAGGATTTTCCATTCAATTAGACTCATCTCATCTACTTCCCAAAAGAAGCCTTACACAAAACTTGAATGCTCTCATTGGTTTTAGTGCACAAAAATGGATTGGTATTGCACCATTTGCCGCTTTTGAAGGAAAGAAGTACCCACTAGATCTTATGGAAAAAGTAATTGCAGCATTAAATGCTTCCGGAAACTATAAGCTTTTACTATTTGGCGGAGGTAAAAGAGAATCAGACATACTAAATAATCTGGAAAGTAAATACGCTACGGCCGTTAATATGGCAGGAAAAACTTCTTTTGAAGAAGAACTTGCTTTAATTTCTAATTTGGATGTCATGTTGGCAATGGATAGCGGAAATGCGCATCTTTCTGCTATGTTTGGAGTACCAACTATTACACTTTGGGGAGTAACCCATCCATACGCCGGTTTTTACCCATATGCGCAGCCTAAAGAAAATGCTCTTTTAGCAGATAGGGAGCAATACCCATTCATTCCAACCTCAGTTTATGGCAATAAATTCCCAGAGGGTTATGAAAATGCCATGCGAAGTATTCTTCCAGAAACCATTATTGAATTATTGGAAAAGAAGATTAGTATAAAAAAACGCCCTAGAGATTAAAAGTAATAGAGATTAAAAATAACCAGCCTTTCTTGTTTAGTTTTTAGCTCATTTGAGCTATTCCAGATACAATAAAAGATTGCCAAAAGGTTTTAAGATAAAACATCTAATTCTCTTTAGAAAAAGAACAGAATTGTTGGTATACGACTTTGTGTAAAGTGTATATCCCTCTTTTTCAAGAAGGTTTTTACTTCCTAGAAAATTAAACTATCTTTCCTATAGCTAAGAATGAACAAACTATCTATATGTCAATAAAATCTTTTAAATGGAGCAAAACCATTCCTTGGTTTCTAACCATAGCTTGTACGCTTACTTTGATTGTAATTGGTGTTTTCCTCATTAAAAATATTGAATGGTATAAAACAAGCGTTTTTGATGCACAAATAGCAGAAGCAAATGCTCCTGAATATAGGTTTTATGCCTATCATTTACATCTAAGTATGATTAAACGCTCTGTAGGCCTTTTTACTGGTTTTGCGGTCATTTTTTTAGGATTAGGTGTTGCCTTCTACACTCTTAAAGACGCTACCAATCTAGAAGCTACCGGAGGCGGACTCTCTACTAAGATTGCCACTGCTTCACCAGGGCTTATTGCTTTGATTGTTGGCACATATCTAGTAATTTCTACCATTAATAGTAAAGATTACTTCCCGCCATACCATCAACAGGATGCTACCAATGCGGAAAAAGTGTTGGATACTACCAATTTACCTGAACTGCCCTTTAAATAAAAAAGCACTATCATGAAAAGAATATTGTTACTCACTGCATTGGTATCCTTAAGTTTTACGGCTTCCAATTCCTTACCAGATCTTTCTAAAACCGAACTAAATAATAGTTGTAAGGTATTATCTGTTCTTACCAATAAGGCTGTAATTGAAAACCGTAAAGACCTTATTGTAGTATATTACAATGCATATAGTGGTATTAGAGAGAGTGAATCTATGAATGCTGCCTGTGATGATTTTTTTAAAGAGATAAAGACTAAATATCTTTCACAAATCCCAAAGTTTACCTTGGCCTTTGATTATCCTCCAAAGCAATTGCAAGCGGGCAATGGACAGGGTTTTTTAAATTCAGAAATACAAACACTGGAGCGGATTAAAGCAAATAATTTAAACTTAGATGATATAGATGAACTTGTCTTATTTAAAAAATTACAAGCAAATACGGTAGATATCAATATTTTAAAAAACCTCGATAAAGAGAAGATTAAAAACCTTCAAAAGAAATTAGAAAAACTAAATCCAGACGCCTTAGATATTCAAAAATTAAATAATCTAGGTACGCAGCAACTCAATCTAGAGCAATTTCAGCAGCAAATGAATAATTAGTCCTGAGACATTTTTTTAATAAGACTTTTAGAAGCAGGCGTATCCATTCTTTTTAAGGCTTCTATAATACGTTGTTTTGTTTCCGGAGAATAGGACTCTCGTTGCTCTGGAAAAAAGCTTGCTTTTGGGGCGAGCGAGAAGAACAATTCATCAGACCAAGAATTACGTGCCCCATCCACTACTAGATGAATTCTATCTTTAGTACCCTTATTGGCAACTGAATGCACATAATTAACATTGGTATACCAACATTCACCTGGTAACATCATTAAATGATCATTATCTAAAATAAATTCAATTTTATCATGAGTAATTATGGGAATATGCAAGCGGAAGCATCCGTTTTCATAACCTAATTGATAATCTCTGTGTGGTTTTATAAATGCACCAACTTCTAAGCGTAAAAGTCTCACAGATAAAAATTCACACTCAAAACAATTAAGAACCTCTTTTATATAACTTGCTTCTTTTAAAGCTGCCGTTTCTTGCAAGGTAGATTTTTCATCTGGCATGGCTTGAATATAATTTTCTTTTCCTTCAGGTGCATATAAAGCAATAGAATTCCAAGAGCCTTCATAACCCCCCGTGTTAAAATGGGGTGTCCATTTTCTCCTAAGGATGGTTTCTACTTCTTCAACCAATCTTTTTTCATTAAAAAGAAAGGGTAACTTGAGGTATCGGGTGGGTTTACTGGTTTGCATTTTTTTTAAAGGTTATCGGAGCCATTTTAGCATATATGGAAATGCGGGTTTCTTTTTTTGTACTGCTTTTTCAGCACTGTAACAAAACCCCATCCATTCTAGTAAAGGCAATCCGGGGTATCGTTTATTTTTAAATTCATCAATCAACCATTGTGAATCTTTTTTATATCCTCCAGAATGAAAAACTACCTCTGGAGACAATTTGAGATCATACAAAGCAGCATAAGACCACAACATGGCAGCTATTTCATCTCCTTGAGACGGCCACTCAGCACTCATTTTATCGGTGCCAATATGTGCTCTTAAAGGAGCGTCGGTTATGGCTATATGTCCCGCTTCATGCAATAAGTCACCAGGATATTTTAATAGATTAATATCTAATAAAATACTACCCCTCAACAGTTTAATTCCTGGGAGAAAACAAGAGTTATCAAGTTCTCTGTATAGTATGGTAATACCTATACTTTCCAAAAACGCAGTAATAATCTTTATTTGTTCTTGGGTTTGGAGACTATTAAAAGGGGCAGATACCATACTATATTGTTTTTCAAGAATACAATTGTTCAAGACAAAAGTATGCCATTTACCAATAAACTATTTTATAATATTAGTAAACGCGTAACAATTATTTAATATTAAACTAATGGGGGAAAAGCGTTGCAGAGATACTTTTAGATGAAATTAATTATCAACATCTAAATCAAAAAAAAGGGCGCTCCTATGAAAAATATTAATTGGTCTGAATTTTATAGTTACAATACGATAGCAGATAGACGAAAGTATCTTGAAAAGCTATTTAAAAGTTATGAAAATAGAAGAGTAGACGAACTTCTTTTTAATATAAATCCAGTAACTGAAGAAAGCAATAAAGGTAAAAAATACCGGAATTTGAGAAATCTGGCTCAAAAAACAGCAAATGCAGCCCGAAGCACCCTGCGTCATTTAGTACTCCCATTTCCATTGGTATGGACGTCAAAATCATCAGATTCAATTCTTTCAAAATCGGTTCTCTCCGTAGAATCATATATTATGAGTACGCAGCCTATGCGTCTTAAAGACCATATTTCTGCATTACGTACCGGGGCACCACAATACAGAGGATTATTGTTTGGAGCTGCTGGAAGTTTAGTATCCATAGCCGTTGGATTATCGGTAGCTTCTTTTGGAATAGCACCTGTTATTGGCTTAGGAGTTGCAGCTGGATATTTTGGATACACCGCCTTTAGAGCTTCTAGAAAAATAAGTAAACAAGTAGGATATTTAAAATCTAGAATAGCGAGCATTGATAAATATGTGCCTAACAGTAAACCCGAAAAGCTTTTTAACCGCTTGTATAATGTTGTTTCTGTATTAGAAGAAGCAAAAAACGATATAACAAAAAGGGAAAATGAAGATAGAACTCCTCAAAGAAACATGGAAATCTTGAGGCATACCTTAAAAGAACAGCTCTCTACGAGTCTTAATGACGATAGCTTATCTAAAGAATTTCAATTAATGTTAAAGCCAGATATTGATGTGTTTCTTGATACTAATATAAGTGCGACAACCACTAATAATGAGATCTTAAATTCTCTCAATACCTTGTTAAACAGTTTAGAGAACTTAAACTTGAATGCAGAATGCGAGCATTCAGATTTAAAGAGAAGAATGAATAAACATGCACCAGAAGTTTTCAAAAAGTTTTCAAAGAAAAATGACCTTTCCAAAATACAAGAACTAGGCCAAATAATGGCTACAAGTGAAAAGGAAAAATGGAGTAAAAACCATTATGTGGAAGCAATAGAAGGCAGTAATCTAGATAGAAGATCAAAAGAATTCTTAATAAGTAAGGTAGGGCAGCCAATTATTGATTTTGATACCCCTTTAAATCAAGGGAGAAATACTTCAAGAGTACCTAGAGAAATAAATGGCAGTAATTCGGAAATAAGAAGAAGTAGAAGCAGTAGTCCTGGCAGTTTAAGTTATTAAGGGTGCGCTTGTAAGCAAAATTAGGTTCCGGGGTACGTTCATTCATAAAAGTAACCACTTATTACATTTGTGGTAAGGTTTTGCTGTACATCTTTCTATATTGCAATAGAAAAAAGATATAATTAAATGTCAAAATCACCATACAAATGAAAAAAATAATCACTCTTGTAATGCTTGTTTTTTTAACTAGTGGGGCTTTATTTGCTCAATCTAACAAAACAAAACTCATAAGTAAAAAATGGATTGTAAATAAGGAAGCAATGCGACCTGTAATTACTAAAATGATTTTAGATGATCCTACAGTAGCAGAGCTTGATAATGATATGAAATTGCAAACCGTTAAAAATGCAATACATATTATTTCAAAACTAAGAATAGAATTATCAACACAAGGAACCATTATAACAAGAAGCACTAAAGGAGTAGATACGGGTACTTGGAAATTCAGTAGAGACGAAACGAAACTGTATACACAAAGTTCTGATGGAAAAATTAAGGAACAATTTATTGTGCAAACATTAAATAACAGC
Source organism: Ascidiimonas meishanensis (assembly GCF_037782385.1). Classification (NCBI taxonomy): domain Bacteria; kingdom Pseudomonadati; phylum Bacteroidota; class Flavobacteriia; order Flavobacteriales; family Flavobacteriaceae; genus Ascidiimonas; species Ascidiimonas meishanensis. The sequence goes on from NZ_JBBEXD010000005.1 coordinate 77,579, forward strand.
AAATTAGTACTGGCGACTCCAAACAACGTTCAACTCATATTCAGACGACAATAATCCCCCGTTTAATAACATGTATGAAACACTGAATTTTGTTTTGTTCACAAAAGACGTCATTTTGAACAGCTTGTAAGAAGACACATAAAAAACTGTTAGAGACCTATTACTTTATTTTTTGGATTGTAGTTATAGTCTTTATTTTTTATTGAAAAGACTTTTTCAATAGCCTTTAACAAATTTTATTCTTCTTAAGGCTAACCAAAATGGCGTTTTTTATTTTTTAAAGACTCTATTAAGGCATTTGAAGGCCGGTGCTTATGGAAGTTTATTACTTTTTTTGATTTACAGCGCGGTCATTTCGACGCGTCTGCCTTGGGCGACAGGGAGAAATCTGTTTGATTTTTAGTGCAGTGCCAATGGAAGGTATTTATCTAGCACCCTGAAATTTAGTGTGTTAGTCGCTATGATTCTTGGATAGGAGGGGGTTGTTATGCACTTCTCGCCCTTCCAGTTCCTCTGTGTCCGAAGTGCGAGGTACTTTCTAATTTTAGGGCACCCAGAGGCTGAGCACTTGCATTGAGCAACATCGAAATGGAGTCGAACTCACTCTATTGATTTTATGTTGTGTACCCTCTATGCAAAACCTCACCAACCGCTAACGCACCTTAACTACCTATAGAAGCTCGTTACACTGAATGTATTGAGAAGGGCAGTCATTACTACCACAATCATTGCTGTTGCAACCCATGTTAGTATCCTGACAGAGTCCGTCGCATGATTGCAGCCAAATTGATTCATCTGTATTGGCGCCTCCTTTTATGGTGAAGCTGGCTATTTTAAGTTTCTTTAAACGGAGTGGTTTTAATTTTTTCTTTTTCATATTATAATTTTTGAGCTTTTTAATTTAGGGGAGTGTAATAGCACTGTGTTTTAGGATAACAGGTAAAGTAAATTGTATCTTCTCTTCCTCCGGTTGCCTTATCTTGTTGCAAAGAGCTTATCTGTTCTTTACTCAATTTTAAGTTTTTAAGTTTTGCTTTTTTCATATTTATGCATTTGTAAGTTAAAACCTACTCTAAAGATAAGGCATAAAGACCAAAAAACAACGGGACTAAGAAACTCTTTTTGTTTGGAATAACTTTTCTTATCATTATTTCTATAGGTTTGCTGTAAGCGACAAGAAAAATCTATCTTATACGTCAGGTCGAGTGTTTCCCTGTGATAACGGGAAAAGTATCGAGACCTTTTAGAAAGAAGAACTGCATCGCTTCTCGATACAACCGCTTCCAGCAGGTCACTCGAAGTGACGTATGGCTCTTATTCTATCTAAACTTCTTTTTTGCAAGATTTGGAAGATCATCAAACCTATCTTCTATTAGCGCTAACTTTTTTGCTTTAGACCATTTTTTAATCTGTTTTTCCTTAGCTATTGCTAAATTGATATCTGTAAACTCGGCATAAAAGACTAATTCTACGGGTCTTCTTTTAAATGTATAACTATCTCTGTGTATACCTTCTTCATGTTGTTCGAGTCTTACTGTTAGGTTTGAAGTAACTCCAGTGTAAAAAGTATTGTCTGAACATTTGAGAATATACAGGTAGGATAATTGCATTTTAGAACTTTTTTATCAAGTGTTAAATAATTAAACGTTCACAAACTTAATCAATTGTCAAGTTACTGGAAGTGACGTACTCTATCGTCAGGTCGAGTGTTTCCCTGTGATAACGGGAAATGTATCGAGACCTTTTCAGACAGAAGAATTCCATCGCTTCTCGATACAACCGCCTTCAGCAGGTCACTCTCCCTGAGGGCTCGGGAGAGACGCAAAAACTTCAATTAAGCGTCAGTTCGAGTAGCCCCTGGAATTACGGGGCATATCGAGAACCTACTTTTAAAACCAAACATTCCCGAAAGAAGTGGAGAGTGGCGTGAGAACTAAAATTTATCTTATACGTCAGGTCGAGTGTTTCCCTGTGATAACGGGAAAAGTATCGAGACCTTTTAGAAAGAAGAACTGCGTCGCTTCTCGATACATTTGTTTTCTGCATGTTATTCCGAAACCAAACACTCCCCCGAAGAAGTCGGGAGTGACGTAAATACTTTACACATCAATATTCTTTCTTAAGAATTTTGTCTCTTGGCAATTGACGTTGCCAATACCCCTCCTCCAAAAACCGCCTTTCTGCAGTGTAAAAATATTGCCTAGAGCGTTGATTGGCTTGAAAGACCTTGTTTACTTGTTGTTGGTAGGTTTCTTGTGCTTGCAGATTTCCTGCCTGAGTTTTGAGCAAGGCGTTAGCCGCTTGGAGTCCGCTATAGAGGGCAAAAAAGATGCCTTGTGAAGAAAGCGGATCAAAAGACAAGGCGGCATCACCAAGGGCGAACCAGTTTTTACCTATGACTTCAGTAGCTTTGGACACCCCTGCATCTCTGGCTGTTATGCCTTGAAGAATACTATTTAAGTGTAAATTATAATTGATGATTTGTGCAGTATTGGCTTCCTTTAGGTAGTATTGCGGGTCTTTCACCATTTTTGCTACGGTTTCCGGGAGGCCATGAAAAGAGAGTACCCGGCTTCCATCGGGTAAGCGGGAAGTGTACCACCAACCTTTGGCTACGGATTTAATCGTGGTGGTTCTATCTTTATCATTCGCATTCGGATGCAACCAGCATATGGCGGCCATTTGTGGCTCAAATTTTTCTCTGGAAACACCCAATTGACGCAAAAGGGCTGCGGCTCTTCCGGTGGCGTCTATAAGCCAATTGGCTGTTAAGGCTTCCGGTAATTGAAGTTTTTGAGTTTTAAACCGGATGGTATATTCATCTTCTTTAGCAATCGCTCCTACTTTTCCGCTATAAAAATCAACCCCCACTTCTTGGGCTTTCTTTCGTAAAGCAGCATCAAATTCATTTCGCATCACATGCCAACCGCCACCTTCTGGGTTACGAAGCGCATCGGTATACGTCCAATGGTCAGACCCCCATGCAGATTTATTAGCAACACAGGCTTCAAAAGCAGTATTGGGCAACAACTCCGGCAAGCCGTTTATCCCTAGGCCGCCTAAGAGTCGCAAACTAGCCCCCGGGAGTGATTCTCCCACTTTAAGTTGTTCATCGTTTACATCGTCTATAATGGCTACCCTTAAGCGTTGCTGCCGCAACCTAATGGCTGCGGCGCATCCGCCAGGGCCAGCCCCTGCAATGATGGTGTGGTAATGGGGAGCTGGCATTAATTTCCTCTTCTTTTAATAGTCTCAAACTCGTTGCGCTGCTCTTCGCTAAACCAACCTGCTTCTTGTAACAATCTGTCTGTTGGCCCTAGCTGATCGTAGTTCTGTAATAATAACTTATGTGCTTTCTCCAGTTCTGCACCTTTCTCTTGCGTAAGATTTTCTACATAAAGCATTTCTGGTAGCCAGTCCATATCATCGGGTCTTGGAAGGGCTTCTACAATTCCCATTTCACCAAAATGTTCAATCATATATTCCATTTGCTCTGGTGCGGGATTTGCAGCTGGTAACTGTCTTAACCAGTTCGCTCTATTTTTAAAGGCAGCAACCCGTTCTTCATACGGCAAAGATTTATCCATTAGTGTTTCATAATCTACCTTTGTAAATACTTGGTTAGGCACTCTTGCCGGCCAGAAAGTAGGTAAATACGGGTCGTACTCCATATCATACCCAGAACGGCAATAGGCAGTGTCTCCCTGCCACGGCAATGCCATCCAGCGGGTAAGATCTCCAGGGCCTTGTTGGTATAATGGCCCATTCATCGCCATCACGGTTTCCGTTGTTAATTGTGGCCCGTACATAGGATCGGTTTTACCTGCGGCGCGCATTTGTAACCGATACGGTGCACGGTACATAGACGCATTTCGCATAGGCCAGGTGAGTTCTGCTCCCGGATGAAAAGCATCTGCCAGACAAAAATGCATATTTGCCTGATCTAGCATACCTGGTTGTTCCTGTAAGTTGATCTCCTCAAAGGTTTCGTGATATGATTTTGTAGGATCAAAGTCCGATATAAAATTCCCTTCCACCCAAGCTTCTAAAATATACTGATAGAGTGAGGGAAGCTTTAAATACGTGCTAGGTGAAGGCGGTTCATTAGGATCGGGATTGGTATATCCAAAAGCATCACCATAAATCCACGGCCAGGCGCCTTCTTCTACGGTTTTGCTATTGGCATTTCTAAAGCTGTTAAATATGGTGCGTCTTAATTCTTTATTAGGATCTGGATAAATAGAACTTACGGGTGCTTTAGAAAGCTTCTCCAACATTTCTCCATCTGAAAAATTCATTGGTGCCCCAGCACCAAACATCGCAGAAAAACCTTGATTTACCCATTGCAATTCTGTAAGGCGGGCAAGAATAGGTTTTACATGTTTTACAAAGGAAACTCTTTTGGGTAACGGAAGCATCCCGTTTGCCATATAGACATTCTGCTGTAAATCGTTCATGGTTCGCCAACCGACTAAATCGGGCGCAAAATTAGGGGGTGCGGAAGCTACCCAGGCAGGGTCTGCATCAAAAACCTTATCACCTACGGTTACTTTGGCTTTTACAGGGCCATCTGCAATATCATCATACCAACCAGCGGCATTGTTAAAGCTGCTAGGTTTGGCGGGATCAAAAACAGGTTGGTTAGACGGACTTGCCGATACGCCAAATCCGGGCATAAAGAGCAGCCTGCCTACGGCATCGGTACGTAACTGACCTAGTTGTACATCGGTACCTTGAAAACTTCCTACCAGATTATAGCTGGAATCGTTCATACTAAGCCCCATAATCTTTTTCTCTCCAGGGTCTATCGCCAATGCGTTTCTGGCACCGCCTTTTACATCGGGATTACGCAGCGGAACGGTGAGTTGTACCGTAGCTGGAATATCCATCGCAGCATCAAACTCATACCAGGCAGCTTTTTTATTGGCTACATGCACTGCCCATTCTACTTGTGAGTTGTTAGATTGCTGAATCTCTGCTACTACATTTCCATTTTTATCATAGCCATACACTCTAAAGCGTGCGGCTTGTCTTTTAATGGCTCCGGCAGCGTCTCGGGTAGACCCAAATTTTGTGGGTTCCGGATTGAGTACTTCGGGCCCTATATAATAATCACGAGTACTATTCCCAACGCGGGCAATGCCAATGCCCGGATGGATGCGTACATGGGTAATATCTTCTATTTGTTGTTTGGTTAAGGGTACCGGCTCTTCTTGTACGGGTGGTTTTGGCTGAATGCCGCTAAAAGGGCAGGTAGGATTCTTAATGATGGGTTTTCCCGGAGCGCTAGGCTCTTCTACAGGTTGCCCGTTCATCTTCCGGCGATAGTCTGCACTTGCCTTATACACGACCACTCTTGCTTGTGCCACACTGCTTTCTTCTGCAGGCTTGTTTTCTTTGGGTGTACGCCCAATATTAAACGCGAGCCAGTCTCCATAGGCCTTACGTTCTGGCTTGGTGATGTCTTGCTTTTTAAGGGAAATAGTCGCTACTTTAACAGGCATCGCTTCTTTCTCATTCCATACTACGGTAGCTTTGTCTAGCGGAAAATGTTCGTTAATATACGTCTGGCTAAAGCCGTCTGCAGTGGTAGGTCTTCTCTGAATATAGATATCTAAGCTAGCAGGCCCAGAAGCCATACGTCCGGCGAGGTCTTTTGCCAGAAAATCAGGATCATTAATGTCTGGTTCCTCAAAAAAGGTGGAAGTACCAGGGCGCAGGATGTATTTGCAAAAGCCATCTCCCAGTTTAAAAGGCACCACACTCCACAGGGAGGTATCAAAAACCGAGCGGATGGGTTTTGCCATTTCATCCAGTAACTCATTGGTATTAGGAGCGTTTTCCTGAATCCATTCGTTAGACCAGCCTTCAAAGCTCGCCTTGGTGAAGTTGCACATATCCCGTGCCGTATCTACAAAAAAGTTAGGTACGTTTTGCAAGAGTAAGTCCGTAGTACTGCCTTTTACCAGTTTGCCGCCTTTCTTTTTGGGTTCGGTACTGTCTGTATCAAATATTTTAATGCCAATGCCGATGGTACTTTTCCAATCGGGTCGTCCGTCGGCTAAATCCGACGAATAGCGAACGTATACTGGATGCTTGCCCGGTTTAGCAAAGAGTCCGTGGCGGTATGCAGCGGTGATTTTATCGTCTTTAAGAATTTCTATTTCCCCATCTATAATTCCATGCGTACGCAAGAATACAGGGCGTCTGGCGGGGCACTGCCCTTCCATTACCACCCGCCGTTCTTGTGTCATGGTACAGAACATATGTTCCAGACAGGCTACCGGGTCTTTACAATCGCAAGTAGTAAAGAACTTTTTATAGTCTTTTTCTTCTTCGTGTTTCTTTTTGGCTTGAGAACGCTCGTCGTCGTGATAGAGGCTTTGCATAGGTTTGTTGTTTTAGGTTTTGGTTTGTTTTAAGCTAAGTTTAATTCATTTAATCAATAAAAGTGAACGTCAGTTCCCATTGTTCGGGAGGGTAATTTTTCATTATAGCACAATGAAAAATAGTATTGAAATCAGGCTTGCGAAATAGAATTACGTGTTCTCGATACTCCCGACTGTATCAGGGAACTCGAACTGACGTAATTACGCTAACCAATGATTCATATCCATGTTACTAAAGTTAATTAGATCTACTTCCCAAAGTTACTAAAAAGCTGTAGGAAAAAAACGCGTATTTCTACGGGGTTTGGGTTGGGTTCGACTCCATTTCGGCTTCGCTCAATGCGAGCGCTCACCCACTCTTGATTTCATGTGGACTCTGTTCCCTTCGAGTGCCTCAGGGAACGAAGATCTCTTACTTTGTTTGATGATTTAGATACGCGGACTCTTGATTTCATTTCGGTTTCATTTGGACTGCGCTCATCCACCCTCCAGCGTTTATATGTTTTTATTTTATTTGTTAGTTTTAGAGTCCGGCGGGTGAGCGGAGTCGAACCCCCGGTTTGAAAAGTGACTTTCATTCATACATTCCGCTAATTTTTTTAATTCTTCTGATGCATTATGTATCAACGCCTCCTTCTTTGCTCTAGTCCACCCTTGAATTTGTTTTTCTCTGTAGAAGGCTTCATCAATACGGTTAAAAGCTTCTGCATAGACCAGTTTTACGGGGAGTCGTTTTTTGGTATGGTTGGCACCTTCGCCATTTTGGTGTTGTTGCAGCCTTATTTCCAGATTTTTGGTGCTTCCGGTATAATAGCTGCCATCAGCGCATAAGAGTATGTAGCAGTAGTGGGTCATTTATTATTGTTTTGAATAGTAGGTGGGTGAGCAGAGTCCAGATGCTCTTAAATCACCCCACTGGAATATCAATACTTACGGTAGTACCATGCCCTGGCTGACTGTCTATATGGAAGTTACCGCCAATCACCTCCACTCTTCTTTTTATAGAAGAGAGACCCATACCTTCTTTTTTGGGGAGGTTACTTGGGTTAAAACCAACGCCATTGTCTTCTATTAATATATTGATATAGGCATCGTGCCGGGCGAGTTGGAGTTGTACCTCGGTGGCCTGGGCATGCTTAATCACATTGGTGATAAGTTCTTGTACCATTCTAAAGATTCCTATTTCTACCGCATTTTCTAATCGGTCATTAAATTTATTATGGCTTACGGCTATTTGAAGCTTTTGGGAAGCGCTTACTTTGGCGGCAAAGTTTTCAATGGCAGGTAGGAGTCCGTATTTAGCAATGACACCCGTATTGCGGGTATGCGCCATACTACGTACTTTTTGGTAAGCTTCATCTAGTAATGTATCTGTGTTATTGAGTATTTTTTCTTGTTGCGTATTCTCCACCTGCCCTTTATAGTTTTCAAAATGTAGTTTTAGGGTGGCGAGCAAGCTCCCTAGATTGTCATGTAGGTCGTTGGCGAGGCGTTGCCGTTCTTTTTCCTGCCCGGAGATCATGGCGTCTATGGATTGTAGTTCTTGGTCTTTTAATAACTGACTTACTTTTTCTTGTTCTAGTTCTTGTTGTTGTACTGCGATTTTGCGTTTGCGTTGTTGGTTGGTATAGGCTAGTGTGCCAATGATGGCAAGTAATAGGGCAAGGATACCTAAAGACCAGGCAATGTTGCGATTGCGAATACTTTCGTTGGTTACTTTTTCATTTTCTTGACGGACACGAAGGTTTTCGTTTTCGGTTTCAAGGGTAGCAAAACGGATTAAGTTTTTGTTTTGTTCTTGAATATCAGAACTATCTCTGTACTTAACAAATTTTTTAAGATATGCTAATGCACTATCTGTTTTTCTTAAAGAATCATAGTCTTTAGCCATGAATTCATATAAAGAAGCCTTCAAATTGTAATTATAGGTGGTTAATGGAATACTATCTGCTTTATACATCCATGAAAGAGATTCTCTAAAATCACCCAATGCCCTAGGCAATGTAGCTCTATTTAAATAGCTATAAAATATTGCATTGTCATTTCCCATTTTTTCAGCAAGAAATACTGATTTGTCAAGCCATAATTTTGCTTTCTCAATGTTGTTGAGGTTGGATAAATAGTTCAGCCCAAGATAAGATGCAGTTACTTCCTGCCTTACAAGATCTTCAGACATCTTTGAAAGTTTGTAGGCTTCGCTTACATATTTTTGAACGGAATCTGAAGTTTCAGGCGTGAAATACCAGCTCGCCATTCCTAAAGCGGATTGAATTTGTGCTGAGGTATCTTTAAATTTTACTGCCTCGCTTCTTAGACTATCTAAATATTTATAAGCTGTTTGTGAGGACAAGGAATTACTGTACAATAAATAGAAAAGGCGGTAACGCGTTTTGTTTTGACCTCTTTTATTTCCTTGTTGGGCATAGAGCTTTAAAGCCTTTTTGTAAGTTTCTAAAGCTAGCATTGTTTGGTTAAGTTCATCGTCATAAACTCTTGCTTTTAGATACAGATAATTTGCCCTTTGTTCTTTAGAAAGTGCTGCTTCATTAATTTTTGAAAGTACACTTTCACAACTATCTATTTTTTTCTCTTGCTCATATACTTTTGCCAGATTGAGTTTAAAAACAATGGAGTCTCCTGTGGCATCTAGACGTTTTTGAATTAAGACCTTTGCCTTGCTGTACTCTGCCTTTTTAAATAAGGATTCATAGTCTTGCGCTAATAACAAACAAGGCACTAATGCGAAATACACTAATAATACTAGATGTTTCATAAATTGATTAAGAGAATTTTGAGAGGTTAACTAGGTCTTAAAACACCACCGTTGCCTACAGATTTTGGAGGATCAATGAAAGGCTTATCTTTTAAACATCGTAAAAGATATTTATATATCATTTTTTTGAAACTATCCTTATTAATATAATCTCCGGTTTCGTTTGGTACAGAGACCTCATTTTGAATAAAATTTATTAGTAAAGTGCTAAATTTTGGATTTTTATAACAAGATAGATGTCTGGAATCATCTAATATTACAATTAAAGCAGCTTCTTCTTTTTTCTTAAGAGCTCTTTTCACATTTTGGAAATTATTGTGAGGTTTAAATTCCGGATCACGATTGTTGCCTGTTGAACCATCATGTTCTTCAGATTCCATTAATAAAAGAATAAATCCTATTTTAGTCTGTGGTTGATTTTTTATGTGTGCTCGTACAGCTACAGATCCAAATAGTGTGAAATTCTCATCGGTATTTTTTTTAATCTTATAAGACACTGTATTATTATCATAATCAAAGGTGCCTTCGCAGTCTAATCTCGCCATAATTTAATATTTTAATGGTTTATATTATTTCCAAAATAACGCTATAAATGAAACCCAAACCATCCCCATTAATGGGTATTTTTAAGCAAATAAAGCATAAGAAAATGAGAGAAAGAAGGGTTTCAAATATAAAGATTTTTCAACACTATAAAATGAGGCTTTCCGTAAAAAAGTATATAAAGGAGGTTTAAAGTGGAGGCTTATTTTTTTAGTTAGAGTTTAATTTAAGCAGAGATCTCAGTCGTTTACTCCTTCGATATGACGAGTGTTATAAATGCTCATAGAAAAACCCGCTGCGAAGACAGCGGGCACGTATCAAAGTATTCAAAAATGGTGGTTAATCTTTAGTGTCTTCTTTGTCTGCTGCTTTGCTTAAGTTAAAAGTAATACCCGCAAAAACAGATAGCTTATAGACATTGTCATATTTTATTTCGGTATCGGTAGCAGACCTAAATAGTTGTTCTCCGGCTTCATTAGTTTGTAAATTTCCTCTATTGAGTTTTTGAAGTGAAGTAAATGATACTCCCAAACTAAATATCACACGGTTATTCCCTTCTGTTGCCAGTAAAGATCCCCCCAGATGAAAACCTAGGTCACCATTATCAGAGGTGCTAATACCGGCACTAAAACCAGGTTGGTAGTTTCTGTATCCTCGGGGGTAAATATGCACGAGTCCGCCAAGGGCGTGGGTGAGTCCGCTGGAATTTCCCTTTTTAACGCCTACGCTATTGCCATCTGCATCCTTTACCAGATTGTAGTTTTCATCTCCTCGAAAGCTTAACAGGTAGCCAGCACTAAAGTTTACTTTCCATCCGCCTTGACTTCTAAAGTTAAAGTCTCCTTTTATTGAAACCGTGTCTTTTTTGCTGTAGAGTTTTGGAGTAAGATTTAAAAGATCTGCATCTACTTTTACTACCGGGGTGAACAAAATAAAATCGGTTACCAGAATTTTACGATAAAGAGACCTACCTGCCTTTATGGCGGCAAGAAGTTCTTTTTTGGCTTCTTCATCTGTTAGCTTTTCGTATGCCTTCTTGACCAGGTCCCAGTCGTTTTCTTTTTGTTGAATGAGTTGATTGATAGAAATTTCAAATACCTCATTTGATGATTTCTTAGCAGAAGTTAGTGCTTCATAAAGTTGCAAATTCATTTCTTTTTTGGCAAGTTCTAGAATTTTATAGAGACTTCCTGCCTGATTAAATAATTGTTGTTCATTCTCAAAACTTTCTGGATATACTGCTTGATATTTTTCTCTGGCTTTGTCTTTAATGGCAGTGGTATCTTTAATAAAAGCCATTCCGTCTATTAGTTTGTTTAATTCTTTCTTTAAAGCAGCTCTTTGGTTTATTTGAATCATGATGTTTTGAAAATTTACATAAGCTTCATTAAATTGCTGGATGCCTATGGATTGTTCTGGTTTTTGATCAATCCCGCCACCCTTAAGTATTACCATTTGAGCACTATCTATTTCAATTTCTATAGTACCTATTTCAGTAAAAACAGAAGGAACGTCATAATTAAAATTGTCACGGTTAACGGCAATACCTGCACTGTACAGTAGATTATTTACATTTTTAATTTCAAACTGTACAAAACTGCCGTACTTTAAATATTTAGGTATTGAATCTATCTTGCCATTTGCATTAATCTCTATGGTTTTAACTTGGTCTTGCTTTTGCGCAATGCCATTTGTAATCAAGACCAGCATAAAAGCAGTGCTTAAAATGCTTTTTGTAAGGTATTTAGTTTTCATTTTGATTATATTTTAGAAGACAAAGCTAGCCAAGCAACCAAGGTCAAAACATCCCCATTAAAGGGTATTTTTTAGAGAGCAGTTAGTTAATAATCAGCTAGGAAGTTTAAAGGAATAAGGAAGCATTCATAAGTAAAGCTTATGTTTTGCATAAATATTATTGTAGGAAAATATTTCAATAATAGTAAGTTAGTTTTGTATATTCGGATGGTAATTGCACCCCGCAATTAAAAGTTTGACCCCCTGTTAAAGGTAACTGACGGTGTTCAGATAATTTATTACGTATTAATCTTATTAAATTCTTAAATGTTATGAAAAAACTGTTTTACATAGCGTGCTTTGCTATGGTAGTATTTGCTTGTTCTAAAGATGATAATGATCAAGCACTAATTGATCAAACTTCAGAAAGACCTGAAGCAATTTTTCAAGAAGTATATTTTGGGAGTACCGAGACTCCAACACTCTCTCACGCCAGAGATATGGCGGCTATGAGAGAAACCCTAAATGAGGAGCAATTAGCACAGCTTGCCGATCTTGAAGGGGTAATTATGGAAAATATTAAAGAACTGGAGCCTGGTTTCTTTGATCGTTTTAATGCAAGTATGCAAAGTGGCGACCAGAATGAAATCTCAGCTGCACTTAAAGAAGGTGGAGAAGTTTTTGAAAGAGCTTTGTTGGCTACTCCAGAAATTGCAGAAGAAGTGATGTTGGGTAAAGAACTGGCAGCTAAAATTAACATTGATGAATTTGTAACGGAAGAAGGGGTACTAGACCAAGATAAGTTGCATAAGTATGTAGAACAGAATTTTGCAGAAGAAGTAGCGCTTATTAGTCCTACCTTTATTTTTGCAGCAGTGTATGTGGTTGCAGCAGTCTCAGTAGCGGTAGCAGTAAACTATGCAGGTGCCGTAAATGTTTGGATCTGGTTTAATGCCTTTAAATGGGTAAATGGTCCTAGTAAATCTGTCCAGCCTACTCCTGTAGATAGTGAACTTCAATATGAAATGTTGGTAAATGAAATAGCAACTAATTTTAGCAGACAGTAGGTATGGAGTTTTTAAATCGTAATTATCAGGCTTTTCTGTTAGTGTTTATTGTATTTGCTGGGGTGTATATTTCTTTTATTGCGTCTAACAGAGACAATCCGGTGCGTTTATCTTATAAGAGTACTCAGGAAATCTATTCTGTTTTTCCGCAGGGTTGGGCTTTTTTTACAAGAGACCCTAAAGAAGATGTGATGATTCTTTACGATTTTCAGAATAAAAAAGAAGAGGCTGTGAATAAAACAGCCTCTTTATCAACTGAAAGTTTGTTTGGTATTAACAGAAAAGGGAGAAGAATTAGTATTGAGCTAGCGGCAGTAGTGAACAAAATTCCTGCAAAAGCATGGATTACTAATGAAGATAGGGTGTCTATGGAGATGTTGAAGGCATTACCTCTTAATGATACTATTGAAAATGTAGTCCCAGACCCTATTCTAAAAGGTACGTATGTAATTTACAGAGCCGGCAGAAAACCCTGGGCTTGGGCTAAATCGCCTACACAAATGCCATATAAATGTATTAAAATCGCCATACAATGAAAATAGCTTTTAGTTATACTAATTTATTAGGTCTGGGTAGATCACTACTCGCCTTAGGAACCCTGTTAACCTTATTGGTAAATTCTAACAGTGTTTTGTTTGATATTAATATCTTATCACAGCAAGGCACCGTACTTCAAAATACAGGAATCTTTTATTTGATGAGCAACCATTTACTTGGTGCAAAACTCATTTGTATACTCATTTTAATATTAGTGATGAGTGGTTGGTATCCAAAAATTACAGGAATCTTACATTGGTATGTGTCTTACTCTTTTTTTACCAGTTGTAATATTGTAGATGGAGGAGATCATATAACTGCTGTTTTAACTTTTTTATTAATTCCAATTACGTTAACCGATCCTAGAAAAAACCATTGGTATGGAGTACATAAAACAACCGATAATTTAAAAGCTACGCTTGCCAGAGCCTTTTTTATTCTAATTCAAATACAGGTGTGTGCTATTTACTTTCATGCGTTTGTTGGTAAAATTGGAGTAGATGCCTGGTTGAATGGCACGGCAACTTACTATTGGCTCACTCATGAGTTTTTTGGGATTCATGAAGTGCTCAATCCGTTATTTAATACATTGTTGGCAAATCCTTTTGTAGTAACGTTAGTTACCTGGGGAACTTTGGTGCTGGAATTTTTATTGGCGGCGTGTATTTTGCTAGACAAACATAGTAAACGTAGGTATTTAATGCTATTAGCAGGACTTCTGTTCCATTTTAGTATTCTGGCTGTTCATGGCTTATTCACTTTTTTCTTTGCAATTACCGCTTGCCTTATCTTATATTTAGTGCCAGAAGACACGGTTTTAACAAGAGAGATGTTAGCTAATTGGAAAATAAAATTAAAAAGTATTGGTAGAACTGCTCATATTTGATATACTGATTTTGGGAATTCCTACGCTATTCTATTTTTTCCCGCCTGCGTCACGAAATGCCTTGTATGGTTATAGAACGCCACGCGCTTATAAAACGGAGGAAAATTGGAAGTTTGCACAAGCATTTTTTGCAGAACGGTGGATTTTTATTCCGCTTATTGTTATTATTTCTCAAACGATCATGTTACTCATAGGAATGCCTTTTTCAGGGGATCCTCCTTTAGTGCCCTTGGTTTCTTTAGGAGAGTTTCTATTAGGTTCTATAGTTTGCTTACTGCTTACAGAAAAAGCATTGAAAGATTTTGAAGAAAGTGGCAAGACGTCGTGAATACTTTGAAATTGTATTTTATAGAGGTTATATTGAACTCACGTTAACATAGAAACATATGTTAATAAGTAAATCAAAGGAAGAAAGTGTATAGACAGCTCTTTTGATAGTTGCCCACCGATTACTAATACTTTTAATAAAAATCAAAAAAGCCGCTCTGTCAAAAAGCGGCTTAAAATCATTTTAATGGATGGAATGGTTTAATAAATAACGTCAAGGGCTATTTTATCATTGTTGTTTAGGTTATCAGCAGGTCCGCAAGACTGCATTAAAGAAGAAGGATCAGAACCAGTAGGCGTACCGTTAATATAAACAGCTCCTACACCGGCACTCCCTTCATTAATATTTTGTCCACAACTTTCACGTGTCTGGTAATCTGTATGACGTAGTCCAATACAATGCCCAATTTCATGAGCCATAGTTCCAGCAACTTCTGCTTGTGAAGGATTTAATAATTCAAACCATCTTCTATTGATACCAAATCCTTTAGCGGGATCTCCTTTTCTGGTAGGGAAACCAGCAGCAACTCCTAAAGTAATGAATCCGCCAGACTCTAATTCAAAAAATTCAGTTACTTCAATATTGGCTTTATTTTTTCCTTTACCGCCAAAGTTTATGCGTTGAAAAGAAATAAGAAGATTTTCATTATTGTACATGGCAATCGCATCATTCAAAGCATTAGATCCTAAAGTACCTAGATCAGGATCTACACTAATGGTAATTACCCTTGGTAAGGATTTTACCAGATTGTTAGTACGGTAATGCTCTGTATTTGGAATATTATTACCAGAAGAAAGCTCATTGATCTCATCAAAAGTAAGAAACATATCTTCTACCATCACACCAGTTTCGCCCATAAATGTGGCTACTCTAGCATTATCGGTACTAAAATAAGCAGCTTCAAGTTTATTGAGTATATCTTCTGTTAATTCAGACTGCGGCTCTAAAGAATCTTCAGATGAACTACAAGAATAAAAAATACCGAATGTAAATAGGAATAAGCTAGCGCTAAACATCCATTTTTTTGTTCGCTTCATAATATTAAATTTAGTTTGAGATTTTTGTTAAATTGTTGCGAATATATCATTTCTTACTAAAAAACAATATTTTTACTACAATTTTTCGACAACTTACCTTTTTTTAGTAGCAATAAAGCTTTTTGTAACATAATAATAATGAAAGGGTTATACTTAAAAATATGTATATTTCTGCTAACCACAGACCTATAAACACACTTAAATCACGTTAATTTAGACATAAGAATCCTAGTAATATTTTATGTATAAAGCTTTATATATAAAAAATATTTTCTTACAAGATAAAAAATATATATCTTTAAATAACTTGTTTATCAGTTACTTATATAAAATATATAACCTTTAAATTAGATATTTATGAAAAAAAAGAACTTAAAAGGCCTGCCTTTCAAAAAGAGCACTATTTCAAATCTTCTCAAGAACCGTGCACAAGGAGGAACATTACCTTCAGAAGCCAATACGGGTTGTTGTAATCCTACCGCTTTCTTTTGCCCATCAGAACAAACCTGTCAAACGTTTGATATTATATGTCAAACCGCATTTTTATGCGGTAGCCAGAACCCTTTGGATTGTAATGACTCTATAAACTACTGTTTCTAAAATCTTAGATAATTATGAAAAAAAAGAAGTAAAACCAGTTACAATTAAAAAAGACTACTGTTGCGAGCTTTAAAAAGCAAGTAAAAGGAGGTGAAATTACGTCACCAATTCTTACAATTAATTGTCCTACATTAAACCGTGTTACCTGTCCAGATTCTATTAATATCTGTATTGCTTAAGCATTAGAGATTTCTAATAAAGTATTTTGCAAAGCGCCTACAACCATAGGCGCTTTTTCAATGCATTTTTTTAGTTCAGAAATAAACACCAATGTATTTATGTATCTTTGAGTAATCTAAATAAAGGATCAATTTATATGATTGCAAGAATCTGGCAAGGTACTACAAAAGCCATAGACTATGATAGTTATACGCAATTCATGAAGGAAAGAGCTATTCCAGATTATCAAGAGACTCCGGGGTTTATTAAATTATCTTTTTTACGTACCATTAAAAATGAGATAGCACATTTTACATTAATTACCTACTGGAAAAATCTGGATGTAATCAAAAATTTTGCTGGAGACGACTTTGAAAAGGCAAAATATTACCAGGAAGACAATCAATATTTACTAACCTTTGAAGAAACTGTACAGCATTTTGAAGTCTTTGCAGATAGCTAGCCATTGCAATGGAAAAACTTAAAGAAATTGCCACCGTATTTCGTAAAGAAGAAATTGATTACTTAGAGCTTACTAAGGCTGTACAAGCTTTTGATGCACTAGCAATGAAAACCGCTGGGATGCAACTAGAACAGCAAGAGAACCGGAAGAATATGTATTCTAAAACCGGAATGGCGCTAGGAACCACTTGGGCCGCTATGTGTATTAAAGACATTATACGTACCAAAAAATTTATCAAAGGTATTTTTGAAGCTATTGAGTTTGTAAAAAAACACAAAAAAGGTCCTGTGACTATTCTGTATGCTGGTACCGGACCCTTCGCTACACTTTTATTGCCTGTGCTGGCCACTTTTACGCCTCAAGAAGTACAATGTGTGTTGTTAGAAATTAATACCAAAAGCTTTGTGTTAATGCAGCAGGTAATTGAAGAATTAAAGTTTGAAAAGCATGTAAAAGCTTTTGAAAATGCAGATGCTACCACATACAAAATTAATCCTGATCATGAAATTGATATTCTGTTAAGTGAAACCATGCAACGGGCATTAGAGAGCGAACAACAGGTGCCTATTGTGATGAATCTTATGCAGCAACTTAGACCAGAGGTTATTATGATTCCAGAATGTATTTCGTTGGAATTGGGATTGATGGATATTGGTCAGTTTTTATCACAACGTGCCTCAACACAAGAAGAGTCTTATCATAAGCTAGGAGTGTTTTACAAGCTTACCAAAGAAGACATTGCAAGCTGGTTTGCAGAAAACAAAGAACTCAAAGAGGTGATTCATTTTACAGAAAGTGTCTTTACCATTACTAATGGCTCTGTTTCTAAATTTAGAGAACTCATTGTCCGTACGGGAATTACAGTGTTTGGCGATACCAAAATAGAAATCAATGAAAGTGGGCTCACTACACCATTAATACTAGAGGCTTTGCCTCAAAAAAATAATGATTTTAAAGTTAAAATTCATTACAAAGTAGATAAAGTACCTGGAATAGAATATCAAGTAATTGAAAAGGGTTTAATGTTATAGTATATTTTGTATTGAGTTATCCCTTAAACCTTTTGTTTAACTTGATGTAATGCTTGTTTTTGACACTTTTACAAGGTATTTTAAGACAAAGAGTCTTCACTAAGTGATTTTAGTCTTACAGATGGAACATTTCTAAAAGACTCTCTAAACTCCCTTAAGTAAGTTTGAAATAAACTCAAAGAATAGCGCCCATAGTAGAGCAATACCAACTAACTAAACATCATCATAATTAACCGTTAATTCATCGGATACTGCATGTGCCTGACAGGTAAGAATTAAGCCTTCTGCAATTTCAGCATCGGTTAAGATTTGATTTTGTACCATTTCTGCCTTGCCTTTGGTAACTCTGGCAATACAACTGCTACAAACTCCTCCTTGACAGGAATAGGGGGCATCAATATCTTTCTTTAAGACAGCATCTAGAATACGCTCTTTTTTATTCATTACAAATATGGTCTCCTCATCATCTACTAAGACAGAGATTTGAGCCTTCCCTTCCTCAATATTAGCCGGAGCTGTTTCTTCTTCCTCTGGGGCAGTAAACAATTCAAATTTGATTGCGTCTTTAGATACCCCATGTTCGGTTAAAGTATCAGTCACCGCATGAATCATGGGTGCTGGTCCGCAAAGGTAAAAAGCCTCAAACGGAGTTTCTTTATGTTTGTTTTTAAGAATAAAATTCACAGTAGAACGTTCAATTCTACCAAACATAGCTTCTGGTTCTTGTGCTTGACTAAAGATAAAATGTACGTTTAATCGGTCTGGATATTGTTTAATCAATGCTAAAAGATCCTCATAAAACATGGTTTCCGTAAGTGATTTATTCCCATAAACCAAAGAAAAAGTGCTTTGGGGTTCATCTCTTAATACGGTATGCATAATACTCATAATGGGTGTAATGCCACTACCCGCTGCAAAAGCAGCAATATTTCTTTTTTTAGCCGCATCTGGCACAAAGGTAAATCGGCCTTCTGGTGGATGTACTTCTAATACATCGCCCACCTTTAAATCGTTATTAGCATAGCGAGAGAAAGTACCGTCTGGTGTCTTTTTAATTCCTACTTGCAATGCCGCATTTTCTGGAGCTACACAAACAGAGTAGGCACGGCGCAATTCGTTACCGTCCAATTCTTTTTTAATGGTGATATATTGACCCGCATCAAATTGAAACGTTTCTTGTAATGCTGCTGGTACCTCAAAGGCTACAGTTACCGCATTTGGAGTAATGCGATTTATTTCTTTTATAGTTAGCGAATGAAAATCTGACATAACAATAATTTTGCCGCAAAAATAAGAAATTGACTTTTGCTTTGTAACAAAAGCGAGTACATTTATACTAACATTACAAAATCAACCATTTTATTCAACTATGTTCAAACATTTTATTTCATTACAGTGGAAATCTTTCTTTAGATCTGCCAGTGTAGGTAAAAGTATTGGTCTTAAAATTCTCATGGGATTTCTAGCGTTGTATTTTGCTTTTATCTTTCTAGGGCTTGGTTTTGGATTGTTTCCTATTTTAAAGAAAACGCTACCAGATGCAGATCCGCTACAAGTAGTAAACAGTTTTGTGATTCTCTGGCTAGCAGCTGAAGTTTTTCTGCGGTTTTTTATGCAAACCCTTCCAGTGATGGATATTAAACCATTAATGACGATTCCTGTAAAAAAAGGAAGCGTAGTGCATTATGTACTGCTTCGTGCTTTTGCATCTTTCTTTAATCTTATGCCTTTGTTAACAATTATTCCTTTTGGAATTATTTGTATAGTTAAAGGCGGATATGGGGCTGCAAATATGGTGGGATGGATTTTTGCCATGTTTTGTCTGGTGATGGTAGCTAATTATGCCAATTTTTTGATTAAAAAGAAATTTGCAGAGAATATAAAAGGATTTTTACCCTTCGTATTAGTAGGATTGGTATTTGCGGCCTTAGAATATGTGGAGGTGTTTAAGATAAGTGAATTTACGGGAAGATTAATGGATGTCTTGGTGGTAAACCCTGTTTTTGCTTTAATTCCTTTTGTATTAATGATTGGACTCTATTTTTGGAATTATAATTTTTTGCGTACCAATTTCTATTTAGACGGTTCTTTAAAAGCAAAAACTGCGGAGGCTTCCACTACAGATCTTACCTGGACCAAACGTTTTGGAGGGGTAGGTACTTTTTTACAGCAAGACCTCAAGCTTATTTGGCGTAATAAAAGACCTAGAACCACTGTATATTTAGCGTTTATCTTATTGGCGTATGGTTTAATTTTTTATCCACAGGAAATTTATCATACCCAAATGCCAGCCATGTTTGTTTTTGTAGGCATTTTTGTGACAGGTATTTTTATGATCAATTTTGGGCAGTTTATTCCGTCTTGGGACAGTAGTTATTTTTCCATGATGATGTCTCAGAACATTCCCTTGCGAAAATATTTAGATTCTAAGATTTTCTTAATGACTTTTAGTGTCGTTATATTGTATATTCTAAGCACGCCTTATGTATATTTTGGCTGGCATATTCTCTGGCTTAATACAGCTTGTGCTATTTATAATATTGGGGTAAACATTCCAGTGCTGATGTACGCAGGCTCTTTTAACCGAAAACGGATAGATTTAGAGAAAAGTCCGTTTATGAACTATCAAGGTACCGGTGCTGCCCAATGGTTGGTGAGCATTCCTCTTATGGTGTTACCCTTACTTATCTGGTATGCCGTTTATAAGTTTACTTCACCCAATATTGCTTCCGGGGTACTCTTTGCATTAGGTATTGTAGGAATTCTGGCTAAAGACCTTATGATGAATCAAGTAATTAAATCGTACCGCAAGAATAAATACGCTATGATTAATGGCTTTAAACAAACCGGAGACTAAAAATTCCATCCACTTTAAAAAAATTACAAATGATATCAGTACAAAATTTATCAAAAAAATACGGTGATAACACTGTATTAAATATAGAAGGATTAGAAATTCCCAGAGGGCAGAGCTTTGGTTTGGTAGGAAATAACGGCGCTGGGAAAACCACTTTTTTTAGTTTGTTATTAGACCTCATTAGGCCTACCACTGGTTATATAGAAAATCACGAAGTAAAAGTAAATGAAAGTGAAGCCTGGAAACCTACTACCGCCGCTTTTATAGACGAGAGTTTTTTAATAGGCTACCTTACTCCAGAAGAATACTTTTATTTTATTGGAGAATTAAGAGGGCGAAACAAGGCAGATATAGATGCTTTGATGGAAAAATATAAGGAGTTTTTTAATGATGAGGTCATCGGACAAAAAAAATACCTACGTGATCTTTCCAAAGGAAATCAGAAAAAGGCAGGTATTATAGCTTCTTTTATAGGAGACCCTGAGGTAATTATTCTTGACGAACCTTTTGCCAATCTAGATCCTACAACCCAGATAAGGCTGAAGAAAATTATTAAAGAATTGGCAGAAGATAAAGATATCACCGTCTTAATCTCTAGTCATGATTTGATTCATGTTACCGAAGTATGTGAACGCATTGTAGTACTTGAAAAAGGAGCAATGGTAAAAGACATCAATACCTCTACAGAAACCTTAAAAGAATTAGAACAATTCTTTTCCGGAACCATGGTGCAATAGTAGGTAAATATCTATTTAGAAATAACCCTGTTTATTTAGTTTTTAAAATTAAATAACCAACCAAAAGCCCGATTTTTCGGGCTTTTTTTATTTTTGCCTGAAAAGAAGTGTATTTTTATCCGATTTTAATACTAAATTGAAAACTTTTAAGTTATCACAAACACATAATCTTACGTTTGAAAAAGTCGTCATACATACTTTCTGCTCTGGGAATTTTAATGGTGTGCAGTTGCTCTACTAAAAAAAACAGGTTTATTAACCGAAACTGGCATGCTTTAAATACCAAATACAATGTGCTTTACAATGGGAATAATGCCTTAGAAGAAGGTAAGGCAGGTTTGCAGGACACCTATAAAGACAATTACTGGGAAGTACTACCCATAGAACGTTTAGAGTTTAGAGAAGAAGGTTTATTACCAGGTGTAGAAAGCAATCCAAAGTTTGAGCGTGCAGAGGAGAAGGCTACCAAAGCCATTCAGAAACGTAGTATGAACATTGATAATAGGGAACGTAATCCACAAACGGATGAATCTTTTTTGCTACTGGGAAAAGCAAGATACTACGATCAGCGTTTTATCCCTGCCCTAGAAGCTTTCAATTATATTCTCTATAAATATCCTGATAGCGATAAAATAGGAGAGGCCAAAGTATGGAGGGAGAAAGTAAATATCAGGCTTGAAAGTGAAGAAGTAGCACTTAAAAATTTAAAGCGTTTGTTGCGGCAAGAAGATTTAAAAGATCAAACATATGCAGATGCCAAAGCAATGATGGCACAGGCCTATATCAATCTCAAATCTTTAGACAGTGCAGTTACAGAACTTAGAATTGCAGAAGCCTATACTCGTGATAATGAAGAACGCGGAAGATATAATTATATTATAGGGCAGTTGTACAATGAGTTAGGGCATAGAGACAGTGCAAATATGGCGTTTAATAGCGTTATTGCCTTGAAAAGAAAGTCTCCTAGAGTATATATGATCAATTCCTATTTGTCAATAGCAGCTAATTTTGATCCGGAAACAGAAGACAAAGCATTATTATTTGAGACTTTAACAGAACTGGAAGAAAATAGAGAGAATCGTCCGTTTTTAGATAAGATCTATCGTCAGATTGCCTTGTATCATTTAGACAATGATTCGTTGACCTTAGCAGTAGATTATTTTAATCAATCCTTACGTAAAAAATCACCAGACAGATATCTCAATGCGCTCAATTATGAGAACCTTGCTATCATGAATTTTGACAATTCTCGCTACAAAGAAGCTGGAGCGTATTATGATAGTACCCTTACTAATTTAAAGGAGAATACTCGTAAATACCGTAGAACGTTTAAGAAAAGACAAAATCTAGAAGATGTTATTAAGTATGAAGGTATTGCCCAGACCAACGATAGTATTCTATATCTAGTGAATTTACCAGAAGCAGAACGCACGGCTTTTTTTGAAAGCTATATTGCAGATTTAATTGCAAAAGAAGAAGCACTCAAGAAAGAAGAGGAAGAAAAGAAAGCCAGAGAGGTAGCATCTGGTATTGTGTTAGCAGGCTCTGGAAAGAATAACTCACAAGAAGAAAGAGAAGAATTTTATTTTTATAATAACACCGTTGTTTCTTATGGTAAAAATGAATTTCGGCAGCGATGGGGAGATCGTATTTTAGAAGATAACTGGAGACTATCAGATAAAACTACTATTAGTGAAATTGACGCCATTGTGCAGGACACTATTGGAGTAGTATCAACAGAAGAAATGTATAAGGTAACCACGTATCTTAATAAATTACCTACCGATCCTCAAAAAATTGATAGTATTATTAAAGAGCGTGATTTTGCATACTATCAACTAGGACTCATATATAAAGAGAAATATAAAGAATACGACCGCGCTGCAGATAAACTAGAAACATTGCTAGACAATGAACCCGAAGAAAAATTAGTATTACCCTCTAAATACAATCTCTATAAAATTTATGAGATTACTGGTAATGAAACGGGTGCTTTTAATATGAAGCGGGAGATTATTACCAATCATGCAGATTCTCGTTATGCAGAAATTTTACGCAATCCGGAAGCCATTCTTTCTCAAGACGCCAATAGTCCGGAAGCACTGTATACTGCCTTATATAAACGATATGAAGCTCAAGAATACGAAGCTGTAATTGAAGCAGCAGAAAAACACATTAGAACGTTTACAGGAGAAGACATCGCGCCAAAATTTGAAATGCTTAAAACCAATGCAGAGGGAAAACTGTTTGGGTTTGAAAGCTATAAAAAAGGCTTAAATTATATTGCGCTTAATTATCCTAACAATATTATTGGGAAACAGGCACTTAGAATGGTAGAAGAAGCAGAAGCCAGACTGGCAAATCCTGCATTTGTGCAAGGGAGTGATAATACAAAATGGAAATTGATTTTCTCTTTTCAAAGAACAGACACCTTAGCAATCACTAAGCTTTATGAAAAACTAACAGCGGCAATTAAAGATCAACCTGCTC
Source organism: Ascidiimonas meishanensis (assembly GCF_037782385.1). Lineage (NCBI taxonomy): Bacteria > Pseudomonadati > Bacteroidota > Flavobacteriia > Flavobacteriales > Flavobacteriaceae > Ascidiimonas > Ascidiimonas meishanensis. The sequence continues at coordinate 101,210 of NZ_JBBEXD010000005.1, forward strand.
GTAAATTAAAGCTTTCTAAAGATATTTATAACTCTAATACCGTTTTTGTGGTAGTACATGGTTTGCTAAGCAGTGACAGAGCATTAGGATTCGCAGAACTGTTAAAAAATAATAAGGATTACCGCATCCGTAAAGAGAATTTCGTAATTTTAAGTAAAAACTATAAAACTGTACAGGTGCACAAGAATCTGGAGGCGTATCTGGAACAGTCTAAATTGCTTAACCCTTAAACCTATTTATCAATGTTTTCAGAAAATAAAAAAGGAACTATGACAGATGTATCTGGTCAGCCCAACAGAATTGGTCAAAAAACAAAAATTAAAGGAGATATTATTTCGGAAGGAGACTTCAGAATAGACGGTGAGCTTAATGGAAGTGTGAAAACTTCTGGAAAAGTAGTCATTGGTAAAGAAGGCTCCATCACTGGGAAAGTAGAATGTGTAAATGCCGATATAGAAGGAAAATTTTCAGGAGAATTATTTGTAAGTAATGTACTTTCATTAAAAGCTACTGCAAATATTGAAGGCGATGTGGTAGTAGCTAAATTAGCCATAGAACCAGGCGCCACTTTCAATGCAACTTGTAATATGAGAAGTGGTGGCACTGCCGCTAAAGTACTTAAAAATGGGCAAGACAGAAAAACCGAAAAAGCAAGTTAACAAATACATCATTCTTACAGGTATTGGCCTTCAAATGGGTCTTACCATTTATCTGGCAGTGCTTTTAGGTAAATGGCTTGATGCTACTTACAACAACGGAGACAAACTTTATATTATTATATGCACCCTTGTTGGTGTAGGTGCAGCTATGTTTAATATTTTACGGCAAACCAATAAATTAAATAAAGATAATTAATGAGTATTGTTTTCTATCGTTTGATGCTAAAACTCTTGTTAGGTCTTTCTTTTATTTTAGGAGTGCATTTGGCCATTTTACATTTTCTGGAGCTACCGCTATTCGCTAATGCTATTTTGTTGGCTTACATAGTGAATTTGCTAGTTGCAATTTTTATCTTTTGGATGATCTTTAAATTAAGAGAAAAGTATAAAGAACAATTAGGTTTTGTTTTTATGATAGGTAGTTTGCTTAAATTTCTTGTGTTTTTTTTGCTCTTTTTTCCTGATTATAAAGCCGATGGTGAGGTGACTTCTATTGAAATGGCTACTTTTTTTGTGCCTTATATATGCTGTTTACTTCTTGAATTTCCAGACTTAATAAAGTTGATTCAAGACAATCCTCAAAAGTGAGGGAGTGATACTAAAGGGCCGTCTAAAAAACAGTTTTAATTCTTTTTTGAATTTAATATAAAAGCGTACATTTGCACGGATTTTCAGAATACTGATTTATTTGTGTGATATGCAAAGAAAAAGTTTACAAAGAATTTTAATTGGTTTGGTCTTACTGCTAGGACTTAGTGTTTCGGCAAAAGAAAAGCAGGAAACTTCTTCTAATGATAAAGATGCCAAGAAAAGCGAGATAAAAGAATATATTAATCACCACCTGCAAGATTCTCACGATTTTAGTCTGTATTCTTATACCACAGATTCAGGAGAACACAAGTACGTTGGTTTTCCATTGCCGGTAATTTTATGGGATGAAGGGTTGAAAGTTTTTTCTTCCTCAAAGTTTCATCACGGAGAAGAAATTGTAGCAGCGGGAGATAACTATTATGCCATGTATCATGGTAAAATATATAGAACAGATGCAGCAGGCACTATTAATTATGATGAAGACAAGCATCCAACAAATGTAAAACCACTTGATTTTTCAATCACCAAAAGTGTATTTATGATTATGCTTACAGGTCTTCTTATGATTTTGTTATTCAGAAGCCTTGCTAAATCTTACGCTAATAATGGAGGAATTGCCAGAGGCATTGGTCGTTTCTTTGAACCTATTGTTATTTATATTAGAGATGATATTGCCATTGCTAATATTGGAAAGAAGCACTACGCTAAGTATATGCCTTTTTTATTGACTGTATTTTTCTTTATATGGTTCCTCAATATCTTTGGTTTAACACCATTTGGTGTAAATGTAACCGGAAACATTGCCATTACTTTTTCATTAGCTATAATCACTTTCTTATTGACCAATTTTACAGGAACAAAAGATTATTGGTTACACCTTTTTGATCCTTTAGGAAAAACAATGCCATGGTATGCTAAAATACCATTATACATCATATTAGTTCCTATAGAGATTTTAGGAATTTTCATTAAGCCTTTTTCATTGTTAATTCGTTTGTACGCAAATATGCAAGCAGGCCATATTGTATTAATGAGTTTGATAGGATTAATGTTCTTATTCAAAAATTGGATAGGGAGTCCGCTATCATTTATGCTTGCATTTGCTATTTCGCTTATAGAAATACTGGTAGCGTTGTTACAAGCCTATATTTTTACCATGTTATCTGCCTTATACTTTGGTTTTGCTTCAGAAGAGCATGAACACGAGCATGAGCACGAAGGAGAGATACAGCATTTATAATAAAGTTGAATGTTTAATTTTTAATATATATAATCATGACAATTCCAGGAATCGTAGGTGCAGGTTTAGTAGTTATCGGTGTAGGTATCGGTATTGGGCAAATTGGTGGTAAAGCCATGGAAGCTATTGCTAGACAGCCAGAAGCTTACGGAAAGATTCAAACAGCAATGCTTATTGCAGCTGCGTTGATTGAAGGTATCGGATTTGCTGCATTATTTGCAGTTTAAAACAAAGAAGAAACAGCTGTAACGGTTGGTTGCAGCTGTTCTTTTAATTAAACATTAGTACAGAATAAAAATAAGATAAACGATGGAAAAATTACTTGAAGAATTTTCATTAGGATTGTTTTTTTGGCAAACACTATTATTCATTCTTTTATTACTGCTCTTAAGAGCATTTGCCTGGAAACCTATATTGAAAGCCATCAATGATCGGGAAGAAGGTATCAAAAATTCATTAGAATCTGCAGAAGCTGCGCGTAAAGAGATGCAGAACATTAATGCAGATAATGAGCGTATTTTAAAAGAAGCTAGAAAAGAACGTGAAGCTTTACTAAAAGAAGCACGAGAATTAAAAGATAAAATTGTTGCCGATGCTAAGGAGACTGCTCAGGTAGAAGCAGATAAAATGATCAAACAGGCAAAGGCAGTTATTCAAAGCGAAAGACAATCTGCAGTTGCTGAATTGAAAAATCAAGTAGCATCTCTTTCTGTAGAGATTGCCGAAAAAGTGATGAGAGGTGAGTTGGCAGATAAGAAGAAGCAACTCAAGATGGTTGATGATTTACTGGGTGACGTAACCCTAAACTAGAAATAAGATGGCAGGAAGCAGAGCAGCAATAAGATATGCAAAAGCATTACTTTCTTTAACTCAGGAAAGAAATCTTTCTGAGAAAGTAGAAAAAGACATGCACCTTGTGTTTAATACGATTAAGGATAATGCAGAGCTTCAAAAGTTTTTACAGAGTCCAGTTATTAAATCGGGCATCAAGCGTTCAGCTTTAGAGGAAATTTTTACAGATATCAATCCCTCCACTCAAGGACTTTTTAATGCGTTAATAGATAATAAGCGTATTAAATTATTAGGGCAGGTAGCAGAAAAGTTCATTATTCTTTACAACGAACTTAAAGGAAAAGAAACCGCTGTAGTTACCACAGCAATACCTTTAACCAAAGAATTAGGAGAAAAATTACTAGCTAAAGTTAAAGAGATTACCGGAAAGCAGGTAACCTTAGAAAATAGAATTGATGAAAGTATTATAGGGGGTTTTATACTCAGAGTAGGAGACCTTCAGTATAATGCAAGTCTTGCAAGTAAGTTAGGCGATCTTAAAAGAGAATTGACAACATAATAAAGGAAAACAAAAATTAGATTTATATCTATTATTGCATAGCTAAATACGAATTAAAATGGCAGAAGTTAAACCCGCTGAAGTATCAGCAATCTTAAAGAAACAATTATCTGGATTTGAAGCCAAGGCTTCTTTAGATGAGGTAGGAACTGTATTAGAGGTAGGTGATGGTATCGCACGTGTTTTTGGACTTGCCAATGTGCAGTACGGGGAATTAGTAGAATTTGAAAACGGATTGGAAGGTATTGTACTAAACCTGGAGGAAGACAATGTAGGGGTGGTACTTTTAGGACCTTCAAGAGAAATAGGAGAAGGAGCTACTGTTAAAAGAACACAACGTATCTCATCTATAAATGTAGGTGAAGGAATGTTGGGTAGAGTTGTGAATACATTAGGGAATCCAATAGATGGTAAAGGGCCTATCACAGGAGATCTTTACGAAATGCCATTAGAACGTAAAGCACCAGGTGTTATCTTCCGTCAACCAGTAAATGAGCCATTGCAAACAGGTATTAAATCTATTGATGCAATGATTCCTGTAGGACGAGGACAACGAGAATTAGTTATTGGTGACCGTCAAACAGGTAAAACAACAGTTTGTATTGATACCATTATCAATCAAAAAGAATTCTACGATGCAGGAGAGCCTGTATTTTGTATATATGTAGCGATTGGTCAGAAAGCATCTACGGTTGCTGGAATTGCTAAAACATTAGAAGATAAAGGAGCACTTGCTTATACAGTAATTGTAGCAGCAAATGCATCAGACCCTGCACCAATGCAGGTTTATGCACCATTTGCAGGTGCATCTATTGGTGAATATTTTAGAGATACAGGTCGTCCGGCTTTAATTATCTATGATGATTTATCAAAACAAGCGGTTGCGTATCGTGAAGTATCCTTATTACTTCGTCGTCCACCAGGGCGTGAAGCATATCCTGGTGACGTTTTTTATCTGCATTCAAGATTGTTAGAACGTGCTGCAAAGGTGATTAATGACGATGATATTGCAAAGAATATGAATGACTTGCCGGAAAGTTTGAAACCGGTAGTAAAAGGTGGAGGATCTTTAACGGCACTGCCCATTATTGAAACTCAGGCGGGTGATGTATCTGCTTATATTCCAACAAATGTAATTTCTATTACAGACGGACAAATCTTCTTAGAGTCAGATTTATTTAACTCTGGTGTACGACCTGCAATTAACGTAGGTATTTCTGTATCTCGTGTGGGTGGTTCTGCGCAGATTAAATCTATGAAAAAAGTAGCAGGTACTTTAAAACTAGATCAGGCGCAGTTTCGTGAGCTAGAAGCTTTTGCTAAGTTTGGTTCAGACCTTGATGCTGCTACCTTAAATGTAATTGAAAAAGGAAAGCGAAATGTGGAAATCTTAAAGCAAGCTCAAAATGATCCTTTTACGGTAGAAGATCAGGTAGCTATTATCTATGCAGGTTCTAAAAACCTTCTTAGAGAGGTTCCTGTAGAGAAAGTAAAGGAATTTGAAAGGGATTATTTAGAGTTCTTAAATGCAAAACACAGAGATGTTTTAGATTTGTTAAAGGCAGGTAAGTTAACAGACGAGGTGATTGATACGCTTACAGCGGTAGCAAAAGATCTTTCTGCTAAATACAAAGCATAGCAAAAGGTAATTGAGAATTATCAAGGTATAATTCTTCATTCAAAATTTATAACTAAAAAAAGAATGCCAAACTTAAAGGAAATACGCAATAGGATCGCTTCGGTAAAGTCTACCATGCAAATTACCAGTGCGATGAAAATGGTTTCTGCGGCTAAGTTGAAAAAAGCACAGGATGCCATTACAGCAATGCGTCCTTATGCAAACAAGTTAACAGAACTATTGCAGAGCTTAAGTGCCTCATTAGATGGTGATGGAGGAAGTGTTTTTGCCTCTGAGAGAGAGGTACACAAAGTTTTAGTAGTAGCCATTACCTCTAACAGAGGTTTGTGTGGTGCGTTTAATAGTAATATTATTAAAGAAGGACATCGTTTAGTAGCAGATAAGTATTCCGGAAAACAAGTGGATTTTGTTACTATTGGAAAAAAGGGAAATGATATTCTTAGCAAAACATATACTATAGTAGATAACAATAATGCAGTATACGATGATCTTACTTTTGAGAATGTAGAAGCAATTGCAATTCAATTGATGGATTTATTTGCTACCGGAGCCTATGATAAAGTAGAATTGGTCTATAATAAGTTTAAAAATGCGGCAACACAAATTGTAATGACAGAGCAGTTTCTTCCTATTGTTGCGTCTGTAGATGAAACCGTAGTAGTGTCTAATGCGGATTATATTTTTGAACCGGAAAAAGAAGAAATTGTTAAGATGCTAATCCCTAAGTCGCTCAAAACCCAACTTTACAAAGCTGTACGTGACTCTTTTGCGAGTGAACATGGCGCACGTATGACAGCCATGCACAAGGCAACAGACAACGCAGGAGAGCTTAGAGATGCATTAACGCTTACCTATAATAAAGCAAGACAGGCAGCTATTACTAACGAAATTCTTGAAATTGTTGGTGGAGCAGAAGCCTTGAATGGCTAATTAATACTATTTGAAGTACAAAGCCCTGCAACTATATTTGCAGGGCTTTTTATTTTTTGGCATCACTTTTGGTTTGTATATTTAAACAGGCTTACGATTTTTGTATTTGTCGGAAATCAAATAACTTATAAGACATAAATTATGAAACGATTAAAAACTATTATACAACTTATATCAATTACGTTTGTTATGACCGCATTCTCCAACTGCGCTGGATCTAAGAAATTACAGCAAGAAGCGCCCTTCTCTATGGGAACCGTATATGCTCAAAAATGGGTTGCAGGGGTAAAAGGTGGTGGTTCTGGAATTAATTTAGGAGTGCCTATTAATAATCTGCCAAAAGAAATTGTATTAGATAGTGTTTATTTTAGAGGAATGAAAGCGCCCTTAATTGAAGAGGTAACAGACAAAGGAACATTGTATATGGCTCGTTTTAAAACAGACCTAAATAAGAAAAAGGACATGATTAGTCATGTAGACCCAAGAAAGGAAGTTGGAAATGAACCGCCTAGTACTCCAGAACAAATACCTTTTGAATTAGGAGAAAATGAAGCAGTAATAAGCTATCACCATAAAGGGAAAATAAGATATTACAAAGTAGAAAATGTGAAGACCAAGGCTTCTATACCTTTTCCTTCCGCACCCTTAAAAAAGGGATTCTAGACTTTGTAAAACGCTTTTAAATCAATACTTTTAGCCGGAAAACCGGTGTTTGTTTGGGCGCACTTCAAAAACTTTTTAAGCATACCTTTATCTATGGCATCGCCACGGTATTGCCTCGTATACTCACAGTACTCCTTACGAGACTGTATACAGACAAGCTCCCTACCGATGAATATGGAGTTGTAAATCTGGTATTTGCTTATATGGTATTTTCCAATGTGATTCTATCGTATGGAATGGAAACAGCTTTCTTTCGGTTTATGAACAAAAACGAAAAGAAAAGTGAGGTGCAAGCTACCGCCTTAACCACTCTATTAATCACATCTATTCTGTTTTTATGTATTGTATTTCCATTTCGTGAAGCGATTGCTTCCTTTATGAATGTGCAAACCATTTATGTCACTTATGCAATTGGTATTTTGGTATTAGATGCATTAGTAGTAATACCTTTTGCATGGCTACGAAATAATGAAAAACCTTTAAAATATTCATTTTTAAAGATTTTTAACGTTGTAGTTAACCTTAGTTTAAATCTGTTTTTCTTTTTAGTATTACCTACGCTTATTCAGAATAACACTCATCATTTTCTCAATTGGGCCTATCTGGGAGACACTAGTATCACCTATATTTTTGTCGCTAATTTTGCTGCCAGTCTGGTCACACTAATTCTTTTATTACCACTCTATCGCAAAATAGGAGTATCACTTAACATACCTATTCTTAAAAAGATGCTTCAATATGGATTGCCCATTCTTATTGCCGGAATTGCCTTTGCAATTAACGAACATTTTGATAAGATTTTGCTAGAGCGTCTACTTCCTCCAGAAACTGCTAAATCTGAATTAGGAATCTATAGTGCATGTTATAAATTGGGGGTGTTTATGACCTTGTTTGTTACGGCATTTAAGCTGGGTGTAGAGCCCTTTTTCTTTAGCAATGCGTCTAATAAAGACGCTAAAGAAACCTATGCAAATATTACCTTGTACTTTACCATTTTTGCTTCTGTTATTCTTTTGGGTGTTATTGTATACATTGACCTGTTCAAACAAATTTTAATAGCAGATGAGGCCTATTGGGGAGCGATTATTATTGTTCCTATAATTTTGTTAGCAAACCTTTGTCTAGGTTTATATCACAACCTTTCTGTCTGGTATAAAATTACAGATAGAACGCGCTACGGAGCCTATATTTCTGTGTTTGGAGCCTTAGTCACCTTAGCGCTCAACTTTCTATTAATTCCTGTTATAGGCTATGTAGGATCTGCTCTAGCCACGCTAGCGGCTTACGGCACCATGATGACTACCTCCTATTTATTTGGACAAAAAAATTATCCTATTCCTTACAATCTTAAAAAGATTGGAAGTTACTTAGTATTAGCTATTGGTTTTTCTGCGTTGTCCTTTTACGGGTTTGAGCGAGAACTTATCAAAGGAACTGGTTTACTTTTACTATTTTTGGGCTTCGTTTATTTTAATGAGAAGAAAGAAATACAAAAACTATTCTTTAAAAAATGACTATAAAGATTATCAACACTGCTGCACATGCATTACCACATTACGAAACCAATGCATCTGCGGGTATGGATTTACGAGCAAATCTTACAGAACCTGTTATTTTAAAGCCCCTAGAAAGAACCATTGTAAAGACAGGTTTATTTATTGAGCTTCCGGTAGGCTATGAAGCACAGGTGCGCCCTAGAAGTGGTTTAGCAGCTAAAAAAGGGATTACTGTTTTGAATGCACCAGGTACTGTTGACGCCGATTATAGAGGTGAAATAGGAGTTATTCTGGTAAATCTTTCAAACGAGGAATTTGTGGTAGAAGATGGAGAGCGTATAGCGCAATTAGTTATTGCCAAACATGAAAGAGCCCAGTGGATAGAAGTAGAAACACTTTCTGAAACTAATAGAGGTGCTGGTGGCTTTGGTAGTACGGGCACCAAATAGGATGCATACAATTTTAGAAGAATAAAACGTAAAAAAGTTTAGGTAAATAAATTTACCGAGCTACAAAATATTGAAATAAAAGATTAGATGAAAATAATAGTTCCAATGGCGGGAAGAGGTTCTCGTTTGCGCCCTCATACGTTAACCGTACCTAAACCATTAATTCCAATTGCAGGAAAACCTATAGTACATAGATTGGTAGAAGATATAGCCAAAGTATTAAAGCAGGATCTGGATGAAATAGCCTTTATTATTCATGAAGATTTTGGGGAATCAGTAGAGAAAAGTTTATTAGAGATTGCAGCTAGTCTTAATACCAAAGGAACCATTTATTATCAAGATAGACCCCTAGGTACAGGCCATGCCATTATGTGTGCAGAACCTTCGCTTTCAGGCCCCTGCGTAATTGCTTATGCAGATACGCTCTTTAAAGCCAATTTTGATTTAGATGCAACCGCAGATAGTGTGATTTGGGTAAAACAAGTAGACAACCCAGAGGCATACGGAGTAGTTCAGCTTAATAGCAAACAAGAGATAGAAGGTTTGGTTGAAAAGCCCAAGGAAATGGTTTCAGATTTGGCAGTTATTGGAATTTATTATTTTAAGGAAGCAGAAGATCTCAAGAAAGAATTGAAATATGTAATAGCCAATCAGATCATTCATGGTGGAGAGTATCAGATTAATGATGGTATTAAGGGGATGATGGCAAAAGGAAAAAAATTCATGCCCGGTAAAGTAGCGGAGTGGATGGATTGCGGAAATAAGAACGTAACGGTTGAAACTAATGGCAGAATGCTTGCGTTTTTACAAGAAGAAGGAGCTTCACTTGTTTCTGATACCACGGAGATGAAAAATGCAGAAGTAATTCCCCCCTGCTATATAGGGGATAATGTGAAGTTAATAAATACAACCATAGGCCCTAACGTATCTGTTGGAGACGGTTGTATTATTGAGAATTCAAAAGTTAAAAACAGCTTAATTCAAACCCATACTACCATAAAAAATGCTAACTTAGACAATGCTATGATTGGTAATCATGCGTTTTTTGATGGAAACTTTACCAATGTTAGTATAGGTGATTATTCAGTTTTGGAATAATTATTGAAGTGAAAAAGAAAAAATTAGATGTTAGCGTGAAAAAAGGTATCATAAATACCATGTTTTTAGGGATGCTGTTATTTCAGTATTCAACACTTTTTGCCCAAGAGATAATTCCTAACGCGGCTGTATATACGGAAGAGTATACAGATCAATTTCAAGAACAATTCTTTGAGGCACTCAAACAATATGCTATTGAAAACTACGAAAAGTCAATTATAGCATTGGAAGAATGTAAAAAACTCAAACCAAACTATGCCGTTATAGATTTTGAACTCAGTAAAAATTATCTGGAGCTTAGACAGTATTTCAAGGCTGAAGATTATATGTTAAAAGCACTAGAAGCTGAACCCGATAACGTGTGGTACTTAGACGGACTTTTCACGGTTTACAAAGCACAAAACAATACTCAGAAAGCCATAGAAACTGCAACAAAACTTGCAGAGAAGAATGTAAACTACAAAGAAAACTTGGTATTACTTTACACAAGATCTGGGAGTTATGATAAAGCAATCAATTTATTGAATGAACTAGATGCCGCATTAGGAACTACCGCGCAAAGAAGAAATCAGCGCATTAGACTTAATGCAATGAAAAATTATGATCATAAATTGGAGGCAGAAACGGAAAGGATCAATAAAGCAAATGCCATTTCTATTGAAAATCCGTTGGAAACCATTAAAAAGGATATAGAAAATCTGATTAAGGTAAAAGATTACAACAGTTTAGAAACGCTAACGGAAGAAGCATTAGAGACCTATCCGGCACAAGCAAATTTTTATTATACAAACGGATGGGCTAAAAACAAATTAAAAAAATACGAGGAGGCAATTTATGCGCTTGAAATGGCGTTAGAGTTTTTAATAGATGATAATGCTTTGGAAAATCATATTTACGCACAAATGGCATTAGCCTATGCTGCGCTTGGGAATTCAAAAAAGGCAGAAGAGTACAATAGAAAAACGAAAAAGGGGCTTTAGAATATAACATGAACATTCCTAGAATACTTATCAGATGGTATCTTGCAGCAGTATTACTTATGCTGTTTTCTGGGTGTGCGAGTAATAAAGTACTAACCATTGGAAGTGTAGACAAAAAACTTTCTGCAAGAACCATTGTTAAAAATCATTACTCAAATCAATTAGACTTTAAAACTGTTCGGGGTAGAATCAAAGTAGATTATGAAGAGGGTAATGCCTCTCAAAGTTTTGGATTGAGTTTCCGGATGGAAAAAGACAAAGCAATTTGGATGAGCGCAACACTTTCTGTGGTCAAGGTTTTAATCACCCCAAACAGGGTAAGCTTCTATAATAAACTAGAGAATAATTATTTTGATGGAGATTTTAGTTTTATCAGTAATATGTTAGGTGCAGAACTTGACTTTGAAAAAGTACAAAATTTATTATTAGGCCAAGCTATTTTTGACCTTAAGAAAGAGAGTTTTAAAGCTGCGGTAGCCAATAACAACTATGAGTTAAAGCCTACTAAAGACTTTTCACTTTTTAAAAGGTTATTTCTTCTAGAGCCAAGAAATTTTAAAATGTCTATACAACAAATTTCTCAACCTGAAGAATATAGGGTTTTGAACGTAAATTATAAGACCTATCAAAATGTGGAAGGAAAAGTGTTTCCTGATAAAATTGTTGTTACCGCTTTAGAGGAGAATAAAGAAGTGAAAATAGCATTAGAGTATCGCAATATCCAGTTTGATGAAAGAGTTTCATTTCCATATACAATACCTAAAGGGTATAAAGAGATTGCTCTTAAAAAATGAGTATTAGTTCTACATACAAATATATTTTATGGGGTTTAGTAACTTTTCTGTTGTGCGCTGCTACATTTGGTCAGGAAGCAGAAAAGGCAGCATTAGAAGCCAAAAGGAATCGTCTTCAGAATGAGATCCGACAAATTAACTCATTACTTACCAAAGAAATAAAAGAACGGCGCTCTGTTTTAGATCAGGTAGAAGAGATAGATCAAAAAATACGTGTACGTAGGGAGTTGATAAAGGTTACGAATCAAGAAGCAAACCTTATCAATAGACAGCTTAATAACAATTTGAGAAAAATAGATCGCTTGCGAAAAGAACTGGTGGCTCTTAAGGAAGATTATGCTGAAATGATTCGTAAATCTTACCAAAGTAAATCTGGACAAAACCGCTTGATGTTCATCCTTTCATCAGAGAACTTCTTCCAAGCCTATAAAAGACTTCAGTATATGAAGCAATATACCGCTTATAGAAAGGAACAAGGGGCAAAAATTGAGGAGAAAGCAGTTGAATTACAAGAACTTAATAAAGGATTGATCGTTAAAAGAAAAGAAAAAGAAGCTCTTGCAAAAAACAATCGTCTAGAACAGCGTAAACTGCAGCGAGAAAAAGACATACAGCGAGATTTATTAATGGCTATAAGACAGAATGAAAATCAATATAAAACACAATTAAATAAAAAGCAGCGGCAAGCGAAGGCCCTAGACAGACAAATAGAGTCTCTCATAAGAGAAGCCATTGCAGAATCTAACAAAAAGGCAGGTAAAAGCAGTACTTCAAAAACTTTTGCATTAACACCGGAGGCAAAGGTACTAGCGTCAAACTTTGAATCCAACAAGGGAAAGCTTATATGGCCAGTAGACAAAGGAGTTAAAAGTAAGGGTTATGGCGAATACGCAGATCCTGTATACCCAGGAGTAAAGCATTATAACAATGGGGTTACTATTGCAACCGAAAAAGGATCCAATGTAAGGTCTGTTTTTGAAGGTGAGGTTTCTGCGATTATTGCAGTTCCAAATGGCAATAAAGCCATCCAAGTGCGGCATGGTAATTATATAACTACGTATTATAATATTGCCAAAGTTTTCGTTAAAAAAGGACAAGCGGTCACCTCCAAAGAAGCCCTAGGAGAAATCTTTACGAGTCCTTCATCTGGTAAAACAGAGCTTAAATTCTTTCTCTATAAAGACACCAAAAGGCTTAATCCTGAGCAATGGGTATACCGCATGTAATTACTAGCTAAGTAAGGTAATAAAATACTGTATAACTCTAGATTCATGAATTCAGACTACATTAACTATTTTTTTTTCTTACGAATGCTTAAGTTTATACTGAACTAATACAATAATATTCTATTATGAAAAAAAAGAACTTTAAAGGACTATCACTTAAAAAACAAACTGTAACCAATTTAACAGAGGTAAAAGGCGGCCTTGCAGCATCTGGTTTTCTTTCTTGTATTGAACCTGTTGAAACATTAGATGCGGGTTGCTCAAACCATATGTGTGATTCAAGGCTGGGAGGTTGTAAAACGTACTACTGCCCTAGATAGTAATTCAAGACCTTAAAGAGAACAAAAAAAGAGTTTCAAAGGTCTTCCCTAAGAAGTACATTTTGCTCGTATGAGTAATACAGTAATATCTTATTATCTTTTTTGATGGGAAGATACTCGGCATATGTCGCTCAAATCATAGGTGTGACTTCTAATGAGAAAGATGTAAACCGTACTATTGCTTTGAGAAACGTAAGCTGATTTTATATCAGTTAAAGTTAAGTAGAGAAATCCGGGTTTTGGCCCGGATTTCTATTACTACTAACTTGTAAATAATGCTTTAAGTTCTGTTGCTTCATTGGGTTTCATTTTACCCGCAAGCACAAGGCTTAATTGTTTTCTTCGTAAGGCTGCTTCAAATCGGTCTTTTTCAAGATCGTTTTCAGGGATTAATACAGGTACTTCTACAGGCATACCAGTATCATCTACTGCCACAAAAGTATAAATAGCTTCATTAGCTTTTGTTTTAGAACCAGAAACTCGGTCTTCTACCCAAACGTCAATATAGATCTCCATAGAGGTTTTAAAAGCTCTGGAAACGGCGGCTTCCACAGTTACAACGCTTCCCAGCGGAATAGCTCTGTTAAACGCAACATGATTTACAGAGGCGGTTACTACAATACGTCTGGAGTGTCTTCTGGCTGCAATACTAGCAGCGCGATCCATTCTTGCCAATAATTCTCCTCCAAATAAATTATTTAAAGGATTGGTTTCACTAGGAAGAACAAGATCTGTCATGATAGTTCTTGAATTCTCAGGAGTTCTAGGTTCCATAAACTAATTTTTTGCAAAGATATGGTGAGAATAGACTAAGAAATAGTAATTCAATAAATAATTAAGAATTTGTTTGAGAGAACATGGAAGGGATTTATTTCGTTTCAGAAACAAATAACCAAGCTTCAGGAGAATCTGTTCTTTTGATTTTTCGCAGAAACTCTAATGCTTCTGGAACATCAGAAAAGCTAGCGTAAGACACCTGATGTAACCCGTAACGATTCATACCAATACGCTCGGCGTTGTATCCTTTTTCCTGAAGTTGTTTTACCTTCCTCTCAGCATTCGCCTCAATTCTAAAAGCTCCTGCAACTATATGATATTTATAAGATTCTTTTACTACATTTAAATGTACAGAGGGAAGTAAAATAGGATCTGTATCGAAGAAAGTAGCACGCTGTATAGTTTGTTCTACCCGCTCCACGGCTTGATCTTCTGCAATTTGCAGTTGTTCGTCACGATAATTTTGGAAAAATATATAACCAGTTGCTCCTATGGCCAAAGTAACCAATGCAATAGCTGCATATTTTAAATAGGGTCTTTTTGCTCTTCTTTCTGGCGTAAAAAGAACCGGAACTTTTGCCTCAATTTTTTCAACCTCTTCCTTCAAAACTTCACGACTGATGGAAGGAGAAACAAATGAACTAAGACCAAAAGAAGGTGTGTGGTAATTTAAATGATAAGAAGGTTCAAATACAATACGACCTTCTTCTGTGTATTGAAAAGAACCAATATTCTTTAAGGTAATATCTTCGTTTTTGGTTAACTGAGATTTCCAGAAATCAACTAACTTCTCTAATTTTTTAATAGCTTCTTCGTAAGGAATATTTTCTACATCAGAAATATACCTAGCTAACAAACCATCATTAGAATGTAATTGCTCATTAAAAGAAACCACTTTAGAGGGCGGATAAAACGCATTGGTGGTTTCATGAACTTTAGAAGGTTTTCTATGCGTAAGAAATGCACCAAAGTTAGGAATGGTAACACACTGATATCGATATAATAAATCACTTATATAATTCTCTACCCTCATTGACACAAATATTAAAAAATTTTAACGCTATGAAAAGCACTGAGGTGATTTTTTATTAACAGATAACACGCTTTTTTTCAACCATCTTGTTTTCAATTCTTAACAGTTGATTTTTATAGAAATAGTGTAGCATTAATTCTTATTTTTGAAGGAAAAATCAATTAATTTTTGAAAGACATTATTTCAATTAAAATTATCTTTAGCATGAATATATTAAACATGTATGAATTATAATGATTTAAGAGCTGCTATAGCACTCCAGTCAACTCCTAATATTGGAGATGTTAATGCTAAAAAATTGATTGCTCATTGTGGTAGTCCTGAAGCTATTTTTAAAGAACGTAAAGACAGATTGCTTAAGATAGACGGTATTGGAGCCTATACTATAGCACATCTTTTTGATTCTATTTATTTAAAAAAGGCAGAGGAAGAAATTGCCTATATTGAGAAGTATAATATTAAGTATCATTTTTTTTCTGATGAAGACTATCCTGTGCGATTGAAACACTGTATAGATAGCCCTATTTTATTATTCAGGAGTGGAAACATAGATTTGAAAGGAAAAAAGATACTCAGTATTGTTGGTACCCGTAAAATAACGAATTATGGGATGTCTTTTTGTGAACGCCTATTGGAAGAACTAGCTCCTTTAGATCCCATTATTGTGAGTGGCTTTGCGTATGGGGTAGATATAACCGCACAGAAAGCTGCTTCAAGATTGGGGATGCAAACAATAGGTTGTTTGGCTCATGGTTTAAATCAAACCTATCCTAAAATTCATACGCCTTATAGAGCTAAGATTGAAAAAAATGGAGGTTTTTTAACGGAGTTCCATAGTACCTCCCAGCCAGATCGTGAGAATTTCTTAAAAAGAAATCGAATTATTGCTGGAATTTCAGAGGCAACTGTGGTAATAGAATCTGCTGAGAAAGGAGGAAGTTTAGTTACTGCTGCAATTGCTAATTCTTATAATAAAGACGTATTTGCCGTTCCCGGAAGATCTGAAGATAAGTTTAGCGTAGGCTGCAATAATCTTATTAAAATGCAAAAAGCACAAATGCTTACTTGTGCTGCAGATTTAGTTTACCTGCTGGGGTGGGATGTGGAAACCATTGCTACACCGGTCATACAAAAACAATTGTTTGAAGAGTTGAATACTGAAGAGCAAAAAGTGTATAGCTTTCTTATGAAAAATGGAAAAGAATTACTAGACCTTATTGCTTTGGAATGCAAACTACCTATTCATAAAGTATCAAGCTTACTTTTGGGCATGGAATTAAAAGGCGTAGTGAGACCTTTACCTGGTAAACTTTTTGAAGCAGTATAGAATTAATAACCTAGTTTTATGCGAACGCGATGTAAAACTTCATCAGCAACTTTTGAAGCTTTGGCTGCACCAACTGCTAATGCTTCATCTATTTTCTCCGGATGATCCATATAAAAATGGAACTTTTCTCTTACATCAGAAAAACGTTCTAAAATAAGTTCAAACAAGGCTTGTTTGGCATGGCCATAGCCGTAACCTCCTTTTTGGTAATTACGCTTCATTTCGGCACTCGCTTCTGGAGTAGCTAATATTTTATACAAAGCAAAAACAGTATCGTTTTCTGTACTCTTAGGCTCCTCTAAAGGAGTACTATCTGTTTGAATACTCATTACTTGCTTTCGTAGTTTTTTATCAGATAGAAAGATATTGATCAAATTCCCTTTGCTTTTACTCATTTTTTGACCATCTGTACCGGGGATATACATAGTATCTTCTTGTACTTTTGCTTGTGGAAGCACCAATGTTTCCCCAATCAGATTATTAAATCGGGCAGCTACATCACGGGTCATTTCAAGGTGTTGTAATTGGTCTTTTCCTACAGGAACAATTTCTGCATCATACAGAATAATATCAGCAGCCATGAGCATTGGATATGTGAATAAACCAGCATTTACATCTTCTAAGCGCGCTGCTTTGTCCTTAAAAGAATGCGCTAAGGTGAGCCTTTGATATGGAAAAAAACAGCTTAGATACCAAGATAATTCGGTTACCTGAGGGACATCACTCTGGCGATAAAAAACAGTTTTGCTTACATCAAGACCTGCAGCTAGCCAGGCAGCGGCAGTAGCATAGGTATTTTCTTTTAATTGTTCCCCGTTTTTAATCTGCGTAAGCGAATGCATATCTGCAATAAATAGAAAAGATTCATTGGTAGTATCTTCCGCCATCTTAATCGCCGGTATGATAGCCCCCAAAAGATTTCCTAAGTGAGGTATTCCGGTACTTTGCACGCCTGTTAATATTCTTGCCATATCAATTCTTTATCAAAGAGGCACAAAGGTAAAAGAATTACTAAAAAACCTCATCAAATTTGTTATTTTTGGTGGCATGATTGTTCTGTTAAGGAATCTTTTTTACATAATTTGGCGTATCTGGTTTTACATCTTGGTCGCAATCCCTATTATTATTCTTTTTCCGGTGCTATTAGTATTATCTTCAAGAGATAAATTCTATAAACAGTTTTTTTGGTTAGCTAGAAATATTTGGGCTCCTTTTGTTCTTTTTGGAATGGGTTTTTTTCCTATTATTAAAAAGGAAGAAAAAATAGTGAAGAATAAAAGCTATATGCTAATAGCTAATCATACTAGCATGACTGATATTATGTTAATGCTTCGCACCTCTCATAACCCTTTTGTCTTTGTTGGTAAAAAAGAACTGGCTAAAATTCCTTTGTTTGGACTGTTTTACAAACGCGTATGTATTATGGTAGACAGAACCAGTGCCAAAAGTCGTACAGCCGTGTATAAAAGAGCGCAGGCAAGATTGAACAGTGGGTTAAGTATTTGCATCTTTCCAGAAGGAGGTGTTCCAGATGATGAGAGTATTTTGTTAGATGAATTTAGGGATGGTGCTTTCAGGTTAGCAATAGAATATCAAATTCCTGTGGTTCCCATTTCTTTTGCAGATAATAAAAAGAGATTTCCGTTTCGCTTTTTTGGTGGCTCCATGGGAAAAATGCGCGTACAAGTGCATCATTTTCTGCCTACAAAAGGTATGAAAATTGAAAATAAAACAGTTTTAAAAGAACAGGCATATACGGTTATTAAAAACCAACTTAAGAAGTTTCAAAAAGAGAAGGCCGCATAAAGCGACCTTATCTCCCATCATTGCTTTTTTTCATAGCAATAATCAACCTAACCAACTAATAATTCTAAAACCTAAAACTTAAACCTGTATAGACACCTATAGTATAAGGTCTAAAGCCACCATCTTCATTTGAAAATGTATTCAGTTGATACTTAAAGATAGGTTCAAGGTTTAATAGTATTTTATCAGATAATTTATAATCAAGACCAAAACCAATATTGGTGCTAAAGCTGGTATTGTTTAAGTTGTTGGCTTCTCCTATATTAGTTACAAGATCATCTGAAGCAACAGAGATTGCATTATCTGTAAGAAATAAAGAACTAAATCCTCCAATAATATGTATACCCAACTTTCTATCTATCAACCTATATTTTAACTCTAAAGGCACTTCTAAATACCCTAACTCCTGCGTTAAGATTCCATTAACTCCGGGAGCTTCTATATTTATCTCCCTATCAGCAATATTAGGGGTATTATTCAAAGGGCGATCACTAATTCTAAGATTAGCGGTAGTATTTGCATAAGCAATTGTAGCAATAGGAGCCGCCTGAAGTGCTTGAGAAGTAATGGCAATATCATCAGTTTCGTATCCGTAATTCACCATATTAACACCAGAACGGATGCTAAGACGATTGGAAATCTCATAAGCTACGTTAATGCCATAGCTCATATTAATATTCCCAGATTTAGAATTATCAGCAAACTGCGAATGAATGGGAGAGCCCTCCCCTAAAGTATTATAGTATACAGGTGCTATAGAAGGATTCACACTCCATTTGGCAACGTTGACAGTTTCTTCTACATCCTTTTCCTTTAATGCTTCCTGTTCTGCAATAGCATCATAAATAGACGTTTTCTTTTCTAAAACGTTTTGGTCTGAAACACCTGTTTTTTGAGTTTCTTGTTTTTTGAATTTTTCATTTTCAACAATTGTATTATTTGTTGAATTTTTCTCAGGCAAATTTTGATTATTTACAATCACAGCTTCTTGTTCTTCCTTGTTAGAAATGGGAAGCTTATTGGAAGTTAGAGAATCTTTTTTTATAGTTTTCTCAGGATTATTATGTTCAACAACTGCATCTATATTTTTGTTTTCAATGATGGTTTGCTTCTTTTTTATTCTATCCTGCCGGAGGGGAAGCTCTTTTTCTTTAGTCTTAATATTATTGTTAGATTCAACCACTACTGCATCTTCAGCTTTGTTATGTGGTACAGTAATTAATTCCTCTTTCTGAGTCGTATGCGTATTAGATTTTAAAGTTTCTTTTGTTTGCTCAACAACATGTTCTCTTTTCTGTCCCTTAGAAGGAGAAGGTATTTCACCATTATTTTTCTCGCTAATTACAACTGTTTCTTCTTTTTTAGGAGTATCAGAGACATTGGTAAGAGTGTCTATCTCTACAACAACTTCTTCAGCAGTGATTTGTTCTTTATCAAGCTGAAAAAGCTCTTTCTCCTTGTTTTCATTTTCAGGTGTTTTGTCTCTCTTTTCTTTAGTATCTGTAACAGGTAACTGCTGCGTATCAATATTAGAACTTAAGAAATAATAGCCAAGAGTAAATAGTAGCGCTAATGCCGCAGCTATACCTCCCAAACGCCACCAAACAGGGATCACTCTCCGCCGCTTATCTGGTTTTTCATCCAGTTTACTTTCAATTTTAGACCATAAAGCATCCTCAGGCGAAACATCAAGATCTTTGAATCTTTCTCTAAATAAACGGTCTATATTTTTTTGTTCACCCATAATTAAAGTGAGTTAATTTTTTTTTTTGATTGATAATCTTCAATCTTGTTTTTTAAAATCATTCGTGCTCTAGACAAATTTGATTTAGAAGTACCTTCAGAGATGTTCAACATCTCACTTATATCCTTGTGAGAATAGCCATCTAAAACATACATTGAAAATACAAGTCTATACCTATCTGGTAATTCTTGTATAATACTTAATAAATATTGTAATGACACGTTTTCATCTTCTACATATACATCTACCTCTTCTGGTATATCATCAGAAATAATATCAAAAACACCTTCTTTTCTATACTTTTGAAGGTTGGTATTAACAGTTATTCTACATATCCAGCCTTCAAAAGATCCTTTAAAATTATATTGATCTATTTTATTAAAAATAGTAATGAAGCTGTCTTGTAAATTATCATCGGCTTCGGTTTTATTTCTTGAATATTTTAAACATATTCCATATAATTTGGACGAAAATAGCCTGTACAATTGTTCTTGGCCTTTTCGTTCTCTTTTTTTGCAAAGATGAATGAGTTGTTCTAAACTCACAAATTGTTGGTTTTAGTTTAAATTAGTAAGAACGTCTATTCTTCAATAACCGGAACTTCTATAACAAGATAATCAGGGTCTCCATTTGCATCATTTCCACGCCAGAATCTGAATGTATAGATCCCCGTATTAAGTACTACGAAGTCAAAAGAAACTTCTACTTCTTGGTTTATCTCATTACAGGTCGTTCTATCAAAAACAGAAGTAACTAAGGTTACAGAACGTTCGTTTTCTCCGGTTCTCAAATAATCAAAGCCTTCAAAGAAATAACAATCATTTGGCCGTAAATAACTTACCTTAATATTGTATGACTCATTTAATTCAAAGGATTCTGGCAGCGTTGCTCCCGTCACTGGAATAGCTT
This sequence comes from Ascidiimonas meishanensis, assembly GCF_037782385.1. NCBI lineage: Bacteria > Pseudomonadati > Bacteroidota > Flavobacteriia > Flavobacteriales > Flavobacteriaceae > Ascidiimonas > Ascidiimonas meishanensis. The sequence goes on from NZ_JBBEXD010000005.1 coordinate 122,242, forward strand.
CAAAGTGAAAATTGGCACCATCATCAAGACTACAAGAGGTGATAGTTGCAATTAGTAGGCATAAGGCAAAAATCTTCTTCATAAAAATATCTTTTTAATAAGATGCTTAATTACTAAAAAGGTTGCGTAATCACAAATATTTTTGATAGATATGATATAGAATAATGAGGTTTCTATTAAAAATGATTTATTTGCTTTATCATAGGTACTAAAAAAACCGGCTTCTGCCGGTTTTTGTTAATCTTTTAAAGCTTTAAGTGCCTCCCTTATTTTTATTTCGAGTTCTTCTAGTAATTCAGGATTATCCATGAGCAGGAGCTTTACAGCATCTCTTCCTTGGCCTAATTTAGTATCTCCATAACTAAACCAAGAACCACTTTTTTTAATAATCTCATATTCTACTCCAATATCTAATATTTCTCCAATTCTTGAAATACCCTCCCCATACATAATGTCAAATTCGGCCGTTCTAAAAGGAGGCGCTACCTTGTTTTTAACAACTTTTACGCGTGTTTTGTTACCAGCAACACCACCATCACTCGTTTTTATTTGGGTAGAACGTCTTATGTCTAACCTTACAGAAGCATAGAATTTAAGCGCATTTCCTCCAGTTGTGGTTTCTGGATTTCCAAACATAACACCAATTTTCTCCCGCAATTGGTTGATAAAAACAACAGTACATTTTGTTTTACTAATGGTACCAGTTAATTTTCTAAGCGCTTGAGACATTAATCTGGCGTGAAGCCCCATTTTTGAATCGCCCATTTCTCCTTCAATTTCACTTTTAGGGGTAAGCGCTGCTACAGAATCTATAATTACAATATCAATAGCTCCAGATCTAATAAGGTTATCTGTAATTTCCAAAGCCTGTTCTCCATGATCTGGTTGTGAAATGATTAAATTATCAATATCAACACCTAGTTTTTTAGCATAAAAGCGATCAAAAGCGTGTTCTGCATCTATAAAAGCAGCAATTCCACCCGCTTTTTGAGCTTCAGCTATGGCATGCAAGGTTAGCGTTGTTTTACCTGAAGATTCAGGACCGTAGATTTCAATAACCCTCCCTTTTGGATAGCCACCTACACCTAAAGCGATGTCAAGGCCAATAGAACCTGAAGGAATAACTTCAACATCTTCAGCAACACTATCACCCATCTTCATAACGGCACCTTTGCCATAGGTTTTATCTAATTTGTCTAATGTTAGTTTAAGGGCTTTTAATTTCGCATCTTTTTCAGAACTCATACTGTATTTTCTATTGAATTAACTACCGCTAAAATACCACTTCTTTTTACCACTTACAATGCATCTAATACCTTTTAATTAACACTTTTTAAAAGCTGTTTTTAGAACTATTTCTTTCCATTAATAATACTATATATAGCGGCCTAATGATGGTAAAAATGATTGTATGATTATTTTAAAAATAATACATTTGTCAAAGATTCTTTAACCTTTAAAATTAGTATAGCATGCAACTGTACAATAATTTAAGTGCTAAGGAAAGAGCAGCATTAATAAACGAAGCAGGCAAAGACAGGCTTACGCTCTCTTTCTACAAGTACCATCATATTAAAAATACTCGAATTTTTAGAAATCATCTGTTTCTCGCTTGGGATGAACTTGAAGTTTTAGGTCGTATTTACATTGCGGCAGAAGGGATTAATGGGCAACTTTCTATACCAGCAGATAATTTTATCAAATTTAAAGAGCATCTAGATAGCATTAGCTTCTTAGAAAATGTTAGGCTTAACATTGCCATAGAACAAGATAATATGTCTTTTCTTAAGTTAAAAATAAAAGTGAGACACAAAATTGTAGCTGATGGCTTGAATGATCATACTTTTGATGTTACCAATAAAGGAATTCATGTAGGTGCAGATAAGTTTAATGAGCTTATTGAAGACCCGTACACCCTATTAGTAGATATGCGAAACCACTATGAAAGTGAGATAGGGCATTTTAAAAATGCCATAACTCCAGATGTAGATACCTTTAGAGATTCGCTTCCTATCATAGAAAATAATTTAGCCCCTCATAAAGAAGACAAAAAGCTGGTAATGTATTGTACTGGAGGCATTCGTTGTGAGAAGGCAAGTGCTTATTTTAAGCATAAAGGATTTAAAAATGTCTATCAATTAGAAGGTGGTATTATAAATTATGTAAGGCAGGTTGAAGCAAAGGGATTAGACAATAAGTTTGTAGGGAAAAATTTTGTGTTTGATGACCGAAGAGCTGAGCGGATAAGTAATGAAATCATTGCAAATTGCCATCAATGTGGTCAAGCTTGTGATACACATACAAACTGTGAAAATGAAGCGTGCCATTTGCTTTTTATTCAATGTGATCACTGCAAGAAAAAAATGAACAATTGTTGTTCAAATGAGTGCAAAGAAGTAGCTGCCTTGCCTTATGAGGAGCGAAAAGCACTTCGCAAAGGAACTATAAAACCTAATAATATTTTTAAGAAAGGAAGGTCTGAAGTATTAAAATTTAAGGAATAAGAGTGGACTATTATCTTAATTTATCATCTTAATAAATAATAGTATCTTTACCTTTTTAGAAATTATTTACGAATCTTACTCGGTTTTTTTGATACCGATTAATATATAAAAAATGGGTTGTAACAGTTGTTCGACCGGAAAAGACGGACAACCGCGTGGTTGCAAGAATAATGGTACTTGCGGTAGCGATGGTTGTAATAAATTAACTGTTTTTGACTGGCTTTCAAATATGTCTCTGCCTTCTGGGCAGAAAAAGTTTGATTGTGTTGAAGTACGATTTAAAAATAGCAGAAAGGATTTTTATAGAAATAAAGAAAATCTAACCTTATCCATAGGCGATATTGTAGCAACTGAAGCCGCCTCCGGACACGATGTAGGTATTGTTACTTTAACTGGGGAACTCGTTAAAGTTCAGATGAAGAAAAAGAAAACAGACTGGAATAATCCAGAAGTTCCCAAGATCTATAGAAAAGCTTCTCAAAAAGATATTGATGTTTGGTCTAGAGTTAGAGATAGGGAAGAATCTGTCAAAAAGAGATCTAGAGAATTAGCTATTTCTTTAGGGCTTCACATGAAAATCTCAGATGTAGAGTTTCAAGGAGATGGTTCTAAAGCTACTTTTTTTTATACCGCAGAAGAACGTGTAGATTTTAGACAACTTATCAAAGAAATGGCCAAAGCATTTAGCATTCGTATTGAGATGCGTCAAATAGGCTTTAGGCAAGAAGCTGCTAGGCTTGGTGGAATTGGTTCTTGTGGCAGAGAACTTTGTTGTTCTACATGGCTAACAGATTTTCGTTCGGTAAATACCTCAGCAGCAAGATACCAGCAACTTTCACTCAATCCGCAGAAACTGGCTGGGCAATGTGGTAAATTAAAGTGCTGCCTAAACTATGAATTGGATTCTTATCTGGATGCACTTAATCAATTTCCTAAAATGGATGTTCGACTTAAGACCCAGAAAGGGAGGGCCGGATGCCATAAAATAGATATCTTTAAAGGCCTTATGTGGTTTGCTTACGAAAAAGATGGGATGAACTGGCATAAACTTACCGTTAGGCAAGTAAATGAGATTATTGACGCCAATAAAAAAGGTGGCGAAGTAGCAAGTCTGGAAGAATATGCTTCAGAATTAATGGAAACAAATACTAAAAAAGAGTTTGAGAACGTTGTAGGTCAAGATAGTTTAACTAGGTTTGATACTCCCAAAAAACACAAAAGCAGAAGGAAAAATCGCAATAAAGGACGTTCTAATTACAAGAAAAAATCGAATTCTCAGAAATAATGCTTAGGCAATTTTCATATTTCACTATACTATTTTTATTAGTATCCTGCGATTCAAAGAGTGTGTATTCTTCCTTTGAAAGTGTAGATAATAGTTGGAAAGAAGGAGAAAAGATTTCATTTGATTTTAAATCACCAGATTCCATCCAAAAATATAATTTATATGTATTAATAAGGAATGATGAAAATTATGCCTTTAGCAATTTGTATTTAATTGTTGGGATGGATTTTCCTAATGGGAATCGTGTTGTTGATACTCTTCAGTATGAAATGGCTAAACCAGATGGTACTTGGTTAGGAGAAGGGTTCACTTCTTTAAAAGAAAGCAAACTTTGGTATAAAGAGGATATTATTTTTTCCGTACAAGGAGAATATAAAGTACAGATAGAGCATGCTATGCGTATAAATGGCAAGGTAGAGGGCGTAAAGACCCTTGAAGGAATAAAAGATATTGGCTTTAAAATAGAAGCTACTACAAATTAAAAACGGATTAAGATGGTAAAGAAGAGTTCTAAAACTTCTGTTACTCAACCTGCAGGATTTAGAAAGTATATTTGGTGGTTTTGGAAATTACTTGGAACCATGTTACTGTCCATTGTATTGATATTTCTATTTGCATCATGGGGTTTTTTTGGAAAATTACCCACCTTTGAAATACTAGAGAACCCAAAAACGAATCTTGCAACTGAGATCATATCTTCTGATGGTGTAACCCTTGGAAAATTTTATTTCAACGATAACCGTACTCCAATATTTTATAAGGATTTACCTGAGCATCTGGTGGAAGCGTTGGTAGCTACAGAAGACGAACGTTATTATGAACACTCAGGGATAGACGCAAGGGGAACACTGAGAGCAGTACTTTTTTTAGGAACAAAAGGAGGTGCAAGTACCATTAGTCAGCAATTGGCTAAACTATTGTTTACAAATCAAAGATCTAAAAATATAGTAGGCCGTGTTATTCAGAAAATTAAGGAATGGATTATTGCTACTCGCTTAGAAAGACAATATACTAAACAGGAAATCGTAGCGATGTATCTTAATATTTATGATTTTGGCTATAATGCAGACGGGATTCGTTCGGCGGCTCGAATTTACTTTGGTAAAGAACCAATTGATCTCAATATTGAAGAATCTGCTATGTTAGTAGGAATGCTTAAAAACTCATCTTTATTTAATCCTATTAGAAGGGAAGAAAGGGTCACAAAACGGCGTAATGTGGTTTTGAAGCAAATGGAAAAGAACGATTATATTACAACTGCAGTTAAAGATTCGCTTCAAAAACTACCACTGCAAATAAGATTTAATCCAGAATCACATAGGGAAGGTATTGCCACCTATTTTAGAATGTATTTACAACAAGATTTTCTAAAAAAATGGATTAAGAAGAATCCAAAAGAAGACGGTTCTGAATACAATATCTATTTAGATGGATTAAAAATTTATACTACCATAGATTCCAGAATGCAAGCGTATGCTGAAGAAGCGGTAAGTGAGCATATGAAAAGGCTTCAGACAGAATTTTTTGTTCAGAATACTCCAGAAAGAAACAAAACAGCTCCGTTTCTGAATGTGAATGAAAAAGAAATCAGAGGTATTTTAGGACGCGCCATTAAACAATCTGATAGGTGGCGAAAAATGAAGGCTAAAGGAATTAGTGAAAAAGAAATATTTACCTCTTTTAGCAAAAAAAGAGAAATGTCCGTTTTTAGTTGGAATGGAGAGAAAGATACCATAATGACGCCTTTAGACTCAATTAGATATTACAAGCATTTCTTGCGAACTGGTATGATGAGTATGGAGCCGGAAACAGGGCATGTAAAAGCTTGGGTGGGAGGAATAGACTACAAACACTTTCAGTATGATCAGGTATATATGGGTGCCAGACAAGCGGGATCTACTTTTAAACCCTTTGTATACACCACCGCTATTGATCAGCTCCACTTGTCTCCATGTGACTCGCTTCCAGATGTATATAATTGTATAGAGGCAAATAAGTTTGGAAACTTAGAGCCTTGGTGTCCTAAAAATTCTGATGGAAAGTATTCCGGCGAAATGCGAACGCTTAAAAATGCATTAGCCAATTCAGTAAATACAATTACTGCCAAATTAATGGATAAGGTAGGCCCTCAACCCGTTGCGAATCTTGCCAAAAGATTAGGGATTACTGCAGATATTCCAGAAGTACCTTCTATTGCACTAGGAACACCAGACATTACAGTATATGAAATGGTAGGAGCATATGGTACTTTTGCAAATCAGGGAGTTTACGTAAAGCCTGTAATGATAACTCGAATTGAAGACAAAAATGGAAAAGTACTCTATGAGTATGTGCCTGAAACCCGAGATGTATTAAGTCCTGAGGTTGCCTATGCTACAGTAAATTTAATGCAAGGAGTAACTGAGGCGGGTTCTGGATCCCGTTTGAGGCATGCGTGGGCAAAAGATCAGACGCTTTACAAAGAAATAATTACTGGATATCCTTACAATCTTACAAATCCAATAGCAGGAAAAACAGGAACTACTCAAAATCAGAGTGATGGATGGTTTATGGGTATGGTACCAAACCTAGTAACTGGTGTATGGGTTGGTGGAGAAGATAGAGCAACTCACTTTAGATCTACTTCTTACGGACAAGGCGCTAGTATGGCCTTACCCATCTGGGCGTTGTACATGAAAAAATGTTATCTAAATAAAGAATTGGATATTTCAAAAAGCGCTTTTGAAAAACCTGAGGAGATGACTATCAATACAGATTGCTCTAAGAAGCCGGAAGGTAAAGTGGAAGTAATAGACACAGAAGAATTAGATGGTATAAACTTCTAAGTACAGAATAATTTGTAATTCTTTAACCGGATTAGGTTCTCATTTCATTATTTCAAAATTAACCAATTTATAGGAGTGGTCTTTTGAGAATTTCGTAATTTTCCCTAAAAATAACACGAAATGATTAACAAGAAAGTAAAGTCAGTTCATGTGGCACTTTCAGGTGTACAGAGCAGTATGACATTTATGTTTGGTGGCTTTGGTCTCTGTGGAATTCCTGAAAATAGTATTGAGGAATTGGTCAACCTTAAAGTAAAAGATCTTACCTGTATTTCTAACAATGCTGGTGTAGATGATTTTGGACTGGGGTTATTGCTGCAAAATAGACAGATTAAAAAGATGATTTCTTCTTACGTAGGTGAGAATGATGAATTTGAACGACAAATGCTTCATGGTGAATTAGAAGTTGAATTGATCCCTCAAGGCACATTAGCAGAACGCTGTCGAGCAGCACAAGGAGGATTTCCCGCTTTTTATACACCAGCTGGTTTTGGCACTGAAGTGGCACAGGGCAAAGAAACAAGGGAATTTAATGGTAAGATGTACGTCTTAGAACATGCATTTAAAGCCGATTTCGCTTTTGTGAAGGCATGGAAAGGAGATGAAGCCGGCAATCTTATATTTAAAGGAACCGCACGTAATTTTAATCCTTGTATGTGTGGAGCAGCCAGAATAACGGTTGCGGAGGTAGAGGAGTTGCTCCCTGCAGGCTATTTAGACCCAAATGAAATTCACATCCCAGGAATATTTGTTCAACGCATTTTTCAAGGGAATAAATATGAAAAAAGAATAGAGCAAAGAACCGTAAGATCAAAAAACTAAGATGAGTTTAACAAAAAATCAAATTGCACAACGCATAGCCCGAGAGGTAAAAGATGGGTATTATGTAAATCTGGGAATTGGGATACCAACGTTAGTAGCCAATTTCGTCAGGGAAGATATTTCTGTTGAGTTTCAAAGTGAAAATGGGGTTTTAGGTATGGGACCTTTTCCTTTTGAAGGTGAAGAGGATGCAGATCTTATAAATGCTGGCAAACAAACCATTACAACGCTCCCAGGAGCTTCTTTTTTTGATTCGGCAATGAGTTTTTCTATGATTAGAGGTCAACACGTAGACCTTACCATACTAGGCGCTATGGAAGTAGATGAAAATGGTGATATTGCCAATTGGAAGATTCCAGGTAAAATGGTAAAAGGAATGGGAGGGGCAATGGATTTGGTTGCTTCTGCAGAAAACATTATCGTAGCTATGATGCACACTAATAAAGCAGGAGCTTCTAAGCTTCTTAAAAAATGTAGCTTACCTCTAACGGGCGTAAAATGTGTTAGAAAGGTGGTTACTAATTTGGCCGTAATGGATATTACTGACAGAGGTTTTTTATTATTAGAGCGTGCACCAGGGGTTAGTGTGGAAGCTATAAAGAACGCTACCGAGGGTAATTTAATCATAGAGGGTGCTATTCCTGAAATGAAATTTTAAAGCATTTTGTAAGTAATTTCTGCAAAAACGTGTATTTCATCGATTTTTTAATGTATTTTATCGATTATTCCGAAATATTTTGTTATGTTTGATCAAGTTTTTACCCCAAAGCTTAGTAACATGAAAATCAAATTACAATTAACCTCAAGATCAAACTTTCACCCCAATCAAGATTGGAATTCCCAAGATTCTTATTTTGAAGGATTGCGCTCAACTACTAAACTTCTAAGAAGTTTAATAATTGTAGCGAAGAAAGTTTTTATGCTTTAATGAAAAACGTGAGTCTGATACTTTTTTGCCCCAAAAAGGAGTATCTCACTGTAAAGGATCAACGCAGCCCCAAACAATTCACCTGCAGCCCCTGAAAGTGGAACCACTCAAAATTGTTATAATAAGTTAATAGTTATGTTTGTTTAGTCTTTACAATTATCAGACTCACGTTTCATTAAATTTCTTCCTTTCATTTCTAGTTGTTAACAAATATTTAATAAGAATTACGGGATAACCGTAGTGCTTTTGAATTTTAGAGAACATTTTACCTAAAATGTTGTGATTAATATACTTAAAAGCTGTTTTTCATCGAATAAATCACACTAATTTGGTTGTTTTCATAAATTTTTAACAAATTTGTAAGATTATATACCAATTAAATCTCTTAAAAATGATTAGAAAAATTACACTTTTACTCTTTATGTGTTTGACCGTGGGTGTTATGTCTGCGCAAAAAGCACAAAGAGATTGTGCTTCCATGGAAAATTTGGAGTACAGAATGCAGCAAGACCCGCAACTTGCGGATCGTATGGCAGAAATTGAAACTTATACTCAATCCAAGATTGAGGAATTAAGGCAAAACAGAATTGATGGAAATATAATCACTATTCCCGTTGTAGTGCACATTATTTATAGCAATGCACAGGAAAATATCAGTGATGCACAAATTCAGTCACAAATTGATGTTCTGAATGAAGATTTTCGTCGTTTAAATGCAGATGCTGATGGAACATGGCCTCAGGCCGCAGATACGCAAATAGAATTTTGCTTATCAACCATCGATGAGAACGGAAATGCAACAAATGGGGTAACCAGAAAATCTTCTACAAGAACTTCATGGGGTACTAATGACGCTATGAAAAGTTCAGCAAACGGTGGTGTAGATGCCTGGGATACTACAAAATACCTTAACATGTGGGTATGTAATATTGGAGGAGGAATTCTTGGATATGCTCAATTTCCAGGTGGTAACGCTGCTACAGATGGTATTGTAATGAGTCCTCAATACTTTGGTAGTTCTGCTAAAGGTACAGGGTTTTATCTTTCTGCTCCTTTTGATCTAGGTAGAACAACTACTCATGAAGTAGGTCATTTCTTAAACCTTAGACATATTTGGGGTGATGGTAACTGTAACTTTGATGATTTTGTAGCAGATACTCCTGATTCAGACGCACCAAACTTTGGATGTGCAGAAGGAACTGTTTCTTGTGGAACCGTAGATATGGTTCAGAACTATATGGATTACTCGGATGACGGTTGTATGAATTTGTATACCCAAGGTCAAACAGATCGTATGAGAGTTACCTTATTACCAGGTGGTGTAAGAGAGTCTTTAGGAGCATCAGATCAATGTGGTACTCCACCAGATCCAACCTGTGACGATGGAATCCAGAATGGAGATGAAGAAGGTGTAGACTGTGGTGGTTCAGATTGCCCTGCATGTCCAGATCCAACCTGTGATGATGGAATCCAGAATGGAGATGAAGAAGGTGTAGATTGCGGTGGGTCTTCTTGTGAGCCATGTGAGACTGGATGCTCTGAAAACGGAGTAACGCTATCTATTACTTTTGATAACTTCCCTAACGAAACATCTTGGGTATTAACAGATGCTAGTGGTTCAACAGTAGCCTCTGGAGGTACTTATGGTAGTGAGCCAGACGGTTCAACGCTTACAGAAGATATTTGTCTACCAGATGGATGCTATACTTTTACATTGAATGATAGTTTTGGTGACGGTATTTGCTGCGCCTTTGGAAATGGCTCATATAGCCTTACAAGTGCAGACGGAACTGTATTGGCATCAGGTGGTGACTTTGAATCTTCTGATTCAACAGATTTCTGTGTAGGTGAAGGTTCAGAACCCACATGTGATGATGGCATCCAAAATGGAGATGAAGAAGGTGTAGATTGTGGTGGTTCTGCTTGTGCACCATGTGAAATAGGAGGAATAGATACACTAAATCAAGTATTCTTTGAGACTGGGTTTGATGGATGGATTGATGGAGGTAGCGATTGTGGTTACTATTCTGGTCCACGTTCTTGGGAAGGTGTTTCTTCAATCTATATTAGAGACAACTCTGGTACAAGATCATCACTAACTTCTCCAGCCTTAGATATGTCTTCGTACAATCAAGTAGAAATTGAATTCTATTTCTATCCTTTCAGTATGGAGAATGGTGAAGATTTCATCGTAAGTTTCTATGATGGTGCAAGCTGGATTGATGTAGCTGCTTATGCTGCTGGTACTAGCTTTAACAATAATGGTTTCTATGTGGCAACTATTACGTTGAGTTCTAATGATCTTAACTTTGCCGCTAACTCTGCATTTAGATTTACAAATGATGCTTCTAATAATTCAGATCTTATTTATTTAGATGAGATTACTATTAAAGGAATCTCATTTGCTAGAGAAGCAAGATTAAACGGTGAGCCTAGATTATTACGCTCTATGAGAGATGGTGAAGGTACTTTTGATGCATTGCTATATCCAAATCCGGTAACTAATGGTGTGCTTAACATCAATACTTTTGGTGCAGAGAGTGCTAAATATCGTATTATGAACCTTCTTGGACAAACCGTACAGGCTGGTTCACTTAAAGAAAGAAACTTAAACGTAAGCGGTCTGCAGGCAGGTGTTTATATTTTCGAGTTAAATGATGGTGAAGAAATTACAACAGAGAAATTTGTGAAACAATAATTCTAATTCCATATTATATGAAAGGGCTGCCACTGGCAGCCCTTTTTTATTCTGATTTATCTATTTTAACCTGTGAATTTTTTTTAACGAAGTAATTATATTTCTGGGGTATAATTGAAATTGTATTTTTTACATCAAAAGGGATTCTATAATTTATAATTAAAACGTTTTTTTAGAGCTTATTCAAAATTGCTGCTGCTTTTTCCAAAGTTTGAGTCTCTTTAGCAAAACAAAACCGTAATAAATGATCATCCCTTTCATTTGTATTAAAAACGGAAACAGGAATAGACGCTATGCCATGTTCTTTTACCAACCTAATAGCAAATTCTGTAGCTCCTTCTTTAGTGATTTCGCTATAATCTAATAACTGAAAGTAAGTGCCTTTACAAGGGAGAATTTTGAATTTTGAATTTTGTATGAGAGCTCTGAAAGTATTTCGTTTATGTTCATAGAAATTAGGTAAAGAAATATAATGATCCTCATCCTTTAAGTAATCAGCAAAAGCTTTCTGAACGGGATGATGGGTACTAAAGACATTAAATTGATGCGTTTTTCTAAATTCATGCATTAATTTTTCTGGTGCTACACAATAGCCTGTTTTCCAACCTGTATTGTGAAATGTTTTACCGAAGGAAGCACATATAAAAGTGCGTTCTGCTAGCTTAGGAAATCTACAAGCACTTTGATGTACCTCTCCATCAAAAATGATATGCTCATAAACTTCATCACTAATCAAAATAATATTAGTGTCTTTTAATAAATTTTCAAGAATACCCATATCACTTTTGCTTAAAATAGTTCCTGTAGGGTTATGAGGAGTATTAATAATGATCATCTTTGTTTTAGCGGTAATTTTTTCTTTCACCGTTTCCCAATTCACTTGAAAAGAAGGAGCTGCTAATTGAATGAGCACTGGGATACCTCCCTGCAACGCAATAGCAGGCTCGTAACAATCATATGCAGGCTTAAGCACTAATACTTCATCTCCCGGTGAAATAAAAGTTGCTATGGCAGTAAAAATAGCTTCTGTAGCACCTACTGTAACTGTAACTTCAGTATCGGGATTATAAGAAATAGCATGCATTTTTTCAATTTTTTTTGCAATTGCCTCCCGCAATTCTAGCAAGCCCGGCATGGGTGCATATTGGTTAAAACTTCCATGCATAGCTTTTGTTGCCAGCTGTGTAAGCAAAGGGTCGGCGGGAAAATCTGGAAATCCTTGTGATAGGTTGATCGCATTATGCTCATAAGACAGACGACTCATAATGGTAAAAATGGTAGTCTTAACATCAGGCAACTTTGAATTAAATTGAATGGGTGAGGCTTGCATAAAACTATTTTCTATGCAAATTACAGTTTTAAACAGACTTAAACTGCTATTTTTTTCAAAGTTAATAAAAGAAGCTGCTTTCAATTCTAAACACCGGAAAGGGTCAAAGAGAAAGGTATAATTCCAAGAAAAGCAATCTTTATTTTAAATGCCAAAAGCCTTAAAATGTATTAAAGAATCACCATGGGAGGTATTTCTAGCTGTTTATTGAAGAAAGTAACTTGGTATAATGAGTGAGCTAGTTAAGCTCAGGTAAAAGAATCGAAGTGATTTTTGGGCTTAATCTAAAAAAAAGGCTTTGCTAATACAGTAAAACCGTAATGTAAATAAAAACTTACCGTAAAAATTTCCATAATACGATAAACCGTAATTGATCCTTCAATAATTTTTATAACTTCGACATCAGAAAATTCTTAATAATGTGTTCGCCCTCCAAATAGTAATCCTCATTAATTTGAGATGTTAGCAAAAGAAATTCATAAGGAAATTAGCTAAAGATTAAAACCTCATGACGGACTAACTAACGGTTTTATTTTTGGATGGGAGCACCGTCTTCTCGTAATCAATCAGAGGGCGGTGTCTCTTTTAAAGGTTTCAGACATTAATTTGTCTGTTTTTAGAAATGACTTAATTTGTTTAGTTAATTATATTGAGTAGGGTTGGAGATTTCTCCAGCCTTTTTCTTTACCGATATTTAAGTGAATTATTTTAAGTAGTATTTTTCCGTTTAAGGAAATCGTCTATATTTTTGGGAAAATCCTTCATTGGAAATAAAATCAAGTATTAAAGCTCCATTTTTCACCTCAAAAAAAATAGTTTTAATGAATTCATTTGAGCAACTAGTGTTTATGATGCCCGTTTCTATGGAGTAGGTACCAGATGCAATTTGCTCTTCTGAATATGGATCACATAAAGATTTATTGGTAACTACAGAACCATTTTCTAGAAATTGCAACGTCTTTTCACTTCTAACGGGTTGAAAAGTTCCGCTTCCGTCTCCAGGATCGGCCAGTTGTTCTACCAAACGCCAAGTACCTGAAGTAATATCTATATTTTTTGTATCATCATCATCACATGAACTTAATAGTAAAAATGCTAGAAAAGGAATTGCTAATTTTTTCATCTTTTGAATTATTGTTCTCTCTAATACGATTCAAAAAGTACAAAATAGTTGCTTGTTCAAATAAATTTTTTCATGCATAACACCTTTAAGGATAACTTAAAGAATTGGTTTCATTCAATGGTCCAAACGCTCACTGCTTTGAATTTAACAACCTCTACCTGCTCTTTTAACGGCTTGCTTTGCTTATGTTTTGCGTACTTACCTGAACAGGAATTAAGATTTCCTATCTATTTTGGCAGATACTATTTATCAGACCAAATAGCAAGCTCATTACCTGAAGGATCTTTAAACTGAAAACGTTTACCACCGGGAAAAGAAAAAATATCTATACAAATAGAACCGCCTGCGGTTATAATATCACTTTTAATTTTATGGAGGTCTTCATGATATAAGACCACTAGTGCACCGTTAAGAATTTCCTCTTCTGTAGTTTCAAAACCTCCCGCTACACCACTTTCTTTTTCTTCAAAAGAGGCATAGGTAGGCCCATAATCTGTAAAAACCCATCCAAAGACTTTTGTGTAAAACGTTTTTATAGCATCTAAATCTTTTGCTTTGAATTCTATATAATTTATATGGTTGTTTTGTTGGCTCATAGCTATATAGGTTAACTGAAAGAGTTTACTATTTTAAAGATACTTAATAAGTATCATTTCTGTAAGTTTTGTATTTACGTATTTTGTTATGCGTAATGAAGTTTCAGTGTATTGCTAAATGAAATACGCAATTGGTCACTTTTTGATGAATTTAAATCTTATATGGAACTCATGATGCTCATAATTATGTTTCATCCAAAGAAACAGGAAAAGACTGTGCGTGGTTAAAATAGTTGTTAGGATCCCATTGTTGTTTAGTGCCTACTAATCTGGGTAAATTGTCTAGAAAATACAGTCTAAGCGCTCCTTCTTTACCTACGATATCATTTAAATCAGAATCGCAGTAATTATAATAACATCCATCAACATTGTTATTTGGGTCAAGAGCCGGACTGGGTGTGCCTCCTGTAGCTGCATAAACAGTACTATAAAAATCTCGAATCCATTGTAAATGAAAGGCATCTTTACTTTCATCTGTCCAATAGGTTTGATATTGTAGCTTCATAATAGAACTGCGTTGTGCAATAGCAGTAGTACTAGGGTTTATGGTATTGATTCGTCCACCATAGGTGTCTACTTGGAGTAAACTTTGTTGCATATCAACCAGCGTAAGTCCATTTGGAACTATATGTAAATATTCATAAATAGCTTTTATGTGTGCAGGTGGAAATGCTTTTCTCATATAGGCAGATTTGTATTTTCCACGTTGGTTGGCACCAGATCCATTTAGGGTTTGGGATATTTCATAATAGGTGTATTCTGTAGTATGTGAAGACGAAGGGTGTACTTGAATATTACCATGTCCAAAAATAGGAGCCTGAGGAGTATGATGTGATGCTATAGCTGAAAGTTCCTGAAGTTGTTGCTGGATTAAATTATAGGCAGCTTCTCTTTTGAGGTCTTTGGTAATGGTAGTTTGAATAATTAATTGAATTTCCTGATTGGCCACATGCAGCAATTTGAACAACCCAAATTGATTGCGTGGTGTAGTAGCAGAGAAATTAGCATACCAATCTAGTAGCTTCTTAAAAGCAGGGAGATTTAGAGCATCCCATTTAAAGGCAATAGTAGTTAAAAGGGCGGTTTGGGGTACTGTTGGCAATTCTTTAAAATAGTAGCGTGTAATCACTCCAAAGTTTCCACCACCACCTCCGGTACTTGCCCAAAATAAGTTGCCAGCATCATTATCTGAATCTGCGGTAACATATACCGTTTTAGCTGGCTTACGGGCAGATGGTTTTACTACAATCTCTAATCCAGTAAGCCAATCCGTAGTCAAGCCATTTAGACGGGAAAGCAACCCATATCCACCTCCGCAAATATGTCCGCCAAGCCCAACAGAATAGCAAGATCCGGCAGGAAGTACTTTACCATAATCTCTGAATAAGGTTTTAAATGCACTCCAATTGGTACCACCAGAACCAAGGTAATAACCTTTGTCTGCCTCATAGCCCACATCATTCATAGGACCTACATCTATTATTGCTTTAGTATCATTGCTAAATACAAAATTTTCATAGCAATGTCCTCCTCCTTTTATCTTCACTTTATCTCCATAATTAATAATCGCATCTTCTAACGCTTGTGCCGTGCCTTGTGCATTATAGCACAAGTAGATGGCTTCACAATTACCAGCAAACCATCGGCGATTAAAACCTTGTAAAAAACTTGGGAATTGAGGTGTGGCGTCTTCTACAGCTATCTTTACGTAGTTGTTAGTGTCCATTGGTTTTTTGATTAGGTATATTTGAATTATGTAATTCAAATATACCTAATCGTCTTGATTTAACCTTCTGTATTTGTGCGTATTAATTTATAAAAAATGTAGTTTAAATAAGTTAATTCTTATTAAGAACCTAGCAAATGAATAGTGTTTTAGAATCTTGCATTACTTATAAATAGACCAAAAAAACACTAAACGATTTATTACAATAGATAGTGATGGAAACAGAATTTTAATCTATTTCTTCTTTTTGATTTTATATTTATTGGAATTTGATTTGATCAATAAGTATGGAAACCCTATTAAGATTGCTAAAAATAAGGCATAGAATTCTATCATTTGATTTTTTAAATATTCTGCCACAAAATATCCAATAATCAGAATAAACGCCATGCCAAACATGGAATTTCTAAAAACGGTGGCAATCCCTTCTATATCATAGTTTTCTTTTTCCTTCTGAGGCATTGTATTATACCCAGCAATTAGAAAATATAACTTCCCATACTTGATGAGTATGCCTAGAATGACAAAAACAACGGCTACAAAAATCATCATTTAGTTTTTTTACTAAATATTTTTCTTAAAGATATGAATTTTTTAAAAGTAGCTCACTAAAAAGTAGTGTTTGTATTGGTCTTATATTAATAGCAAGGCACTGAAACGGTTTGTATGAATAACCAATATGAAAATAATTGAAATAGTATCTAGCAGCCGCGAAATCTATACGAGATTATGGAATAATAGAAAAAGATCATGAATGCTTTTAGTATGGTTTTAAAGAATGAGTTTGGATAAGATTCTATTAGAAATTTTTTGTGAGATTTTTCTATGGGGGAATTGCATTTTTATTCATACTTCTAACAAACCACATATATGGACAACGAACTGAGAAATACAACACAAGACCCTGCTAGGCAAAGGAATGTAGCTTACCAGAGAAGAGTTTTAAGAAACAATGTACTACCAGGTCTAGTTATGGGCGAAATGGGAAATCTACCAATGATGCATATGGAAAACCTAGTCCGTATGATGGAACGCGAGTATGAAAGGCTTAACCCTGAACAGAGACGAATATTAAGACGATATATTATTGCCCCAACTACTGTGCTTGTGGCTGCTGTTGGAGCTATTAATATCTTTAACAACCAAAAGCATCAAAATGACCGCACCACTGCTAACATTAATTCTGCTTTGTGGAGCGTTGCTTTGGTACCACTATTAGCGCTTATAGCAGAGTCTGTAAAAGATGCAATTAACCGTTCACAGGAGATACCACAAAGACAGGATGATGAAACAGCATCGCTAAGTATGCACTCCGCCCCAGAATTAGATACTTTGGGTGGTATGGAAATGGGTAACCTTCAAGAATTAAACAATCTTGCGGTCTTACCGGAATCCATTAGTAACAGTTCCCAGCAGTTCCCGGTAAATCGGCCTGAACCTTCAATACTCCCACCCCAAAGGCCTAAACCTGCTAGATCACGAAGTTTTCCTTGAATAAAAGAGGTTGATAAACCCATGGATGGATTAGTTAAAGACAAAACAGAGCTTTTGGGGAAGCTCTGTTTGGATCAATTAACACTAATTACAAATAAATAAAAAAATGAAAAAAATAGGTTGGAGTTATAGTAAAGACTATGGATTAACAATAATAAATTCAGATCTTCTGTTGAATTGATGAGCGCTTTCACTACATTCAATTCCATCACCACATTCGTTGACAAGTTGTTGTTCACCAAAACCTTTGGCACTTATAATACGGTCTGGATGAATACCTTTTTGTATTAAATAATCTTTAGAAGAGTTAGCTCTTCGGTTTGATAATTTAAGATTGTAAGCTTCGCTTCCACGTGAATCTGTATGCGCTTCAATACGAATAATCATACTTTTGTTAGCATTCAAAACAGCTACTAGTTTATTCAATTCTACACTTGCATCTGGTCTAATGAAGGACTTGTCATAATCAAAGAAGATTTCATCGGTTTTAATCTTGGTAATTCCGTTTTCTACCACTATAAGATCAGAATAATTTTCATTTGCATTATGAATCGTTTCTCTGCTACCATAAGTTAATTTGTAGGTGTTACCTGTTAAGTTTGGGGCAAAAAAGGCACTGTTTGGGGTCGAAGCAGAGAAACGACTCTCTTCTTTTGCGTTTATATCCGTAAAAAAAGAATTGATAGAAACACATGTGAGGGCTATATATATAAATATTGTCTTAATGTGTAATGGTATTGCCATAGCATTATAAATTTAAAGCTCGTAATAGGTAATAAGATTGGGTTCTTAATTTATAATTTCAAATATAAGAGGCTTTTTAACAGGCTTTTAAAATATGTTGTGAGTACATGTCAATCTGTTGTGAACTGCCATTTAAACGTAATTCAGGTGAGGTTATTTGTATTATAAAATGGTATTCTAGATCATTTTAAGTTTATAAATATGTAAAAAGCAGGGCAAATAGACCCTGCTTTTTCAAAAATTAATAAGTAATAACCAGATATCTTTAAGGATTGATAATTATGAATTCTGATCTTCTATTGCGTTCGTGCACTTCTTTGGCACATACTACTGTGTCATTACATTCATTCAGTAGTTGTTCTTCTCCATATCCAATCGCACTAACAATACGATCTGTATCAATACCATTGGCTACAAGATATGCCTTAGATGCCTGAGCACGACTTTCTGATAATATTTTGTTGTACACTTTACTGCCGCGAGCATCTGTATGTGCTTCAATTTTGATAATTAGGTTTTCATGCTGTTTTAGGACTAAAACAATTTTATCAAGTTCAAGAGCTGCATCCTTATTGATGCTAGACTCGCCAAATCCAAAGTGAATACCGTTATTTTTTAGTTTTGTGATTCCATTTTCAACAATAAAATAGCTTTCTGATTTAACAACATCTTCCGTTTTAGATTTGGTAATACTAGCATTCATGTCTTGTTTTACAATTACTTCTTCTTTTGCTTGTACAGAAAGCTCATTTGAATCTACTAGCATCTTAGATGCTTCAACTATTGTTTTAAATAAGATAGGAGAAGCTGGCTCTTTAGAAAGATGCTTGCTTTTAGTGGTGGCAAGTTCTAGACTCTGGGTTGGTGTTTGAAAGGCATAGATATCATCTTCTCCTTTTCCTCCAGCACGGTTGGAAGCAAAATACCCTTTATTGCTTATAGAATTAATTACAAATGAGAAATCGTCATTTTCACTATTATAGGGCGTTCCCAGATTTTGAACTTTGTTGAATCCGCCTTCCTTTAATAAAGTTGCCTGAAAGATATCCAAATTTCCTAATCCCAAGTGACCTTCAGATGAAAAGTATAGTTCTGTATCCGTCACAAAAGGAAACAATTCTTTTTGAGAAGTGTTGATTTCAGGTCCTAAGTTACGAGGGATTGAGAAACTCTCGTAGGGTAAAATATCTACTACAAAAATATCTGTATCACCAAGTGTTCCAGGCATATCGGAAATAAAATATAGTTTTTTACCATCGGGACTCACAGCGGGATGCGCGGTAGAATAAAGATCGCTATTAAAAGAAACTTCTTTAGGCCTAGTCCAGCTTCCTTTTTTAAAAGTAGACATGTAAATTTTTAAATGACTTACTCCATTTTTATCTTTTTTAAGTTTTTTATCAAAGTTAGTACGTGTAAAAAACATGGTTTTAAGATCTGGAGTAAAGGCAACACCTGCTTCGTGATATTTGGAATTAATAGTCTCAGGAAAGGGCATTGTTTTTTCAAGATCCAAAGTTTGACTGTTAATGTTCGCGATATATAAATCCATATAAGAATCATCATTAGTAGCTGCATAGACTAGTTTGTCATTGCCTAAAAATACAGGTGAAAATTCTGAAGATGTGCTATTTATTGAAAGGCTAGTAAGGATTAATTTAGAATGATTAATTACAGGCAAAGGTAAATTACCAGCACTAGTTTTGGCGGGGATATTACCTATTTCTTTTTTATACCTACGTAGTATTCTTTTAGCTTTCCCCTGCTTGCCTATACCTTTTAGCGTATTAGCATATTGAAAGAGCATAGCAGGTGTCATTTGTTTTCGGTGTTTGTTATAAAGCTCTTCATACCAAATATTAGCCATATACATTTCGGTATTGAGATAATGTGCATTGGCCGCTTTTTTCAAAATTTCAAAGCTGTAGATTGGTGCTTGATCAGCCAAAATCTTTTCATAGAGAACAGCCGCTTGTGTATAAGACAAGTTTTTAAAATAAGTGTTTGCTTTTTGTAATAAGCTTACATTAGGTCTTTTGTTAAGTGCTTTTAAGAAAGGAGCACTGTTAATACCCGATGAAGTAAGAGGTTTTTCGAGACTGGTAAACGCATAATTTTCCTGCTGTAAGGCAAGACTATTTTTATTGTTATAAGTCTGTGCATGAGAAAGAGCAAAGAACAGGGTAAGAATTAGGACAAGACGGAGTTTCATGAGAGTCAAGATTTAATGGTTATACTATGTATTTAGGTTATCTATTATAAATTAGTTGATATGAAGGCAACAAGCCTATTGGATATGAATGTTTGTAAAAAAAGAATTTGTTGGTGATACCTCTTTGATGATGCTTCCACACAAGAAGTTGAAAAGTAAGCACGTACTGATAAAGAGAAGCCAACAATAATTGGCAGGCATATAAGTAATAAGCACTAAGGTTATAACACCATAGTGTAGATTGTTGAGGGCCCATAAGTTCAATTTCTAAGCATCAATAGGAGATGCTTTATTAGGTCTTAAATAGGATACAGAGGTATCTATTTATAAATCAAATATATAAGAGAATAAAGAGAAGTAGCGATTAATGTTGTGATCTGTTAGGTTTCTGTGGTGAATAGATGCTTTTTGTATAGAATAGGAGGGTTACAACCTTTTAAACATCAGGTAATTATCTTTTTATATAAAAGTAAAATTGCTTTGAAATTAGAATAATCTTTTAACTATGGCATTAATTTAATAACAAATGAACAGCTTAAAATCCCCAACATATATGAAACTCATGTATTTTAAAAGGGAAGAGATCTGCATTTAAGAATTTTAGGCTATTAGATTTTTAGATGATTCGCTTGGAGATAAAAAAACTACTATACTTGTAATTAATCAATTAGGTTTTTAATGAGCTATTGTGTCAAAAGAATGGGAATGTTTTGTCTGTTATGTATGCGTTATCAAATGGCTCAGATTCCTCATGGTTTAATAACCCCGAAATCTGTTTTAGATTGGGTTCAAACTACTCCTTATGAAATTTTATTTCAGCGAGATTTTTACAATAAAAAGTATAAAGGAATGCCTTTTGTGGAACAAATTGCTGAGGAACTTACATTTAGAATGGATAATTTAGACACTTCAAAAAAAAACATCCCATTTCTCAATGGGATGTTACATGTAATTATTATACAGTTAAGCAATTAGTCTGCTGTTACAGTTGCTTTTAAATATTCCCTGTTCATGCGAGCAATATTTTCTAAAGAAATACCTTTTGGGCATTCTACTTCACATGCGCCTGTATTCGTGCAGTTACCAAAACCTTCCAAATCCATTTGTCGAACCATATTGATAACACGGTCTGTAGCTTCAACTTGACCTTGTGGCAACAAAGCAAATTGTGAAACCTTAGCCGAAGTAAATAGCATTGCACTTGCATTTTTACAAGCAGCTACACAGGCACCGCAACCTATACATGTAGCAGCATCAAAGGCACGGTCTGCATCGTGTTTTTCAATAGGAATTGCATTGGCATCAACAGTGTTTCCAGAGGTATTAACGGAGACATATCCACCTGCTTGTTGAATTCGGTCAAAAGCGCCACGATCTACAATAAGATCTTTAATAACCGGAAAAGCTTTGGCTCTAAAAGGCTCAATATAAATAGTATCTCCATCTTTAAACCTTCTCATATGCAACTGGCAGGTAGTGATACCGCGATCAGGGCCATGGGGTTCTCCGTTGATCTGCAAAGAGCAGGAACCGCAGATACCTTCACGGCAATCATGATCAAATTCTACAGGTTCTTCTCCTTTTTCAACAAGACCCTCATTAAGAACATCAAGCATCTCTAGGAAAGACATATCTGGAGATACCTCAGCGATATCATAGTCTACTATTTTACCCGATGATTTAGCATCTTGCTGGCGCCATATTTTTAGTTTAAGATTCATATCTCAAAGTTATTTATTATTTGTTATCAGGTTCTTTTGAGTTTTATATACAATTCATCAATTATATTTTCAAATGAACCTAATTAACTGATTATATTTTTCTTTTTCTACACACTTTTTTTACTTTATAAACAATGACATTGGAAAACCTATAGGCCATGTCCAACTTTCATTACTTATAACTACGTGTTTTAAGTTCAATATTTTCATAAGTAAGCTCTTCTTTGTGTAAAACAGCTTTTGAAGGCTCTCCTTTGTATTCCCATGCTGATACAAACCTAAAATTCTCATCGTCTCTAAGAGCTTCTCCTTCCGGAGTTTGGTATTCTTCTCTAAAATGTCCTCCACAAGATTCATTTCTGGTCAAGGCATCTTTTGCAAACAATTCTCCTAATTCTAAGAAGTCAGCTACCCGCATGGCCTTTTCCAATTCTTGATTCTTGGTATAGGCAGTTCCTGGAACTTTTACATTGGCATAAAAATCTTCTCTTAACTCTTTGATTTCTTTGATGGCTGATTTTAAATCTTTTTCATTACGGCTCATGCCGCATTTATTCCACATGATTTTACCTAATATTCTATGGTAAGAATCTACGGTTTTGGTTCCATTATTATTAACGAATCTTTCTAATTGAGCTTTTACATTTTGCTCTGCTTCTTCAAATTCAGGAGAATCTGTTGAAATTGGCCCAGTTCTGATGTCATCTGATAAGTAGTCACCAATAGTATAAGGAAGTACAAAATAACCATCTGCCAGTCCTTGCATCAATGCTGAAGCACCCAAACGATTCGCACCATGATCTGAAAAGTTTGCTTCCCCGGCAGCATAACAACCAGGTATGGTAGTCATTAAATTATAATCAACCCAAACACCTCCCATGGTGTAGTGAACTGCTGGATAAATCATCATAGGAGTTTTGTATGGATTCTCATCTACGATTTTCTCATACATCTGAAAAAGGTTTCCATATTTATTGGAAATTACCTCTTCACCTAGTTTTATGACTTCCTCCTTGGAAGGGTTGTGATTACCATGAATAGCAGCTTGCTCTTTTCCATAACGTTCTATAGCTGCTGCAAAATCCAGATATACTGCTTCTCCAGTTTTGTTAACCCCATAACCTGCATCGCATCTTTCTTTAGCAGCTCTGGAGGCTACATCTCGTGGCACTAGGTTACCAAACGACGGATAACGTCTTTCTAAATAGTAATCTCTATCTTTCTCTGGAATAGCGGTAGGTTTTAAGCTACCTTCACGAATTGCTTTTGCATCTTCAATTTTTGCTGGAACCCAGATTCGTCCATCATTACGAAGTGATTCAGACATCAGCGTAAGCTTAGACTGGTGATCCCCGGAAACCGGAATACAAGTTGGGTGAATTTGTGTAAAACAAGGATTTGCAAAGTATGCCCCTCTTTTGTGTACTTTCCAACCTGCGGTAACATTACTACCCATCGCATTTGTAGAAAGAAAAAATACATTGCCATAGCCACCAGAAGCAATTACAACTGCATGTGCAGAATGTCTCTGAATCTCTCCAGTAACTAAATTACGAGCAATAATACCTCTTGCCTTGCCATCTACAATTACTAAATCTAGCATTTCATGCCTATTGTAAGGCTTGATTTTTCCACGATTAATTTGACGGTTCATAGCGGCATAAGCACCTAATAAAAGCTGCTGTCCGGTTTGTCCTTTTGCATAGAATGTTCTTGATACCAATACACCACCAAAAGAACGGTTGTCTAGAAGGCCACCGTATTCACGGGCAAAAGGAACTCCCTGTGCCACGCACTGATCAATAATATTAGTAGAAACTTCTGCCAATCTATAGACATTGGCTTCGCGCGATCGATAATCACCCCCTTTTACGGTGTCGTAAAACAAGCGGTAGGTAGAATCACCATCTCCTTGATAGTTCTTTGCGGCATTAATACCTCCCTGAGCTGCAATAGAGTGTGCACGGCGCGGTGAATCTTGATAACAAAATGTTTTAACGTTGTAACCTAATTCTGCAAGTGTAGCAGCAGCAGCACCTCCTGCAAGACCAGTCCCTACTACAATTACATCAATGTTACGCTTATTAGCTGGATTTACCAGATTAATATCATTTTTATGCTTTGTCCACTTATCTCCTATGGAGCCTTGTGGTATTTTAGAATCTAATGTTGCCATAGTCAATTTTTTTAATGTCCGTTAAAATGATGAAACACTGCAATAAAAATGAATCCTAACGGAATAAGAATTGCATACGCTTTCCCCAATTTTTTTAGGAGGGGTGTGTACTTATTATTAAAACCCATAGACTGGAAAGCAGATTGGAAGCCATGAAGTAGGTGTAATGCGAGCAATATAAAGGCAATTACATAAGCTCCTACACGAAGCGGGCTATGAAATTTTTCTACCGTTTCATGATAATAGCGAGTAGGGTCTTCTGGCAGCACCTCTATATATTTGTAATTCATTTCTGGAAACCAAAAATCAATAAAGTGAAGAATTAAAAAGGCTAAAATCACCAAGCCACTTATAAGCATATTACGTGACATCCAGGAAGCATTTTCTCCTCCAGCGTACTTAGCATAACCTACAGGTCCTCTGGCTGCCCTGTTTTTGGCTTCAAGAATAAAGCCCATAACAAAGTGAAACACGACGCCAAAAATCAAAATTGGCTGCGCCAGAAATTGGACAAATGGATTGTTTCCCATAAAATGAGACCACTCATTAAAGGTGTCTGGACTGAATACTGAAGTAATATTAATAGTAAAATGTTGTAAAAGAAAAACCAGCAGAAAAAGTGCTGAAAGAGCCATAGAAACTTTTCTAGCTATGGAGGAACTAATGATTTTGCTCATTGGGTATTTAATTTAAAGTGGCACAAAATTACAGTACAGCCTACTCATTAACAAACTTTAAGAAGGGTTTTCCCCTTATTTCCAGTTAATTTAGAATAAGTTTAAGCCTTGTTTAACTTTCATTGTAAATCCAACTTGTTTTCAAGGGCTTGATTAAACAGTTTACGGTTAGTTAACGTCAAATTTAGCGGTTTTCTGAGTTCCATTACCAGAAATAACTACTTTATAACTTCCTTTAGGTAAAAAGTAATCTCCGTTAGCTGCTTTGGATAATTCTTCATTCTTATGTTTTTTCAGAAAACTTTTTCGTCCTTTTTCGCTTACGGTAATGTCATATGGGACGTAATTAAATCCAGCATCTGCTGTGAAATCAAAAGTATGCATTAAAATTCCTTTACTAGACATAATTTCTACTTTGTATTCTCCAGCTGTAGAGCTATACATTTGGAAGTTTATAGAAGGCTTATATGCTTTTAACCATTTACTCCAAGTGCTACCCCACCTTCCTGTTTTTCTAATGGATGGAATATTAAAAATATGCAATACCTTGTCTTTAATTTGGTCTGTGAAAAGCTGTAAAGGTTCAATATTGGTTTTGTAGATACTTCTACCATGGGTTCCTACCAGTAAATCTTTTGCTTTAGCTTGTATTTTCAGATCATGCACCGCGACATATGGAATGCCCTTATGAAACGCTTGCCAATTGCTTCCAGTATCAAACGAAACATAGACCCCATTATCTGTACCGATAAATAAAAGGTTTTCATTTTCAGAATCTTCAATAATTACATTCACCGGAACATTAGGTAAGTTATTAGAAATTGATTTCCAAGTAACCCCATTATCATTGCTCATATATACGTAGGCATTAAAATCATCCCAACGATACCCATTTAAAGTTACATAGACTCGGTCTTTTTTATGTTTTGAAGCAACAACACGACTCACCCATAAATCTTTAGGAAATGTGCTGGAGATTAACTTCCAGTTAGCACCCCCATCTTTGGACATGTGTACAAGACCATCGTCGCTTCCGGTGTAAAGTAAACCAAATTGAAAAGGAGATTCATCAATAGTGGTGAGTGTACCATAGGCTACATTTCCCTTCTTACCACCACTTGTAAGATCCTTAGAAATTGGTACCCAATCTTCTCCCTGATTCATAGATCTATGTAATTTATTTCCACCTAAGTATAAAATATCCTGATTGTGTGGTGAGAGTAGTATAGGAGTTTGCCAATTAAATCGGTACGGGCTTTCACCTAATTCATGTTTTGGCTGAATATATTCTGAAGTATCTTCTGCTAAGTTTATTCTGTAATAATTACCAAACTGAAAACCAGTGTAAACTATATTAGGATCTCTGGAATCTATTTGAATTTGCATTCCGTCTCCCCCCATAATACTCTTCCATGGGTATTGACCGGTTTGATGCCATCTACTATTTTGCTCAGCGTCATGTGGTCCCATCCAAACCCCATTGTCTTGTAATCCCCCATAAACATGATACGGTTCTTGATGGTCTACGTTAATAGCATAAAATTGTCCTACAGACGGAGAGTTGTTTTTTATCCATGTTTCTCCATCATCATAACTAATGTTAACGCCTCCATCATTTCCATTAATAATATGGCCGGGCATTTTTGGATTTAACCAGATCGCATGATGATCTGCATGCACATTTTCCCGATTGATAGAGGTAAAGGTCTTACCACCGTCTTTTGATTTTATGATGGGAACTCCTGCAGTATAAATATGCTCTTTATTGGTAAGATCTACTTCAATTTGTGCAAAGTAGTAGCCATAGCTGTAAAAAAGATCATCTATGTATCCTTCATGTGTTTTTTTCCAGTTTTTTCCGCCATCATCACTTCTATATATTTCAGCACCTACAACAGGAGTATCAAAAAGCATGGCATTGGCATTTTCTAAATATTTTGCCAAATCTGCTGGTTGTACAGTACCACTCCGCACCATTTGCTTAACATTATCTGCACGGTATTTTTCTTGAAACCCATTAAGTTTTAAATAGGTGTTTAATTTTTTATCGTCAAGCTTCAAGAAAGCATCTAGGGTCATTGATTTAAAGTCTTCTTTAGAGAGCGTTTCAGATTCTTTTTTCTCTTCTGATTTTTTTCTTAAATACTGACTATCATGCACGGCGTAGACGGTATTTTCATCATAAACTGCTAGCCCAATACGTCCAAGCCCATTTCCTGTAGGGAAGCCACTGTCTTTGGTAGAAATTAGTTGCCAGCTGCTACCGCCATCAGTACTTTTATAAATTCCCGAGTGCTCACCGTTTCCAGTAAAATTCCAAGCTTTTCTATCTTTTTGCCAAGCAGCGGCATACTGAATATTGAAATTATCAGGTGCAAAAGCTAAATCTATAATACCTGTATTTTCATTTATAAAAAGAGTTTGTTTCCATGTCTTACCTCCATCTGAGGTTTTGTAGATACCTCTTTGTTTATTAGGAGAGTATAAATGTCCAGTAATACCAATCACTACTTCATCAGAATTAGAAGGATTGAGGAGTATTCTACCAGTATGATGTGAATCTGGGAGTCCTACATAATCCCATGTTTTACCATTATTTGTTGATTTCAGGATACCAATACCTGCATAAGAAGAGCGGGAAGCATTGTTTTCTCCCCCACCTACCCAGATGGTTCTTGTAGACCAGTCAACAGCAATATCTCCAATATTTTGCGTGGGTGCTGAATCTAAGATAGGTGTAAAACTAGTGCCATTATTTTTGGTGTGCCATAGACCGCCCGAAGCATAGGCAACATAAAATTCAGTAGGGTTATCTGGATTTACATCCAAATCTACTACACGACCACTCATTACTGTAGGGCCAATATTATCAAAAGGAATATTTTTCACTATTGAATTGGCACGTAGTTGTTTGGTTTTTTCAATAGAACTTTTAATTGCTTCTTGAGAAGAAGCGGGCTGTTGTGCAGATGTGGTCATAAATAAACACATGGCAAAGCCCAAGAGTATATATTTTCGCATTAGATGGTTTTTTAGTGTTGATGAAATTAGAGAATGTAATATTGCTGTCAAAACTTTTAAAAAGAGTTTAACAAGAATTGACATCTAAGTTGTTATTTTTGAAGATATAAACTAACTGAATTTAAATCATGAAGTACCACCCGATAGACCGAAATCTTTTTGTAAAAAATCGTTCAAAATTTGCGGCTCAGATGAAGTCTAAGAGCCTTGCAGTTTTTAATTCAAATGATATATACCCTATTGGCGCAGATAGTACTTTGCCTTTTGAGCAGGCAAGAGACATTTTTTACCTAAGTGGGGTAGATCAGGAAGAATCTATTTTGGTGTTGTTTCCGGATGCTTTGAATCCCAAACACAGGGAAATCTTGTTCTTAAAGGAGACCAATGAGCATATTGCCATATGGGAAGGTGAAAAACTATCCAAGGATAGAGCCTTTGCTACCAGTGGTATTAAAAAGGTATATTGGCTTACTGATTTTGAGAAGGTTTTTTATGACTTAATGACAGAAACAGAATTCATTTATTTCAATACAAATGAGCATTACCGGCAGACTGTTAAAACGGAAACCAGAGAAGACCGATTTATAAAAGCAACTAAGGCCAAGTTTCCAGCCCATAAATGGGAACGAAGCAATCCTATTTTGCAGGATATTCGCGGGGTAAAAGAACCAGAAGAAATTCATATAATGCAAACGGCCTGTGATATTACGGAGAAAGGGTTCAAGAGAGTTTTACAATTTGTAAAACCGGGGGTATGGGAATATGAAATTGAAGCGGAGTACCTGCATGAGTTTATTAGAAATCGCTCTAAAGGATTTGCCTATACACCTATTGTAGCTTCTGGTTACAATGCAAATGTTTTACATTATATACAAAATAATAACCAGTGTAAAGAAGGTGATATGTTGCTAATGGATGTAGGTGCAGAGTATGCCAATTATTCTAGCGATATGACTCGTACTATTCCGGTTAACGGGCGTTTTACAGATCGGCAAAAAGCAGTCTACAATGCAGTTTTAAGAGTAAAAGATGAAGCCACTAAAATGTTGATACCTGGAACGCTCTGGGAAGCGTATCATAAAGAAGTTGGAAAACTCATGACATCTGAATTGTTAGGGTTAGGATTACTGGACAAAGCCGATGTACAAAATGAAAGTGTAGACTGGCCGGCGTATAAAAAATATTTTATGCACGGTACTTCTCACCATATTGGATTAGATACACATGATTACGGGGCATTAAAAACCCCTATGAAGGCAAATATGGTCTTTACCGTAGAGCCAGGTATTTATATTCCAGATGAAAATATGGGGGTACGTATAGAAGATGATGTGGTTATTCAGGAAAATGGAGCGCCAATTAATTTGATGAAAAACATACCAATCACGGTAGAGGAAATTGAGGATTGGATGCATGCAAAGTAAATTATTTTGAAATCCGTCTTTGTAATTTTTAAAACTTTAATAATAGCGTACTCATTTAAGTGAAAAACGTACGCTTTATCTTGTAGATACGTAAGTCGCATATACTATCTGATAAATCTGAATGCTTCTAAAATCATTAAAACCCGTACAATGGTATTTTGTATCAAATAATATTAACGGTTGGGTCGATTGGCTTTTCTTACAGGATTACTTTTAAAATGCTTAACCGCTACATCTTTAATAACTTTTAATAGACCGTTAAGAGGCTTTAGAAACCCTTTAGCTTCTTTCTTGGAATGCATAGGATCAACAAATTTTACCGGATTAATTTCAAAATGTTTAACCGCTACATTTTCAATAACTTTTAAGCTAAGATCAGGTATTCGTGAGCTGTTAAGAGGTTTTAGAAGCTTTTCAAGTTCTTTCTTGGAACGCATATGATCAACAAAGTCATTGAAAAAAGGGTCTCTAAAATGAAACCTAGAATCTACATCATATCCAGCTTCTACTATATTAGAGGCAACTTCTATATCTTGGTTAATTAAAGCATGTTTAATAGCTTTCTCTATTATATCTTCGCCTATATTTACAGGCAGACCTACTTTTAGTAAATATTGTTGTGCCTCTTGAAAATCTAACATCCCCGAACTTCTTCCAATTCTATCAAAATTAGCTCCTCTTTCCGAAAGAACCTTGCCCAAATGATAGTTCCCATTATTGACAGCTGTATCCATAGCCGTCCATCCATCCTCAGATGCGGCATGTATATTGACTCCACCATGATCTAATAAAGAAGTGACTACCTTGAGGTTCAAATCGCGTGGGCTAACACCAGCAATAGCCATAAGTAGCGTACGACCACCTCTACTTCTGTCTACCATATTAGGATTTGCCCCACTATCTAAAAGTGTTTGGACATTACTTACGTTTCCTTGCTCTAAAGCCTTAATTAGATTCTTATCAATTCTTGAGTCTGCATCAATAATTAGTTTCATATACCTAAATTTTTAAATTTATAATTGGTTTTTGAGGAAGAGTGTGTCATATTCAAAAACCGTTTAATACCTTATTAATATTGATTCACAGTAAAAACGATTAAATCATAATTAACCCTTCGATTATCAATAAGTACATAAAAAGCGTTTAAACCCCCTATCAACCAAGTGATAAAACTTGAAAAGGTTCCCGAGCCTTGACCTTCCTTCTTGGATGCATGTAAAGCAAAATATTTTGAAATGCGTCATAGTAATTTAGGTGATTTAAAACTCCTTTTCGATTTTTACTTAATAGCTATTGAATACCAAAAACCAACCATTTAAAAACAATTGGCCTCAATTTTCAAAGGAAATGGTGTAAAAGGAATTGGAAGAAAACAGGCAGTTTCAATTATCAATAAACATGGAAGTAGCTTGTAGTTGGGCAATTGCTTTTTTCAGATTTTAAACTTTAGCAAAAAAGAAATAGGGAAGCAGCCGTGTATTTACATAGAATAGCTACCAACACCAAATACAGAGGGTGTCAATTGGTGAAAATTATAGCCAATTAGGTAATCACATTTGCCAAACAATATCAAAAAGACTTTATACGTATGGATACAGTTGGTGAGAATAAAATTGCACATTATCAAAAATGCGGCTTCATAATATTTAAGGCTTTCACAACTTAAAAACACCAACACCTTACCGGCACATTATCATAACGCTATGGTGAGCTTATTTAAAATAAAAATAACCCTGTAGCCATCAAGAGTACAGGGTTATTTTATGTATTGTTTTATGATTAATCAATAATAGCTGTTACATTGAGACTTCCTACATTACCTACTGCCCCAAATTGATCTCTGCATACAGCAACATACCAATCCGGACCCCACCAGGTTCTTGAGATTCTGAATGATTTTTTCTTCTTTGTTTCACTTAGGCTTATGTTGAAAGAGAATGCTGGATCGCAGTTTTCGTCTAGAGAAGCTCTATGTGCAATAGCAATTCCTCCCATAAACAGGGTTTTGGTGAACCTGCGTTTTTTCCATCTTCCCCTTCTCCTTTTCCAACCAGTGATTTTGGATTTGATAATTTTATAGGCAACATAGTTTCTGACTTTTGCAACTACTCTAAGCCGTCTACTTCCATTGTTTCCGGTTTCAACTTCTTTTCGCCAAGTTCTGCATCCGTTTGCCCTACTTAGAAAAGACCCACCATTATTGGAATTGATCTCTACGTCTTCTGTAAATGTTTCCACCTTACCTAAAATACTAGCCTGAGAATCCTCGTTCAAAAATAGAGATGCAATCTCATCGTCTATATAAAAATTCGAAGGGTCCTTTGATACATCTAAATCTTCTCCACTTGCCGCAAGCCAGTTGTCTGATAAAGTTTTTACTTTGTTCCATAAGGTGGGAATTGGCATACGGTCTGAAACGCATTGTTGAATGTTTTCTGCAAAAACTCCGTCATTCCACATAAGTTCTTCTATACCATTAAGAATCTCCTCATCTACATCATTGGATATAGCAGCTTCAAGGGTATAATAATTAACAATTGAAGGATTTTTTTTAGCTTCAACTAACAACTCTTCTAATCTTGCTTCTACCGTATCCTGAAACCTTCTATCCACATCTTCAATGGCTTCGTATAGGCTTTGCATGCTTCTTTCATCAGGAAAAACAAGATACCCTCTTTCCGAATTTATTCCACTTAGATCAATCAAACTACAGAGACTAGATTGAAGTGAGCGAAGTTCAGATACAGAAGATGCATAGGAGCTATAAAACGTTTTTTGACCAGAAAGAAAAGTCACATCCGAATTGGATTCTCTAGCAGTGACTTCATTGATTGAGGTGCTTTCCTCATTCGTTGATTCTACTGAATCTTTAGAGCATGAATAAATTGCAATTAATACAAATAATACACTTACATTTTTTAAAACCGAAATCTTAGGTTTAAAACTAATTTTTTTCATAGCAAACAATTTTATGTTAGTAAATTACTTTAATAAATGTAAGAAAAATATTTATTTTTTTTTGAAAAAACAATCATAAATTTTACTTCTTAGAAGACATTTATAAAAATAGTTGTGATTGATTTAATTGGTTTTTCTATAAAAAGTAGTGGATACCTGATGATAGTTTATTTATGGTGTTAAAACTATCTTTTTTCTATCAATTAAGTTGGTTTTTTCTTTTTGACTGTATCTTATTAATTTCAAACATAAAATAGTTCATTTTTTGTTGGGGGCTTTTGTAATTCTATCATACTATTCTCTAAACCATTTAGTTTTTGGTCATTAATTCCAATAACTAGTAAATAATAGTAAATGGAGGTCCAATATTAAAAAGATGCAAAGTCTTTTCTTGGAAATCCCAAAACATAACCTACCAAATACGTAAGATGGAGACGAAAATTGTAATTATTAATAGAAGATCTGTTTGGCTAACCTTTGGTTATCTTTCAAATAGTGAAGAAACCTGTGAGCGTGAGATTTCAAAACCTGTAGTTTGCTACTTTAAATTGTCACAGCCTAGAAATTTAAATTATGGGGAGCCCATAAAAAATGAAAACGAAGAGATTTTGGTGTTTGCTAATAAGATAGAAGCCCAAAAAGAAGTATGCGAAATATTAAAGGCTAAAATCTATCCTCCTAATTTTAAACATCCTTTGGAGTATACGATCTCTGATATTGCCGAGATTATGCATAAGCAATTAGTAATAGATATAGGTTATATAGATTCAGAAGAACCCACAGAATCTTTAGAGGGAACCATATTCTATTGTTCTTTTGCTGGCAACCCATCATACCTTCCTATGTCTGCTAGCATAAAATTACGTACAAATGAAGAAAGAGAGGTTAATGTATTTGAGATAAAAAAGATTAGGAAAAATTGAAATTATTTTTAGATAAGCTCAAAAAACGAGGCTTTTACTTTATATTTATATAAGAAAAAACTTAAATAAATAAAAATGAAAAAAGCAAAGTTAAATCAGTTGAATTTAAAGAAGTTAACCGTTTCTAAACTAAGTGAAAGTATTAAAGGAGGGAAGCATACAGTTGAGGTGTCAATAGTTTATGACACTATTGTCACTTGTCAAAATGATACGGAACGTAGCACCTGTGCAGATTCAGTAAGAGTATGTTGGGCTTAAAGAACTCATTGATTACAAAATGCTGCTTTCTGCGGCATTTTGTAATTATATCTAACAACAGTTAATGTTTTATCAAAAAAATCCTGAATCTAAATAGAATTAACTTTAGAGAGATATAAACTCCAGAAATTTACAAAAACAAAAACAATACTAGCAGGTAGCAGCCATGCCAGACTATAGCCTGCAAGTGGTAATAATTCAAGAATTGAATTCATTTCTTTGGTAAAACCAATTGAGGTTAAAAAATCTGGAATACTAAAAATAAGGGTTGTAAATACGACGGCTCTAAAAACCAAAACCGAAGTAAAGCGTTCTGGTATGATATTGAGAAGTATTAAAATAATAGTAACAGGGTAAATAAACATAAGAGCGGGCAGGGCAATATCAATAATATAATGTACATCAAACTGGCCCATAATTACTCCAAGTATAGAAGCAATTACCGCAGTAATTGTGTATACCTTAGAGGAGCCTTTAAAAAGTCCTTTAAAATAATCTGCAGTCCCCGTTACAATCCCCACGGCTGTGGTAAAACAAGCTAATGAAACCAGTACACTAAGT
Source organism: Ascidiimonas meishanensis (assembly GCF_037782385.1). Lineage (NCBI taxonomy): Bacteria > Pseudomonadati > Bacteroidota > Flavobacteriia > Flavobacteriales > Flavobacteriaceae > Ascidiimonas > Ascidiimonas meishanensis. Next base: position 156,248 of record NZ_JBBEXD010000005.1, read on the forward strand.
AAAGAAGTGCCAATGGCACCCAATGTCTTGTTACTTATTCCGGTAAGAACTTCTATACGGGTGGCATCTGGGGAAAATTCATTTCCAAATAAAGCCCCAGTAAGTATAAGTCCGGTGTAAATAAGAAATAATCCGGTACCTGCTAAGAGCCCTGCCTTTGTAATAAGTGATTTTTTCTCTTTAAACGAACCAAAGCCTTTTAAATTAAGTGAAATAATGAGTACTCCACCCACTACCACTCCACCAATGGCATCAAAGGTTTGATAGCCTTCAATTAATCCACTAACTAATGGCAATTTATAATTTCCACCTGTCATGGAATCATAAGGTGCAAATACGGCCATGCCAATAATAAGGAGAAGTATACCAATAATTAAAGGAGTTAAAATACGCCCTAGAATGTCTAGTATTTTAGATCTATTTAAAACAAATAGGAGCACGAGAATGAAATAAATGGTGCTTGTGAGCCACGATGTTGTTCCAAAAAAAGGAGCAATAGCAATTTCATGTGTAACTGAGGCTGTTCTAGGGGAAGGTAATGTGATGGAAATGATGTACACACACAGACAATAAATCACACTAAAAACAGGAGATACTTTTTTAGCAAAATCAAACATTGTGCCTTGAAGCCTTGCGTGAGCAAAGATAGCCATGATGGGTAAAAGCACACCGGAGATTAAAAAACCTAAGGCAACAATAATCCAATCTTCCCCAGCATTAAAACCCAAAAACGGAGGTAAAATAAGGTTACCAGCACCAAAAAAAAGAGAAAACAAGGCGAATCCGGTAATTAGAGTTTCTTTCGATTTATTCATTTGGTGGAGTTATCTTTGCGAAAGATAGTTCAAAAATGGTTTTAGCATATAAGGGAATTGAAATTTTTTATTCTGATGAGGGAAGTGGAGAATCTGTTGTATTCCTTCATGGATTTATGGAAAATATATCCATGTGGGAAAGTTTACTGCCTTCTATTCGTAAGCAGCGGCGAGTAATCTGTATAGATCTTCTAGGTCATGGAAAAACAGGGAATCTTGGTTATATTCATACCATGGAAATGATGGCAGATGCTGTTTTAGCAGTATTAGATTATTTAAGCATCAAGAGGAGTATATTTATTGGGCATTCAATGGGCGGCTATGTTGCTCTTGCCTTAGCAGCTAAAAAGCCGCATAGAATTTCAAAACTTGTTTTGATGAATTCTACTTGGAAAGATGATAATCTGGAAAGAAAAATGAATAGAGATCGGTCTGTTGAAGCAGTAAGAAAGAGTCATAGGGTTTTTGTAAATCTTTCCATACCAAGTTTATTTGCAGATAAGAATAGAACGCTCCTAAAAAAAGAACTTGCTAAAATCAAGAAAGAGGCTTTAAAAATTTCACTGCAGGGAATCATTGCAGCTTTAGAAGGAATGAAAATAAGACCAGACTACACTAAAATAGCAAAAAGACTTGCAGTAGATAAGTATCTTATTCTTGGGAAAGAAGACATTCTAATTGATGAAAGGCAACTGATTTCTCAGGCGGGGGAGTTGGGTTTTTCTTCACTATTGTTGGATGGAGGACATATGTCTTACATTGAAAATAGAACAGAAGTATTATTGCTACTCGCTAAAATTGTTCATAACTAGAAATTTTTGTTAAAAATTAAGGGACTGATTGCTTGGCTATTAGAAATTTTTGTTTATATTTATCGTCCAAATCTTAATTACCCAAATCATGAATACCCCTACAAAAGCACCGAGAAGCTCGGTTGGCAGACTACTTTGCCTATTCTTCGGACACCGTTTTATGATCACCAAAAAAGTAACCGCTCATATTAATGAGTTTGAATGTACTTGTTGCAAAAAACAAGCAACCATTGATGTACAAGGAAATTTGGCTTCTTTAACACCTCAACTTAAAGAAATCAATGAAACTTTGGCACTGTTGCATCAGAAGCGAATGGCACATACCCATAGACCTACACATTCTGCAGCTTAATCTTTTGTTTCATCAAATGAGTTCCAACCTTTTGCCTTAATAGGTATTTTGGTATTAGCTCTTGTGATAAGATGTAAACCCTCTTTTTCCTCGGTCATATGCCCAATGACGGTTAAATTAGGGTTGCCTTTTATTTTATCAAATTCCTTTTGGTCTATGGTAAATAATAATTCGTAGTCTTCCCCACCACTAAGTGCGATAGTAGTACTGTCTATATTAAATTCCTCACAAGTATTAATAACTTGTGGGTCTAAAGGTATTTTATCTTCATATAGATTGCACCCTACTTTACTTTGCTTTGCTAAATGAATAATTTCAGAAGAAAGACCATCACTAATATCAATCATAGAAGTGGGTTTAATTTCTAATTGTTTTAGCAATTCATAAATGTCTTTTCGTGCCTCTGGTTTGAGTTGACGTTCCATTAAATAGGTATACATAGACAAATCAGGTTGATTATTTGGATTTACCTTAAAGACTTCTTTTTCTCTTTCTAAAACCTGTAAACCTAAATAAGCAGCACCAATATCACCACTCAATACTAATAAATCATTTGGTTTTGCTCCACTTCTGTACACAAGCTCGCTTTCCTGGGCAATCCCAATGGCGGTAATAGATATTACCAAACCTTTAGTAGATGAGGTGGTATCTCCCCCTACTAAATCTACTTTATATAATGTACTAGCTAACTTGATACCAGAATAGAGTTCTTCTAGTGCCTCTAGAGGAAATCTGTTAGAAACAGCAATAGAAACAGTTATTTGAGTAGGCATGGCATTCATGGCATAGATATCTGATAAATTAACCATTACTGCCTTGTAGCCCAAATGTTTTAAAGGAACATAACTTAAGTCAAAATGAACGCCTTCAATAAGCAAGTCTGTAGAAACAACTGTTGAAACATCATTAAAATTCATTACTGCCGCATCATCACCAACTCCTTTAAGCGAAGTTTCTTGTTGCAAAGAAAAATCAGTAGTTAAATGATCTATAAGTTTAAATTCGCCAAGAGTGGAAAGCGGCGTTCGTTTCGGATTTTTATCTTCAATCATGGCGCAAAAGTAAAAAACAAGTGGTTTAAAATACATTAATTAACAATTCAAAATATGAAAAACCCATTTTTTTAAAATAAATTTACATGACAACCCTAAAGTTTGAGTTAATGATGAAGGTAAATAAGTTGTTAGTAAGCATTATCATACTATGTACATATTCATGTGTTTCTTCTAGTGATGATGTAATTCAGATAGATAATCCAGATCCAACAAACGCGAGTCCTGCGTCTTGCGAAAATGGTTTTGCAGGCGCCTACCCATGTAAAGGCTACGATTTACAAGCGCAGATTCCTCTTTCTATTCTTGAAGCTATCTCAGCAAGTGATATTTGGGGATGGACGGATAGTGCTACAAATAAGGAATATGCAATTTTAGCACTTGATAACGCAACCGTATTTATTGATATAAGCAATCCTAAAAATCCCGTCATTTTGGGTAAGTTGGCAACCGCTACTGGTTCAAGTAGATGGCGTGATGTAAAAGTATTTAATAACCATGCTTTTATAGTCAGCGAAGCAGCGGGGCATGGCATGCAAATTTTTGACCTAACTAAGTTGAGAAATGTTGCAAATCCGCCACAGCAGTTTAATACAGACACTAATTTTACGGGTTTTGGCAATGCACACAATGTTGTTATCAATGAAGCTTCAGGCTTTGCCTATGCTGTAGGAACTGCTAGAAATGACATTTATAATGGCGGAGCACATTTTGTAGACATATCTTCACCTCAAGCCCCTGTAGCTTCGGGAGGTTTTGCCAGTGAAGGTTATACACACGATGCACAGGTAATTACCTACCAAGGTCCAGATACAAGATATGTGGGTAAAGAGATTTTTTTAGGAAGTAATGAAAGTCGTTTAGTAATTGTAGATGTAACCAATAAGATGAGCCCAGAACTCATATCATCTATTACCTATAGTAATCGTGAATATACACATCAAGGTTGGTTCACAGAAGATCAACGCTATTTTCTATTAGGTGATGAATTAGATGAAGTAGAATTTGGCTTTAAATCCAGAACATTAATTTTTGATTTATCAGACCTTGAAAACCCATCGTTACATGATCAATATTTGGGCACTACAAATGCGATAGACCACAATGGTTATGTAAAGGGGAATGAATTTTTTCTGGCAAATTATACCGCAGGAATAAGAGTGTTAGATATCTCAGATATAGCGAATAAGAATATTTCGGAAACAGGATTTTTTGATACTTATCCGCAAAATAATAATGCAAATTTTAGAGGAGTTTGGAGCGTCTATCCATACTTTTCAAGTGGAAATATTATTATAAGTGATATCAATAATGGATTTTTTATTATTAGAAAAAGCAATTAGCTTTAAGATGAAATTAAAGAATGAATACATATTAATTTTAGCGCTACTCATTTTATTGGGATGTAACTCAAATGACGATAATCAGCAAGACGAGACATTAGCGAATTTTAAAGCAGAGCTAGATTGGATGCGTAATTATGGAGGCAGTGCAGACGATACTGCTCAGGATATAATTACCACTTTAGACGGAGGTTTTGCCGTTTTAGGCTATACAAATAGTATTGATGGAATTATTGCAGATAAAACAACACCTGTGAATGATTATTGGTTATTAAAGTTTGATAGCGAAGGTAATTTACAATGGAATAAGACTTATGGAGGGTCTAAAGATGATAGGGGGCAAGCATTAATTCAATCCAATGATGGTAGCTATGCTATTGCTGGCTACAGTATGAGTTCAGATGGAGATGCATCTGCCAATCAAGGTTTTCATGATAATTGGATTTTAAAACTCAATACTTCCGGAGAAATTTTATGGGAAAAAAGCTTTGGTTATGCAGGTCATGACCATGCCTATGATATTATTCAAACTTCAGATGGTGGTTATTTTGTGTCTGGTTTTTTAGATGTTACAGGTTCTGGAGGAGCTGGAAACACAGGTCGTTCTTCCGTTTCAGCGCATGGTGTGGGAGAGTTTTGGGCAACTAGGTTAAATGCGTCAGGTGCTATTGTTTGGCAACGTTATTTTGGTGGTACAAATAATGATCGTGCACACGCAGTAGTACAAGCCAATGATGGAGGCTTTGTTTTAGCGGGATATACAGAGAGTGATGATTTTGATATTTCTGAGAGTAATGGGAGTTACGATTTTTGGGCGCTTAAGATTAGTGCAGATGGGGCGCAGTTATGGGAGCGCACTTATGGTGGTAGTGGAATAGATAGAGCAAATGCTATTGTGAAAACCTTAGATAATGGATATATTATTGTAGGCGGTTCTAACAGTTCAGATGGTATGATAAGCCGTAATTTTGGCAATAGTGATGTTTGGGCTATTAAAATCAATGATGCCGGAAAAATGGAATGGGAGCGCAGTTATGGCGGGTTAGATTTTGAAGACGCTGAAGGAATTACTGCAACAGCAGATGGAGGTTTTCTGATTACCGGAAACTCTAAGAGTACAGATAATGATTTGATTGAAAATAAAGGAGAAAACGATATTTGGGTATTTAAGATCAATGCATCAGGACAGTTAAAATGGCAAAAAACAATGGGAGGAACAGGACTTGACCTCGGATTTGATGCTTTTCAATCTCCTAATGGGAACTATGTAATTATTTGCGGTGAAATAGTAAACGCACTTAATGGAACTAAAGATGCAACAATTATTAAGCTCAAATAGAAAGAAATGATTTTTTCTTAGCAGCAGGAGTAACTACAATGTAAGGCTAAGGTGTATTATTTAATAAGAAAAAACTATTTTAACATTTGTTATATATATGTTACAGATTGCTATAAATAGCTTTTTATACACTATTTTTGTAATTAATTAGAATCAATCTATATTAAAATGATTAAAGTTTCAGAACAAGCTAAGGCTAAAGTGATACAACTCATGACGGAAGAGGGTTTTGATGCTACTAAAGATTATGTACGAGTAGGTGTTAAAAGTGGAGGATGCTCTGGTCTATCCTACGAGTTGAAGTTTGATGATCAAATAGCAGATGAAGATAAACTTTTTGAAGACAATGCAGTCAAGATTATAGTAGATAAAAAAAGCTTTCTTTATTTAATAGGCACAGTACTTGAATATTCTGGTGGTCTCAATGGTAAAGGATTCGTTTTTAACAACCCAAATGCCCAACGTACTTGTGGATGTGGGGAGAGTTTTTCATTATAAACATACTTAAAACTAATAAATCAATATGCATTGCTTATAGCAAGTAATATTGATTTTATTCCAAACAAATGGCATATACCGAAGAAGAATTAAAAAAAGAACTTGAAACCAAGGAGTATGAATATGGTTTCTATACTGATATTGAATCTGATACCTTTGCAAATGGCCTAAATGAGGACGTTGTTCGAGGTATTTCTAAAAAGAAAAATGAACCAGAATGGATGACCGAGTGGCGATTAGAAGCCTTTAGATATTGGTCTGAAATGAAAGAACCAGAATGGGCAAATGTGCACTATGAAAAACCAGATTTTCAAGGAATTTCCTATTACTCTGCACCAAAGAAGAAAGATAAATATGAAAGTCTTGATGAGGTAGATCCAGAATTATTAGAGACTTTCAATAAATTAGGAATTTCTATTGATGAACAAAAGAAGTTGGCAGGTGTAGCAGTAGATATTGTGATGGACTCTGTTTCTGTAGCAACTACTTTTAAGAAGACTCTAGGTGAAAAAGGAATTATTTTTTGTTCTATTTCTGAGGCGATTCAAGAACATCCTGAGTTGGTTAAAAAATATTTAGGGTCCGTAGTGCCTCAAAGAGATAACTTCTATGCTGCTCTTAATTCTGCGGTGTTTTCAGATGGTTCTTTCTGCTATATACCAAAAGGAGTTCGTTGCCCTATGGAACTCTCTACTTATTTTAGAATTAATCAGGCAGGTACGGGTCAATTTGAACGTACCCTAGTTATTGCAGATAAAGGTAGTTATGTAAGTTATTTGGAAGGATGTACAGCCCCTAGTAGAGATGAAAACCAATTACATGCAGCCGTGGTAGAATTAATAGCTTTAGACGATGCAGAGATTAAATATTCTACCGTACAAAACTGGTATCCAGGCGGAAAAGATGGCAAAGGAGGAGTGTATAATTTTGTGACTAAAAGAGGTATCTGTGAAAAAAATGCCAAAATCTCATGGACACAAGTAGAAACAGGTTCTGCAGTAACTTGGAAATATCCATCTTGTATATTAAAGGGTGATAACTCTGTAGGAGAGTTTTATTCCATTGCTGTAACCAATAACTATCAACAAGCAGATACAGGAACTAAAATGGTTCATCTAGGGAACAATACCCGCAGTACCATTATTTCCAAAGGGGTTTCTGCAGGTAAATCTCAAAACAGTTATCGCGGACTAGTACAGGTAAGTAAAAGAGCTGAAAATGCACGTAATTTTTCACAGTGTGATTCTTTGCTAATGGGAAACCAATGTGGTGCTCATACCTTTCCGTATATAGAAGTTAAAAATAAAACCGCACAGATAGAGCATGAGGCTACTACCAGTAAAATTGGAGAAGACCAAATTTTCTATTGCAATCAAAGAGGTATAGATACTGAAAAGGCAATTGCCCTTATTGTGAACGGTTTTAGTAAAGAGGTTCTAAACAAACTCCCTATGGAGTTTGCAGTAGAAGCCCAAAAATTACTGGAAATAAGTCTAGAAGGATCCGTAGGATAATATTCATTTAATTTATGAATCAACTAATAATGATACGAAATTTATTGATAATTACAGGTTTCACCTTATTTGTTTCCTGCAAGGAAACGCCAAAAAAAGCGGATGAAATAACGGTTCAAAAAGAAGAAGTAAAAAAACCTATAGTTAAACTTTATACTTTTAATGGAGGTTCTGTACTGGTAAACAAATTAGAACTCTTTTCACAAGACACTACCTATCAGGGAAAAACAAAACAATTTTCAGATGCATTTTATGTAATTAGTCATCCCAAAGGAAATCTTATATGGGACTCGGGTTTACCAGAAGGATTGGTAGGGCTTCCTGAGCCTTTTACTTCACCAGACGGCGCTTTCACAATTTCAAGAAAAGATTCCGTTAAAAACCAGCTAAAAACAATAAATCTTGTACCAGAAGACTTTACATATGTTGCGCTTTCACATACTCATTTTGATCATACCGGTACTGCAAATGTTTTTAAAAATGCAACTTGGTTAGTACAGGAAGCGGAATATGATTATGTAACTAGTGAAGAGGTTCAAAAAGCAAATACAGATGTTTATAATTCAATTAAAGAACTCACCAATGTTAAAAAACTAAACGGAGATTTTGATGTATTTGGAGATGGTAGCGTTGTGATCAAATCAATGCCAGGCCATACACCAGGTCATCAGGTGTTGTTTTTAGACCTTTCTGAACATGGTCCAGTGTTATTGTCTGGAGATTTATACCATTTCAATGAAAATAGAACACACCAAAGAGTTCCAAGTTTTAACTTTGATGCGGATATTACTCTAGAAAGTATGGAAGCTTTTGAAATGTTTGCCAAAGAAAAAAATGCAACAGTTTACATACAGCATGAGCTTGATGATTTTAATAAAATGCCTAAGGCACCAAAATATTTACAATAAAAACGAACAATACTAACAGCATATGTTAACGATTAAGAATCTTAAAGCAGGAATAGAAGACAAGGAGATTTTAACAGGAATCAATCTTAATGTAAAACCAGGTGAGGTACATGCAATTATGGGACCTAACGGGTCTGGTAAAAGTACATTATCTGCTGTAATTGCAGGTAAAGAAGAGTACGAAGTAACAGAAGGTGAGATTCTATTTGAAGGAGAAGATATAAGTGAATTGGCAGCAGAAGAACGCGCTCACAAAGGAATCTTTCTCTCTTTTCAATATCCTATAGAAATACCCGGTGTAAGTGTAACCAACTTCATTAAAACAGCAATTAATGAAACCCGCAAGGCACAAGGTCTGGCAGATATGCCAGCAAATGAAATGTTGAAAAAAATTCGCGAAAAGGCAGAGCTACTTGAGATAGAAAGAAAATTTCTTTCCAGATCTCTAAACCAAGGTTTTTCTGGGGGAGAAAAAAAGCGAAATGAAATTTTTCAAATGGCGATGTTAGAACCTAAATTAGCGATTCTTGATGAAACAGATTCAGGTTTAGATATTGATGCATTGAGAATTGTTGCCAATGGTGTGAATAAATTAAAAAGTAAAGACAATGCGGTAATCGTAATTACACATTACCAGCGATTATTAGAATATATAGTGCCTGATTTTGTACATGTACTTCACAATGGAAAGATTGTGAAATCTGGAGGAAAAGAATTAGCCCTTGAACTAGAAGAAAAAGGGTATGATTGGATTAAACAGCAAGTAGAAACCGTTTAGGTTACCTAATTATTATGGAACTAAAAGATAAACTAGTATCCTCTTTTATGGCCTTTGAAGAAAAGGTTGATGTAGATTCATCTGTGCATGAAATGAGGTCTGAAGGAATTGAAGTATTTGAGAAAAATGGGTTTCCTACTAAAAAAGACGAAGCCTGGAAGTATACCTCATTAAATACATTGCTCAAAAATAACTATAGCGTTTTCCCTAAAAAAGAATCTGCGTTAGATTTTAAAGATGTCAAGCGTTATTTTATTCATGATATTGAATCTTATAAAGTAGTTTTCATAGATGGACTGTACAGCTCTCATCTCTCAGAAACCACTCATGAAGGTTTAGATGTGTGTCTAATGAGTGCTGCACTTAGCAAGCCAAGATACAAAGCCACGGTAGACAAATACTTTAATAAGACAGCTCAAAAAGAGGATAGTCTTACTGCTTTAAACACTGCTTTTTCCTATGAAGGAGCATATATCAAAATTCCAAAAGGGAAAGTAGTTGATAAGCCTATTCAAATAATTCATTTTTCTACTGGGAGTGAATCAGCAATGATGCTTCAACCACGTAATCTTATTGTAGTAGAAGAGAACGCAAGTGTACAGATAATTGAAAGACATCAAAGTCTTACGAGTAATGAAGTCTTAACCAATGCAGTCACTGAAATATTTGTAGATAAATATGGGATGGTTGATTATTATAAAATTCAAAATGACCTGATTTCTGCATCTCTTATAGACAATACATACATTTCCCAAGAGCGTAATAGTAATGCTAGTGTGCATACCTTTTCTTTTGGAGGTGCCTTAACACGTAATAATCTTAATTTCTACCAAAAAGGGGAGCATATAGAATCTACACTTAAGGGAATTACTATTATTGAAGGCAAGCAACATGTAGATCATCATACGTTAGTACATCATGCACAACCAAATTGTGAAAGTCATCAAGATTATAAGGGTATTTATGCCGAGAAAAGTACGGGTGTATTTAATGGTAAAATATATGTGGATAAAATAGCTCAAAAGACAAACGCTTTTCAACAAAACAATAATATTCTACTAGATAATAATGCTACTATCAATACAAAACCACAATTAGAAATTTTTGCCGATGATGTAAAATGTTCTCATGGTTGTACTATTGGTCAGTTAGATGAGAACGCCATGTTTTATATGCAATCTAGGGGAATACCCAAAAAGGAAGCAAGAGCCTTATTAATGTATGCGTTTGCCAATAATGTATTGGAGAGTGTTAAAATACCTCAGGTAAAAAGCCGAATTAATAAATTAATTGCAACTAAACTTGGCGTGAATTTAGGTTTCGATTTATAATATTTAAGATGGCTTAACGGAAGCGAGGATTTCTTTTAAAAACGCGTTGAAATCAATATTTGATAATCCAAAGCGTACCACAATCATATCGTGAGAAGGAATAATAAATACCCGTTGTCCCTGAAAACCATCTGCATAGTAGATACTTTTAGGGACATCTGGTAATTTAGCTCCAGCATTTAGCCAGAAATGAGCCCCATAATCTTTACCTGAATTGGGCGCTGGCGTTGTAACATACGAAACCCAATTGGGATTAAAAACTTGTGCTCCATTCCAGTTCCCTTTGTGTAAATAGAGTACCCCAAATTTTGCCCAATCTCTAGCAGTTCCCCAGCCATAAGAAGATGCTACATAATTTCCATCAAGGTCAGCCTCCATTAACATAGAATGCATTCCAATTTTGTCAATTAATGCTTCATAAGGAAAATCTAAGTACTCTTGATGTGTAGCAAATTGATCTCTTAGAATTCCTGAGAGTAAATTACTAGTTCCAGAAGAATAATTCCATACTTCTCCGGGATTGGCTATTGCGGGCTTATAAATTTGAGGGGTTGTCATGTTGCTTTCCAAAAACAACATTTTAGTAACATCGCTTATAGTGCCATAATTCTCATCCCATTCAAGTCCACTATTCATTTGCAAAAGATCACTCAAATCAATAGCCGCTCTATTATCATTTTTCCATTCTTCAATGGGAGCTTTATCTGTGATAGACAATTTCTTTTGATGTTCCAAAACACCGTATAGTGTACTAATAATACTTTTGGTCATAGACCAACCTAGGAATACTGATTTTTCATTAAAACCTGCGGCGTAACGTTCTCCAATGATGTGATCTTTGTAGAGCACTAATACAGCTCTGGTCTGCTTTATGTTTTCATTCTTCTTATCAAATGCATTAGAAATAGCATTCTTTAATTGATTGTAGTCAAGGGAACTAAATAAACTATCAACTGGCTCTCCTGAGCCAAAGGGATAGGCTATAGAATCAATTTTATTTTTAGTGCGATTAGGAGTTAAATAAGGCTTATTTGGGTCATAGGTTTCATTTATAAGAACACTACCAAGACCTTCTCTGTAAATAGCTGTTCTTTCTAACATACCAAAGACCGAAGCACTTGCTTTTTTTATATTAAAATCAACCTCATCTTTTGCCAGATTTACGGGGCTAAACGCATTATCTGTTGAATCAGTCAAGGCAAGATTTCGATGTCCTACAAAAACTGAAGAACTGGTATTTTTGGCAGAATATCCTGATATGATATTTAATTTTGGATAATTGGATATCAGGGCAAAAATGAATATTCCAAGAAGTAAGATTAGAAGCCATTTAAAGATCTTCATAAGGCATAAGTTTTTAGTACAAATCCTTCCAAATATACCAAAATAACTACAGAAATAGTTAGTACCTTTGTATTGAAATTAGAAGGATTGAACTATGTTTGACGTACATGAAATAAGAAAAGATTTTCCCATTCTTCAAAGGCAGGTAAATGGATATCCGTTAGTGTATTTAGACAACGCTGCAACTTCTCAGACACCTACTCAGGTAATAGATACCATTGTTGATTATTACTCAAGGTATAATGCAAATATTCACAGAGGGGTACATACCTTATCGCAAGAAGCTACAGATGCATATGAAAATGGAAGAAATAAGATTCAGGCTCATTTTAACGCTGCAAAAGCCCATGAAATTATTTTTACCTCAGGCACTACACACAGTATCAATATAGTAGCTAATGGCTTTTCTTCCTTTTTAACGAAAGGAGATGAAATTATTGTTTCTGCTTTAGAACATCATTCTAATATAGTACCCTGGCAAATGCTTTGTGAGCGCACAGGTGCCATCATGAAGGTGATCCCTATGAATGAAGAAGGAGCGCTTTTAATGGATGTCTATAAAGAATTGCTTTCAAGCAAAACAAAGTTGGTATTTTGCAATCATATTTCTAATGCATTAGGAACCATTAATCCAGTAAAGCAACTAATTGAGATGGCTCATCAAGTGGGTGCGGCTGTATTAATTGATGGAGCACAGGCAGTACCTCATATTAAAGCCGATCTGCAAGAGCTTGATGTTGATTTTTATGTTGCCTCCGCTCATAAAATGTGTGGTCCTACTGGTATAGGGATGCTGTATGGAAAAGAATCTTGGCTCACCAAGCTTCCACCTTATCAAGGAGGTGGTGAAATGATTGACGAAGTTACTTTTGAAAAAACTACGTATGCAGGTCTACCCCACAAATTTGAAGCGGGCACACCTAATGTATGCGGTGGTATTGCTTTTGGTGCCGCTTTAGATTATATGAATAGTATTGGTTTTGAAGAAATAGCAGCACATGAAAATGAACTCTTAAGCTATGCTACGGAACAGCTATTAGCCATAGAAGGACTTAAAATCTATGGGACTTCAGAAAACAAAACTTCTGTAGTTTCATTTAATCTAAAAGGCATTCATCCTTATGATGTAGGTACTATTGTAGATAAATTAGGCATAGCAGTGCGTACAGGGCATCATTGTGCACAACCTATTATGGACTATTATAAAATTCCTGGAACAATCCGCGCCAGTTTTGCTTTTTATAATACCAAAGAAGAAGTAGATGCGTTGATAAAAGCGGTAAAAAAGGCTAAAGAAATGTTGTCTTAAACTATGTTTAAATCATTTTTGGTTTTTTATCTCTTTTACCCCTTCTTTTTTCCTTGCCTTCCTTGCTTTCATTTTTGCTCTTAAGTTTCTCGGTGTCATTTTTAGCTGTGGGAGTGCTCGCTAGCTTTTCAAGGTTTTCTTCTTTGTTACTTTCTTGAGAGGTTGAAATGCCAAAATTAGCTTGTATTTCTGCTGCAGAAAGCCCTTTTATCTGTTCAAAATTTTTCTGTGTAATAGCTGCAAGATTAGCATCCAAAGGCATGGTAAATTCAAAATTTTCCCCTGTTTCTTTAAGTATATTAATAGCATCTTCCAGTAAATGGTCAAGTGCTTGAATGGTATGTTTGCCAAATTCTTCTATACTTACTTGATCAATGGTGAGTCCATAATTAAGAAGTCCATTTGTTTGGTTATGGTTTAAAGTTATTGCTTCTGCATAGGCTTGTTGAGAAGTTAAGCCATTAGCAACCATCATATCCATAACGTTTAGGATTCGCTCAGAAAACGTTTCTACTAAATCATCTACTGAAAGTTGATGATCAACAATTGCACGAAGCTTGTAGGGTTCCATATTATTTACGTCTTCAAAATGCATTCCTTGTTCTGCAATTGCTCTTAAACTATATTCAGGAGTAGATTTTACCTGTTCTATGCCCAAAGTAGATTTAAACATAGTTTTCGCTTGAAGTTCTGTAATTTCACGAGCTTGCGCATAGTTATTTATAAGTGCTGTTTCAGTAATAGTAGTGGCGTATGTTCCATTTCTGTTAGGATCAATAGCATTTACTGTTTTTAAACCGAAGTCCTTATCTGTTATCATATTTAAGGTAAGTCCTAACAAAAGACCTTCTGTTTGTATTTCGGTAAGAGTACTAATATCATCAACAGTTAAATTCTCTTTTTTATAGCTGTTTTTTTGCGATTCATTTTTCACATCTACATTTTTCTTGAACGGCCTTATACGTTGAGAACCCAAAGCAACTAGATGATGAGGCTTTAACGAAGCATTTTTAGCTTTTTCAGGTGACAACATCATATCTTGTATCGCTTCTAATTGCACATAATTCATTCCAGTTATTTTTTGTACAATATCCATTCTGTTAAGAGGTCGAGCTGGTAAAAAGCTACGTAGGGTATTTGTAACAGAAGATGAAGCACGTAAATCGGCAACTACAAGAGGATTACGGTTTGATAGTACAAATTGAAGGAACCCTCTTTCAGGACGGCGTAATTCTCTATTGAAAACCCCTAAAGAATTTGTGTTGTAGATTGGAGCATTATTGCCAATAGGTGGTTGACCGTTATTCAGCATAAGATCATTTAAAGGTTTGTTGGTAACAGCAGCTAGCATTAAATCGTTATTCCAGCTAAGTTTTGTAGGATTTATACCTGACTTTTCTGAAACATCTTGTGTTACCTTGTCCAGATATGCTACCATATGGTTTCTAATATCACCAAGGGTAGCTCCCTTCCCAGGTTCTGGGATTCCAAATGGATTTGGAATCTCTAGCGTCTGGAGTCCCCAAAAAAGATTTGGTTCATTAAAATGTGTAACAAAAAGATCAGTATCCTCAGATGGAGTACTATTATTTAAAATGGCTTCATTAATATCTTTGAGTTCTTGTTGAAGTTTGTTTTGATCACTTCGCTCTGGAAGCAAAATAGAGTCTAGTCTTCCTTCAATAAAGCTTTGTTGTTCCGTATTTAAAGCCATGGTTTAATTTTATGTTCTTATAATTACCAATATACTAAAAACTCAAGAATCTAACTTTAGATTCATTTGAAGATACTTGTGAATCTAGGCGGGTAGTTGAATTACTTCTAATCCGTTTTTCCGGAACAGCCGCTAAGTTACTTAATGCCAATTCCATGCTTTTTGTATCGTGGATTGCATTTTCTGGAGTTTCCGATTGATTTTCACCAGATAAGCTGTTGCTATTTTCAGCGTTATTAGCTTGTTGAGAAGTTAATTCTACAGAGGATGATTCCACATTTTCTTGTTGATTTCCGAGTTCTTCATCTCGCATTGCTTCTTGTTCCTGTCTTAAATCAGTACTTGAAGCAACAGTAGGAGAATCTGTTTGATTTTGTATTGATCGCTTTGCTAAAAAACCTAAGGCAAAAGTTGAAAGGGCTATAACCACTGCATTAAAGGGGATAAGACTTTTATCTGCTTCTGATTTATTCTTTTTTGCTAAGAGAGCTATATTATATATGCTCGTAATTGCTGAAGCAGTAAATCCAATCGCATTAAATTTTAATGCTTGTTGGTTGATACGTGGTAAACGTCTTTGTAAGGCGTTAATTGGATTTTGACGAATAGGAGTTCCTACTCTTTGTCTTAAATCATTTGCATTAATAATAGGGGGCTCATTTAGATTATTATTTCCTTGAGCCGGCTCCTGTGGCTCGTTTAAGCCATTATTTACTTGAACGGGTTCTTGCGCTGTATTTGGGAGTTCGTTTTGCATGATGAAATAGTATTGATATTTTTTAAATAGCCCTTATTTAAAAATTTAGTTGTTAATTAAAGTATACTGTTTTTATATTAGGTATTATTTATGATCAATTTCCCCTAGAAAAATCTAGTTTTTTAGGAAGGTTTACAATAATAGTAAAGTATTCAACCCATACATATTGGTATAAATACAAATTTTATACAATCAGTATACCTAGTACTTCTTTTTTGAATACTGAAGAGAAATTACCGTGTTTAAAAGAAATCTAAACTTTTTTTGTCATTTGTAGTTTTGTTCTTAGCATGATCATATTAAATATAACAGATCAATTCTTCATCATTAACTATATAAAAATGCCTGTGAGATTTTAAAATAGATACTTATACTAGGCACCATTAAATACTGAAAGATCTCGTTTTAGATTCATTTGAGGAGATTTGTGAATCTAGGCGGGTAGTTGAATTACTTCTAATCCGTTTTTCCGGAACAGCCGCTAAGTTACTTAATACTAATTCATTGCTTGGTTTGTCGCTGATTGCATTTTCTGGAGTGTTAGACTGATTTTCTACTGTTAAGTTATTACTATCTTCAGGGTCATTAGTTTGTTGGGCAGTTAATTCTATGGATGCTACGGCAGTTTCTTGTTGATTTCCTAGTTCTTCATCCACCTGAATTTCTTGCGCTTGTCTCAAATCATTACTTAAAGCAACAGTAGCGTCATCTGTTTGATTTTGTTGAATACGCGCATTTTTTCGCCTTGCTAGTATACCAAAGGTAAAAGCTGAAATTGCTACAATTGCTGCATGAAGGGGAATGAGATTCTTATCTTCTTCGGATTTATTTTTTTTTGCCAACTGCATGATGTTGTAGAAACTAATTACTCCTGCACTAGCAAACTTAGCTGCATAAACTTTTAATGCTTGTAGGTTAATACGTGGTAAACGATTTTGAGAAGGGTTGCCAACTCTTTGTCTTAAATCGTTTACATTAATAACTGGGGACTCGTTTAAGCCATTATTTACTTGAACGGGTTCTTGCGCTGTATTTGGGAGTTCGTTTTGCATGATTAAATAGTATTGATATTTTCAAATAACCCTTATTTAAAAATTTAGTTGTCAACTAAAGTATATTGTCTTTATAGTAGGTATTATTTATGATCAATTTCCCCTAGAAAAATCCAGTTTTTTAGGAAGGTTTACAATAATAGTAAAGTATTCAACCCATATATTGGCATAAATACAAATGTTATACAATCAGTATACCTAGTACTTTTTTTTTGAATACTGAAGAGAAATTACCGTGTTTAAAAGAAATCTAAACTTTTTTTGTGATTTGTAGTTTTGTTCTTAGCATTATCATATCAAATAAAACAGATATTATTAAATACTAAAAGATCTTAATTTAGGGCTGAATTCTGTTGAAGCTTTTTGTTGATTTTGCATAGTTGAACCTAAAGAATTACTGCTCGTTGTTCTTTCTGGAATCATAGCTAGATTACTTAATGAAAATTCATTGTTGTTATCATTCTCAGTATCTCGAGAGTTAAGAATCTCAGGTTCTATTGTTTCTTCCGCAGTTTCTTGTTGATTTCCAAGTTCTTCATCCTGCATTGCTTCTTGTTCCTGCCTTAAATCGGCACTTAGCGCAACGGTGTCACCGTCATATGTATTTGTTTGATTATTAGTTCTATTTCTTTTTAAGCGCAAGACTATTGCCGTAGCCACTAGTAAATCTGTTGTTGCAAGTATAGTAGCAATTAGCGGAGCCAGCTTCTTTTCTTCATCAGACCTGTCTTTTTGAGCAAGTGTTTTAATACTGTAAATGTTGCCAACACCAAGGATAATAGTTCCCATAGCATTTCCAAATTCTTTAATAGTATTTCTTGTTTCAGGGTTAAGAGTTTGAAATTGTTCCTGTAAAGCACGAATTGGATTTTGCCATATAGAATTTGCGGGAGCTACTTCTCTTAAATTGTTGTTTACATTAGTAGGATTTTCATTTAATCCTGTGTTTACCTCAATTGTATCTGGTATTTCATTTTGCACGATATCTTCTTTTCTTTTTAAATGTTAATTAGCGTTTATAGCATCTTTGTATTAAGTACAGCTTAGAGTGAATACCCCCTAAAATTTTGCTTTGTATTTTTTGAATAGCACATAATACTGGCTAAAGGGATTTTTAAAATTAAGGGTATGCATAAGGTTTTAAATAGACAATTGGCGAATAAAATGGAGATTAGTTAGCGCTAATTAATCTATTTATTGATAAGATTTTTTGTAAAATTATTAACTTTTAGTTAATAATTTGTTAAAAATTTATATATTCGGGTGCGAAAATTTAACCAAAACTTTATTTACATGAAAAGAATTTTTCTTACAATGGCTGTTGTTGCCACGATTTTAACCTCTTGTTCTGAGGAGGCAAAAACAGAAAACAACAACACTATTCAGGCTATGGAATTAGATGAAAGTGTTAAAAACAGCTTTTCTAGAAGTTGTGAATCTATGGGTGTTCTAGACAAACAATTGGCAGAAAACCCTATGCTTGCCATTAAGATGGCAGAAATTGAAAAACATGGATATGAATACGCACAAAGAGTAGCTGCCAAAAAGGGAGGAAATGGAAACGGAAATGGCGGCGGTGGCGGCGGTGGCGAAGATCCTACTCCAGATAATTTAGGAACCATAAATATACCAGTGGTTGTTCATGTGATTTATAGCAATGCTAATGAAAACATTAGTGATGCTCAAATCAATTCTCAAATAGATGTGTTAAACGAAGACTTCAGTAAAACTAATTCTGATGTTAATCAAGTTCCGGCAGAGTTTGCAGATGTAGCTTCTGATGTAGATGTTCAATTCTCCTTAGCGCAAGTAATCAGAGTATCTTCTACCAGAACTTCATGGGGTACTAATGACGCTATGAAATCTTCAAATAATGGCGGTTCAGACGCGGTTGACACTTCAAAATTCTTAAATATTTGGGTATGTAATATAGGAGGAGGTATTCTTGGATATGCTCAATTTCCAGGAGGTAATTCGGCTACCGATGGCGTAGTGGTAGGGCCGCAATTTTTTGGTTCTCAAGGATTTTTGGCAGCACCATTTGACAAAGGAAGAACTACGACTCACGAAGTGGGTCACTGGTTGAATTTACGCCATATATGGGGAGACGGAAGATGTCGTCAAGATGATTTTGTGGCAGATACACCCTCTTCAGACAGACCAAATTACGGATGCCCTTCTTATCCAACAGAACATTGTCGAACTAATGATATGACTATGAATTATATGGATTACGTAGATGATGCTTGTATGTACATGTTTTCAGAAGGACAAAAATCTAGAATGCGCGCTTTATTTACTACAGGTGGTGTTAGAGAAAGTTTCTTAACCCCTTAACTCCTGTTAATTTTATCATATAAAAGGCGCCTTTAAGGCGCCTTTTTTGTAATATTATACTTAATTTCAAAATTGTATGCTATGAAACTCTTACTACTCATTTTGACACTGGCTTCTATTAAAAGCTGTGCACAAACCAGTGATGCAGTAATCACTTATAATGCTTCTACAAGAGGTTTTTATTACAATGTAATAGTAAACAAAAGCGGTATGATCGTGCAAAAAACAAGAGGTGCTGAAAAAGGACAGGAATTAAAGATGACAGAGGCACAATGGAAAGAAATTACAGAAATACTTGAAAAAATAGATCTTTCTCAAATGGAGAGTCTAAAATCAGACACTACAAAAAGTCAGGTAGATGCCGCTGCCATGGCAACATTGGAGGTTAAACTTGATAAAGATAACATACATACCGCTTCATTTGATCATGGTAACCCTCCCAAAGAATTAGAAGCATTAGTAAATGCTATTTTATCATTGTCTGAAACTATTGAAAAGCAGTAATACTTATTGTATTTTTGTATAAAATCTTAAAATGACTATTAAAGATATACAACAAGACATTGTTGACGAGTTTTCTATGTTTGACGATTGGATGCAACGATATGAGTATATGATTGAACTAGGGAAGTCATTACCAATTATTGATGAGCATTACAAAACAGACGAACATATCATAAAAGGTTGTCAAAGCAAAGTATGGGTGCATGCAAATCTGGAAGGAGATAAACTAATGTTTACAGCAGATAGCGATGCTATTATTACAAAAGGGATTATCGCCATATTGATTCGTGCTTTTTCAAACCAAAAACCGGCAGATATCATTAAAGCAGATACTGCTTTTATTGATGAAATTGGCCTAAAAGAACATCTTTCGCCTACAAGAGCAAATGGTCTTGTAAGTATGATTAAACAACTTAAGTTATACGCGGTTGCTTATCAAACCCAATTAAACTAATTGCTATGTCTGAAACAACAGTAAGTACAAATGAGCTCGGTGAAAAAATAGTTAGAGTGCTTAAAAGCATTTATGACCCGGAGATACCTGTAGATATCTATGAATTAGGTCTTATTTATGATGTTTTTGTAAATGAAGATTTTGATGTCAAAATTTTGATGACACTAACTACACCCAACTGCCCAGTAGCAGAAACATTGCCTGTGGAGGTAGAAGAAAAAGTGAAATCAATAGATATGATAAAATCTGCTGAAGTTGAAATTACATTTGATCCGCCATGGAGTCAGGATTTAATGAGTGAAGAGGCAAAATTAGAGTTGGGATTACTATAATGGACAAAGAGATTGTAAACAGAGTTGCGCAAAGTAAGTTGGTCACTTTTGATCTGGAAGACTATTACCCAGAAGGCAAAAGAGTGATTATTGATATTAAAGATTGGTTGTATGAAGGTTTTGTGCTTCGCGAAAAGGATTTTAGAGAAAAAGCGAAGGCGCATAATTGGGAAACGTATCAAAATACATTCGTGGCATTAACATGTACCTCAGATGCAATTATTCCTGCCTGGGCTTTTATGCTGTTAAGTACTTATCTCAATCCTTTTGCAAAAAAAGTAGTTATTGGTGATCTTGAACTATTAGAGACAACGCTATATCAGGAAATCATTAACAAACTAGACCTTTCTGAACTTAAAGGTCTCTCTATCATCGTTAAAGGATGTTCACATAAACCAGTTCCTCAAAATGCTTACTTATACCTATTAAAAAAACTACAGCCAATTGCTAAAAGTATGATGTATGGTGAAGCATGCTCTGCTGTACCTCTTTATAAAAAGAAATAAAATTTGTATTCTTTTTCTTATCCGAATTATTTGTGAACCATAAACTATTCATATTTTTGTAACTTGAATTTTAACGAATAAAAAGTTATGAAAAAAGTTATTTTATTGTTAGTTGTTGTTGGTTTTGGAATATTTACAACCAACGCCCAAGATGATAAAAAAGAACCACCAAAGGAGGGTTGGACTACCAAGGGGAACATCTCTTTTCTTTTAAACCAAGCGTCATTTTCAAACTGGATAGCAGGAGGAGAGAATAATATCTCAGGAACCCTAGGCCTTAATTATGATTTTAATTATTTAAAAGGTGATTGGACTTGGAATAACAAAATTATCGCTTCCTATGGTTTGGTAAAAACAGAAGGCAGTGAATTTGCAAAAAAAACGGATGACCGTTTAGAAATTAATTCGTTATTAGGAAAAAAAGCAGGAGGCAATTGGTATTATTCTGGATTCTTAAATTTTAAAACTCAATTTGCAAAGGGATATGTTTTTGGAACTGATCCAGTTACTAATGAAGAAATTAGAACAGAGCAAACAAATTTCTTCTCTCCGGCCTATCTGCAATTTGGTCCTGGTATGTTATGGAAAAAGAGTGATAATTTAAGTGTAAATATTGCGCCAGCAACGGCACGTTTTATTTTTGTAAATAGTGATTTTACTCTGCCAAATGACGCCTATTTTGGTGTTGAAGAGGGAAATAGCACTCGATTTGAGCTAGGAGCTTCTCTTTCTGCTTATTATAAGTTTGAATTGATGGAAAATGTATCTTTTGAAAATATTCTTAATTTGTATACGAATTATTTAGAAGACCCTCAAAATGTGGATTTAGATTACCAGTTAAATATAGTGATGAAAATCAATAAGTATTTAAGCACTAATTTAGCTTTGCAAACCATTTATGATGACAACGCTATTGGTAGATTGCAGGTAAGACAGGTATTTGGATTAGGAATTAATTATGGTTTTTAACAAAAAACGTATATATAAAAGGGGCTTCATTTGAGCCCCTTTTTTTATAAATTCATATCTTCTTTATATTCCGGATATAAAAACTTATTGTAAGGAAAACGTGTTACGTGAATTTTTCGAACCTCTTCATACACTTTCTTCCTAAATTCCTCAAGGTTTTCTTTATTCAGAGCAGAGATAAACAATACATTTTCTCCCATTGTTTGCATCCAGGTACGTTTCCACTCCTGTAAGGTAAAATGTGATTTTGTTTTTTCGGTAACCAAATCATCTTCCTCAATAGTGTCATAAGTATATTGATCGATCTTGTTAAAAACCATAATCACAGGTTTATCAACACACTTAATTTCTGCAAGAATTTGGTTTACAGACTCAATATGCTCTTCAAAATTGGGATGTGAAATATCTACTACATGCAACAAAAGGTCTGCTTCTCTTACCTCATCTAAGGTGCTTTTAAAGGATTCTACTAGCTGTGTGGGGAGTTTGCGAATAAATCCAACCGTATCACTTAATAAAAATGGAAGATTGCCAATTACTACTTTTCTAACCGTGGTGTCAAGTGTAGCAAAAAGTTTGTTTTCTGCAAAAACTTCACTTTTACTAATAACATTCATAAGAGTAGATTTACCCACATTGGTATAACCAACTAGCGCTACCCTTACCAGCGCACCCCGGTTGCCTCTTTGCGTAGCCATTTGCCGGTCTATGGTTTCAAGCTTTTTCTTTAGCAAAGAGATCCGGTCTCTAACAATACGTCTGTCTGTTTCAATTTCGGTTTCTCCAGGTCCTCTCATACCAATACCTCCTTTTTGTCTTTCAAGGTGGGTCCATAAGCCTGTTAACCGTGGCAGCAAATATTTGTATTGAGCTAATTCTACCTGTGTACGTGCATAGCTCGTTTGGGCACGTTGGGCAAAAATGTCAAGAATAAGGCTGGTTCTATCCAGAATCTTAGACTTTAATAATTTCTCTATATTTTTTTGTTGAGCTGGAGAGAGCTCGTCATCAAAAACAATGGTTCCTACATCATTTTCATCTACAAAAGTTTTCACCTCCTGCATTTTACCAGAACCAATGAATGTTTTAGGGTTGGGGACATCAATTTTTTGTGTAAACCTTTTTAAAACTTCACCTCCTGCAGTATATGTTAAAAACTCAAGCTCATCCAAATATTCTTTGGCTTTCTTTTCATCCTGCTCTTGGTTAATAACTCCAATGAGCACTACCTTTTCATAATTTAATGTGTTTTTTTCTAGCATAGATACTTATCGAATTGCAAATTTAAGCATTTGCTTGCTTGGATTTTAGTAAATTACCAGTTCAAGATCATTCCTATGAAGAAAGAGTCATTTTTTAAGCGTAATTCCAAAGATACTTCAACTTATACAGTTGCTTTTTATAATTTAGAAAACCTTTTTGACACCAAAGATGATAAGAGAACTCTAGACGATGATTTTCTACCGAATTCAGAAAAAAAATGGACACCTAAAAAGTATGAAAGCAAACTATTTAAATTAGGCAAAGCAATTTCCAATGTAGGTTTTGATAAAACCAGAAGACCTCCATCTATTATTGGGTTGGCAGAGGTTGAAAATAAAAATGTGGTAACAGACTTGATTGAATCAAAACATTTAAAAAATAAAAACTACGGAGTTGTGCATTATGATTCACCAGATGAGCGCGGTATAGATACGGCGCTTATTTATCAAAAAGACACCTTTGAAGTTAAAGACACCAAAACAATCCCACTGCTTTTGTTTAATGAATTTGGGGAACGTGATTATACCAGAGATGTACTGCACGTTACAGGTGAATTAAACAAAGAGCGCATTCATGTGTTAGTAAATCATTGGCCATCCAGACGAAGTGGTGCAAACGAAACTAGTGATAAACGTATAGCAGCGGCACAGAATGTAAAACAAGTAGTGGAAGGAATTCAGAATCAAGAAGAAGATCCGGGTATTTTGATTATGGGAGACTTTAATGATGATCCACACAGTGAAAGTATTAAGAATCACTTATTAACCTCCACCCTTATAAATCCTATGGAGCAATTGATGGGGCAAGACAGAGGAAGCCTTAATTATAGGAAACAATGGAATTTATTTGATCAAATTATTCTTTCTCATAATTTTCTAAAAATGGAAAGAGGAACTCATCATTTTGCGCACGCAGATATCTTTGATGAACGCTTTCTTGCAGAATGGAAAGGCAGCTATAAAGGGAATCCCTTTAGAACCTATGTAGGTAAAAAATACTTAGGCGGTTACAGTGACCATTTCCCTGTATATGTGCAACTTAAGTATACAAGAGCCGATTAAGAAATCTAATTTTTACGGTAAAACCATACTATTTAGTCAGGTTTCTTTAACACCTGATGAGACTTTTTTGGGAAAAATTAAACAGTTATGTTAATAAAGTGCATTTCATCGAATTGAATTGCTCTTTCATCTACTTTTTTAACTTTTTTTAACATATTTGTTAGAAACCAATCACTTAAATATTAAATTTTAAACACTTTACATGAAGAAAAATTTACTCAAAAGTACTTTCTTATTAACTTTAGGATGTTCCTTGCTATTGAATGCACAGGAAACAGATAATATTGTTAGTAGGGTAAGTGACGACAACGGAAAGCCTAAGCTGGTAGTTTTTCAAAAATCAGCCGCTTATCAACTAAACGAACCTATGAAAGTTCTTCGTGAACAGCTTAAACTTTCAAGTAATGATACTTATTCAAGACTTCGTTCTGAAGTAGATAAAATAGGATTTACCCACGAAAAATATCAACAATTTTATAAAGGAATCAAAGTAGAATTTGGTACCTATTCAATTCATGCCAAGAATGGGAAGGTTTCTTCTATTTCTGGAGAATATTATGAAATTACGGATTTAATTACCACTCCTAAATTATCTAATCAGGATGCGTTCTCTAAAGCAATTAGTCATATTGGAGCACAAAACTATTTATGGGAGTATCCAGAAGCAGCGAAAGAAATGGATAATTACCAAAAACCAAAAGGAGAGTTGGTAGTGATTCCATTATTTGATCAACAATCCAGAGGAAATATTTACAAACTAGCCTATAGATTTGATATTTATGCAACTAACCCTGTAAGTAGAGGAGATCTTTATATTGATGCTTTAACAGGAGAAGCCTTGTTTTATAATGCCATTATAAAACACGCTACTACTTTTGGTCATGTTGGAAAGGTATCCAAAGAAGAACTCGCTAAAGCAAAAAAAGCAGTAGGAATGATGGTTTCTGGGACTGCTCA
Source organism: Ascidiimonas meishanensis (assembly GCF_037782385.1). Classification (NCBI taxonomy): domain Bacteria; kingdom Pseudomonadati; phylum Bacteroidota; class Flavobacteriia; order Flavobacteriales; family Flavobacteriaceae; genus Ascidiimonas; species Ascidiimonas meishanensis. The sequence continues at coordinate 181,549 of NZ_JBBEXD010000005.1, forward strand.
AACACGATATAGCGGTACTCAAACAATTGAGACTACTTTAAGTGGTTCAAATTATACCCTGAACGATGCTTCTAGAAAAGTATACACCAGAGATGCCTTGAATCAGGCTCCTGGAAGTACTTATCCGTATATCAACAACTATGCTGATTTTACAGATAATGATAATAACTGGACAACATCAGAGCATAGTATCAACAAAGATGACGCTGCACTTGATGCACATTGGGGTGCGATGATGACTTATGATTATTGGTCTAGTATTCACGGAAGAAATAGTTATGATAACTCTGGGGCGCAGATAAGAAGTTATGTGCATGTAGATAATAACTATGACAATGCTTTCTGGAACGGTTCTGTAATGTCTTATGGAGATGGAAGCTCCAATGGAAATGAAGGAAACGGAAACTTTGATGCATTGACAAGTATTGATGTAGCGGCTCATGAAATTGGTCATGCCGTATGCTCATTTACGGCAAATCTTGCCTATCAAAGAGAGTCAGGTGCTTTAAACGAAGGTTTCTCTGATATTTGGGGAGCAGCGGTGGAGCATTTTGCCAAAGGAAATGGAAATGATACAGCACCTTCTGCGGCAGTTTGGTTGATAGGAGATGAAATTGACCGCAGAACTGGCTCATCAGCCTTACGTTCAATGAGTGATCCAAAATCAAAAGGACAACCAGATACTTATGGAGGTACTTATTGGATAAATCCTAACTGTGGTACACCTACACGATTTAATGATTACTGCGGAGTACATACCAATTCAGGATTACTAAACCATTGGTTTTACTTATTATCTGCTGGCGGGTCTGGAACTAATGATATAGGAAGCAATTATACGGTCTCTGCTATAGGAATTTCTAAGGCAGCAGCCATTGCTTATAGGTTAGAGAATGTGTATTTATCTGCTAATTCTACACATGCAAATGCACGTTCATTTGGAATTCAGGCAGCTATTGATTTATACGGTGCAGGATCTGCAGAAGAAATTGCTGTAACCGACGCTTGGTATGCTGTAGGGGTTGGCTCTTCATACGGTGGTGGCGGTACTACTAATTACTGCGCATCTCAAGGAACCAATGTTGGAGATGAATTTATTGGGACTGTACAATTAGGAAGTATAAATAACACATCAGGATCAAATGGGGGCTATGCAGATTTTACGTCTCTTAGTACAGATCTATCTAAAGGAGCTTCGGCAACCATTACAATTACTCCTACATGGACAGGAACAGTCTATGCAGAAGGCTATGCAGTTTGGATAGACTATAACCAAGATAACGACTTTGATGATGCTGGTGAATTGGTATACAGTCGTACTGCTTCAACCACTACGCCCGTATCTGGAAGCTTTACAGTACCAACGTCTGCAACAGATGGAGCTACCAGAATGAGGGTTTCTATGAAATATAACGGAATACCAACAGCATGTGAAACCTTTACGTATGGAGAGGTTGAAGATTATACAGTAAATATTGGAGGCAGTGGAGCAGATACACAAGCACCAACTGCTCCTTCTGCCTTAACTGCTTCTAATGTAACGCAAACTACCTTAGACCTATCTTGGAACGCGGCTACAGATAATGTAGGTGTTACGGAGTATGATGTATATCAAGGTACTACCTTATTAGGATCAACAGCAAATACCTCTACAGGTATAACAGGTCTAACTGCTTCTACAACCTATAGTTTCTCAGTACAAGCCAAAGATGCAGCAGGTAATATTTCTCCATCTAGTAATGTTGCTACGGTCACAACTCAGTCTGGAGGTGGCGGAGGCCCCGTAAGTGATGTACTTCATCAAGGTTTCTTTGAAACCGGTCTTGACGGATGGGTAGATGGCGGTTCTGATTGTTTCAGATACTCAGGCACTTTCTCTTATGAAGGAAGTCGTTCTATGAGGCTAAGAGATAATTCAGGAGTTCCTTCTTCTATGACTTTAGGCTCTTTTGATGTTACTTCTTACGATGAAATTGATGTAGAGTTCTATTTCTATGCAAATAGCATGGAGAATGGAGAAGACTTTTGGGTAAGGTTCTATGATGGTTCTTCATGGAACACTGTGGCTACCTACGCTAGTGGTAGTAGTTTTAATAACGGAAGTTTTTATTCTGCAACAGTCACTATTAGTAAAGCAAACTATAGCTTTCCAACGAATGCTCAATTTAGAATTCAATGTGATGCGAGTACCAATAGTGATCAAGTCTATATTGACCAGATTACGATTACGGGTAAGAGCGGTGGAGCGGGTGTAAGTACATTTAATGCATTAGCTTTAGGCGGAGGAGTTCAAACTTTTACAGGCGAAAATGGCGTTGAAATTGATGGTTTCAATATCTATCCTAACCCAGTTTTAAATACACTTTCTTTAAAACGAATAGATAACGCTGAGGCTACTTATAGTATTACCAATTTAATTGGACAGACGATGATGTCTGGTAAACTTCAAGACAATCAAATTAATGTGTCTTCATTGGCAAAAGGTGTTTACCTTATTTCCGTAAGCGATGAAGAAGAAACAATGATTAAAAAGTTCATTAAACAATAAATAACACAAACCAACCAAAGAAAAAACCGAGCTGAGAGGCTCGGTTTTTTTTATACACTTAAAATATCACTGTCTTCAAGCAATGGTTTTCCTTTAAGTCTTAAAAGTATTTGAGCAACTGCTATAGTATCCCGCTCACAGTATTCTATAATCCTATCAATATCATTATCATTGTAATAAACGTCTCGTACCTGGCTACCATCTATATCACCCTTTGGAGAGGGAATTCCTAAGATGTTAGTTAATAATTTTAAAGAGGTATAATGTTTATAATCACCAAATTTCCATAGCTCCATCGTGTCAAGATGAGGAATTTCCCATGGTTTTTTACCAAAAAGATTCAGCTTGGTGGGTAAAGTAATATGATGAATAATCATACGTCTTGCGATGTATGGAAAATCAAACTCTTTTCCATTGTGTGCACAAAGCAAATGAGCAGGTCTATTAAAATGGGTTTCTAGCAATGCTTTGAATTCTTTTAACAATTTCACTTCATCTCCATGGAAGGTAGTAACTCTAAAGTTTCTTACACTTCCTTTTAAGACAAAATAACCAACAGAAATACAAATTATTTTACCAAATTCTGCCCAAATTCCTGCCCTATCATAAAATGCTTCTGCACTGTATTCATCTTTACGTTGGTATTTTGATTTTGCTTCCCATAACTCTTTGCGCACTTCATCAAGCTCTGCAAAATCCATATATTCTGGAACTGTTTCTATATCTAAGAATAGAACATTTTCAAAATTAAGTTTACTAATCATACAATCCTGTCATTTTATAAGCTTCTTCTATATAGATGTAGATATCGTCTGTAAAATTAGTTTTTGGTCGGTAATATTCGGTTCGCCTATGTCCTAAACGCACAATAATCATGTTATCTTCTGGTTGTACGATAACATATTGACCCAAATGCCCGCGCATCATAAAAAATTGTCTATCAAGATGAAAAGGTAACCACCAACTATATCCATATGCAGGAGTTTCCTTAAATCTTGGTGTAACAGACATTTTTACAAAAGCAGTATCTAAAATTTGTTTTCCCTTCCAGTTACCTAGATCCTTATATAATTTTCCCATTCTTGCAAAATCTCTGGCATTACTTCCAATACAGCAATACGCTTTTTCTAAACCATTTTCTTTACTATCTAATTGCCAAACCGCATCATTTTCTGCACCCATAGGTTGCCAAAACCCTTCTGATAAATATTCGGCAAGTGTTTTCCCGGAAGCCTTGCCTATTAGCATTCCTAATAATTGAGTACTTCCGCTTAAATATTTAAATTCCTTCCCGGGTTCTTCAATAATTTTCAGATTTAGCATGATCTTATCTAATTCATCTTCAAAATAAGCTCTGGTAGTAACAGAAAAAGGGCTATAGTATGCTTCATCCCAATCCAGACCACTAGACATGGTTGCAAGATCTCCTACAGTGACTTTCTTTGCAAAATCACTAGTAAATTCTGGATAAAAGTCTGTGAGAGGTTGATCTACACTTTTAATATACCCATCTTTAATTGCTTTGCCTAATAAAGCAGAAACGATACTTTTAGCCATAGAAAAGGAATTACTCTTGGAATCTTTTGTGTAATCTTCTCTGTATTCTTCAAACCAAATGCTATCATTTTTAATAATTAGGAAAGCAACAGTGCCGTTTTTTACATGAAGTTTGTTCAGAATTTCTGTAGAAGTAGCATTATTATAGTCTTTGTGAAGAGACCAAGATTGCGGATTGGAAGATTTTTTAATAATTCGGGTATCAAAAACTTTATAATCATCTAGATATGCCGTTTTATGTCCTTGCCCGTAAATGGTTCTTGCCGCTTTGAGAATATAATCATAATCAAAAATGTAAAGGGCTGCTACAAAAAGGGCAATTAGAATAAGTAACCATTTAAAAAAAGATTTGACAAAACGCATATTATAAGATTTTACGTACTAAATATAATCTATTTTATGAATACTAAAAAAGGGATTGTTGCGGAGATGGATTTTCATGTTCTAACAGCCATTTTTTGCGCCATAGACCGCCTGCATATCCAGTTAATGAACCATCACTACCAATAACTCTATGGCAGGGAACAACAATCCAAAATGGATTTTTACCATTAGCAGCAGCTACTGCTCTGATGGCTTTTTCGTCACCTAACGTTCTTGAAAGTTCTAAATAGGAGACAGTGGCTCCATAAGGGATTTCCTCCAATGCTTTCCAAACACGTTTTTGAAAACTAGTACCCTCTGGTAGTAAGTTAAGATCAAAATTTGTTCTTCTTCCTTCAAAATATTCTTGAAGTTGATACACTACATCCTCCAGTTCGGGCGGAATTACAGTTGTGGTTTTAATTTCAGCATCTAAGATATGTATAGAAGTTAAACCCTTTGCAGAGCCTTTTATATAAGCCATTCCTAGAGGAGTTTTTATATAAACCTCTTCCATTATTCTTTTGTATCTGTACCTTGAATAATACCTAAACGTTCTGCTCTTTTTTGCCAATTGCGACGCGCTAGTAGTTGTAAATCTTCTACATGATCACTTTCATCTACAATTTCTAATCCTAGTAATGTTTCTATGATGTCTTCCATAGTGACCAAACCGCTAACCGAACCGAACTCATCTACCACTAGTGCAATATGATCTTTGTTAGAAATAAAGGTTTCAAATAAATCAGGTAAAGGTGTAGATCTTTTGGTAATTAGTAAATCTCTTTTTATGCTGGACATGCTAGCGCTACCATTCCCATTTATAATTTCCTCTAGCAATTGATCTTTTAATACAAAACCGGTAATATTATCTTCCTTACCTTCAAAAACAGGTATTCTTGAGAAGCGTAATTTTGGATTGGCTTTAAAAAAGTCTTCTATAGGCGTTTCTCCCTTTTCAATTTTTATGACCGTTCTAGGAGTCATTATATCTTTAGCTTGTACTTCTTTAAATTTTAACAAGTTTTTAATCACCTTACTTTCAGATTCTTCAAAAACACCTTCTTCTTGTGCAATCTCTGTCATTGCCGTAAAATCTTCCCTGCTAAATACAGAGCCATGGGCACTTTTCCCACCTATAAGTTTTGTGGTAAGCTGTAAAAGCCATAAAATACCAGTATATTTTAAAGGAAATATAATAATATCTAATGTAGTAGCAGCAAACCCAGAGAGTTGTTTCCAATAAGTAGCCCCAATAGTTTTTGGAATAATTTCTGAAACAATAAGAATAAGTGCTGTCATAATCGCAGAGACAATACCTACTACATTATTTCCTGTGCCAAAAGCCTCTTCTGCAGTAGCGCCTACACCAATGGCTCCAACAGTATGAGCAATAGTATTAAGGGTAAGTATAGCAATTAAGGGCTTATCTATATCATTTTTAAGGGCTTCCAGTTTTTCTCCAGTTTTTTTACCTTCCTGTTTTTTTACATTTATGAAAGTAGGAGTTATACTCAGTAAAACTGCTTCAAGTATGGAGCAAAGGAAAGAAACTAAAATCGATAAAATTGCAAATGTTAAGAGACCTGCCATAAAGTTTTGATATTTATTATTCTATTTACCACCCACTATACCGCGGAGGTTTAATATTTTTAAGGTTAAGATAGACAACAAGTTGCCCTCTGTGGTGAGTAACATGGTCTTGTAAGAGATTCAAAATTTGAAGCTTACTTTTTTTACCTGCAAAAAATTCAACTTGCTCTTTTAAAGCTTCATCTGGGATATTTTTGACCACTTCTTCAATCGCTTTAAAAGACTCTCGAAGATATACAATAAGAGTTTCTTTTGTAAAGTACTCTGTTTTTTTTGATACTTTTTTTTGTTTGAAATACGTACTTCCTAACCAATTCATATTACTTTGAATATGCAAAAGTTGTTCTTCAAAAGACATTTGTCTTTCAGAAGGTTTGTAATCATAAAATTCCTCTGGCATAGCCTCTGCTATTTCCAATAGATAATTTTTAGAATTTTCCCATTTAATCAAGAAAGCAGAAATAGGTGTATCCTGTGCTGATGCATATAATGGAGTTAATAATATAAAAAATAAGTATTTCTTCATGTACATTATTTTTTATGATATCAACTGTACTACTTCTTTTGCAAAATAACTAGCTATAACATCAGCTCCTGCTCTTTTAATAGCGGTAATTTGTTCTATCATAACTGCATCATGATCCAACCAACCCTTTTCTGCAGCCGCTTTTAACATTGCGTATTCTCCACTTACTTGATAAACGGCTACGGGCACATCTACCGCGTCTTTAATCTCACGAACAATATCTAGATAACATAAACCGGGTTTCACCATAACAATATCTGCACCTTCGTCTACATCCATTTCTGTTTCTCTAATGGCTTCAAAACGGTTTGCAGGATCCATTTGATAGGTTTGTTTATCACCAAAACCAGGAGCAGAGTCCAGCGCATCTCTAAAAGGACCGTAAAAAGCAGAGGCATATTTTGCACTGTAACTCATAATACCAGTATTTAGGAACCCTTCTTCTTCTAATGCTTCTCTAATAGTGAGAATACGTCCATCCATCATATCACTAGGTGCTACAAAATCGGCACCAGCATTTGCATGGGAAACGCTCATTTCTGCAAGAACCTCGCAGGTTTCATCATTTACAATTTCTCCATTTTCTACAATTCCATCATGTCCGTAAGAAGAATAAGGATCTAATGCTACATCTGTCATCACCACCATTTCAGGAGCTGCATCTTTTACTGCCTTAATAGCTCTTTGCATTAACCCATTGCTATTAATTGCTTCCGTACCTCTGTTATCTTTTAAAATATCCGGAACTTTAACAAACAGAAGTACTGCTTTTAGCTGCATCTCCCAAAGCGCTTTCACTTCTTTTTGTAAAAGGTCTAGACTATACCTGTAGTAACCAGGCATTGAAGGTATTTCTTCTTTTACTTTTGTGCCTTCCACCACAAATAAAGGTACTAAAAAATCATTAGGGGTAATATGTGTTTCTCTTACTAAGCTTCGGATAGCATGATTTTGACGTAACCTTCGGTTTCTTCGTAATGGGAACATATATTTTACTATTTTTAAAAGCACAAAGTTAACCATTAAAAATGAGTGTTTCTTGCCGAATTTCTTAGACGATTTACAATTTAAATTTCCATGGAGAAGTTACCAGACAGTCTTTCTTGAAAACCTAGAAAAACATAGTACGGACCAACATTTGCATTTGATTGCGCCTCCAGGATCTGGCAAAACAATTTTGGGTCTTGAAATTGTACGGCGCATCAATAAAAAGACATTGGTATTAGCACCTACACTCACCATTAGAAATCAATGGAAAGACAGGTTATCCACCTTTTTCACGCATCAGGATTCTTTTAAAAAGTATTCTTTCGATATAAAAAAACCAAACGAAATTACTTTTAGTACCTATCAATCCCTACATGCTTTTTTCAAGAGTTTTGATGAAAAAAAGGACTTCTTTAGCTTTTTTCATGATCATGATATTGAATGTATTGTTTTAGATGAGGCGCATCATTTAAAAAATGAATGGTGGAAATGTCTCATCGCTCTTAAAGAAGATAAACTTTTTACTGTAGTAGCGCTCACGGCCACCCCTCCCTATGACAGTGAGCAACTGGAAATTTCAAGATATTTTAATCTTTGTGGCCCTGTAGATGAAGAGATTGCAGTACCCAGCCTAGTCAAAGAAGGTGATTTGTGCCCGCATCAGGATTATGTCTATTTTTCAACACCTGAAGAAGCTACTATAGAGGCTATTGTAAGATACAGAAGAAAAATTTCTGATTTTGTAGATCAGATAAAGGAGGATTCCGTTTTTCTGAATTTTTTGAAATCACACAGGTTTTATGCAGCTACAGAGGAGGCTTTTGATGACATTTATAAAACGCCAGAATATTTTTCATCCCTATTAATTTTTCTGAACGCATCAGGAATAGAAATTCCCAGAGCTAAATTGAAGGTATTGGGTTTTGACAATGAAAAAATAGAATTTCCAGCTTTAGATTATCAATGGGTAGAAACACTATTTCAACATTTATTGATCAGAGATCGAGAAAATATGTTGGAGGCTGAAGACTATTTAAAAAAACTAGAAGGGCGGCTTAGAAAATTGAGCATTTTGGAATCTGGAAATGTAAATATTGTAGGTGATGATAAACTCTATCGCTCTTTGGCTAATAGTCCGGTAAAAATGAAAAGCATTGTAGAAATTTGTGCTTCCGAATATCAAAACTTAGGAAACCAACTTAGATGCGTGGTGTTAACAGACTATATTAGAAAGGAATTCCTGAAAACACCAGATGATCTTTTTGATACCATAAATCGTATAGGGGTAGTTCCCATATTCAGATATTTAAGAAAGCACTCTATACACAAATCTTCCTTAGGGATATTATCCGGCTCACTTGTATTAGTTCACAAGAACGCATTGGCAGACAGAATGGTTGAAAGTAGCTTTAACAAACATTATGGAGTAACCGAATGGGAAATTGATAAAGATTTTGTGATTATTTCTGCTAAAACTTCGGGAAAAACAAGGCTTACAAGTATGGTTACCAGCTTGTTTGAAAAAGGAGCGATTAAAATACTTATTGGTACTAAATCATTATTAGGTGAAGGCTGGGATGCACCTAGTATTAATTCTTTGATTCTAGCCTCTTTTGTAGGTTCTTTTGTAACCTCAAACCAGATGCGAGGACGAGCAATTAGATCTCAAAATGGAAATAAGAATAAAACTGGAATTATCTGGCACTTGGCAAGTGTAGATCCAACAATACCAGATGGAGGAAAAGATATAGCAAAATTAAAACGTAGGTTTAAGGCATTTGTTGGAATTTCAGAAAGTGAACCAGCCTATATTGAAAATGGGTTTGAGCGTTTAGATTTACCTGAAATTTTTGAAGTAAATAGATTGGAAAATCTAAATGAAGCAACCTTGGTAAAATCTCGGCAAAGAGCATTAATTGCAGAGAAGTGGCAAAATGCGGTAGCTAAGGGTTCTGGGATGTTGAGAGAGCTAAAATTAGGGTCTGAGGGTAAATATCCTTATCAAAAACAAAAGAAACTCTATTATAGAGATGCCGTAATGTATACATTTTTTGAGCTTTTGATTGGCATTTCATTTTTTTTACCAGAGTTTCTATTGAGAAACTTTAAAATACTAATGGAAAAAGGAATTTTATATTTTGTCTACATATTATTAATAGCACTTGCTTTAGGATTTGGACGAAAATTTTGGAAAGCATTATCGCTTTTAGTAAGATTTGGCACTCGGCATACCAAAGTAGACAACATTGCAAAGGTTATTGTCTCTGCACTTGCTGAGATGGGATATCTAACCACTTTAAAAGAGACTGTTAGTATTGAAACAGAAGTTCGCTCTAATGGAGAAGTGATATGTATAGTGGGTGGATGTAGTGATCTGGAAGGAGAATTGATAATTAAAGCGTTAGAAGAAGTTGTTGATGAAATAAGAAACCCGAGATATTTGTTAACGAATAAAAATTGGTTCAGAAAGCAAGTTAAAACAGAGCAGCAGTATCCTGTTCCCGAAATTTTTGGAGGCAAGAAAGAGTACGCACAACTTTTTCAGCAACATTGGAAAGCAAAACTGGGAAAAACGAAGCTCATTTTCACTCGTAATCCTGAAGGTCGTAAGCTATTGGTGCGTGCTAGAATTTATCATATCAGTAACGCTTTTAAAAAGAAAACCCGCAAAGCGGTTATTTGGAGGTAGTATTAATTAACATTTTTTGCGTAAGAAAAAATAAGAAATTTACTACTTTTATAATATAACTTTAGAAAACAAATAAGATGAAAAAAAGTAAAATCAAGTTTCTAAAGATTAGAAAAAGTATAATTTCTAATTTAAATGTGGAACAGGTTAAAGGAGGATGGGTTACTAGCGGATGTACGTATCTGGCACCTTGTGGTCCATCAGGAGAGTGTACAACCGGTAATGGATGTTTAAAACAATGTGAGCGTTAACTGTGAATGTTACAATGCGTAAAAAAATTAATAAAAAAGAAAAATAAAAAATTTAGAACTAAAGAAGAATTCCATAGCTGTTTTTTTAAATATTCAGGAAATTAAAGGGAGAAGAAGTGGAGCCTGTACTTCTAGCATAGACAATATGCATTGTTATTTTGCTTGCCCGGAGAGCGTGCACGCCTCATGTTGATAATTGATATTAAATTCAATACAGTTAAAGGGTATTATTGGGTTGCAAAATCTTATACGAATAAAAAGGTGAGCGATTTTTGTTAGGATGCTTAAACTATCAGTAGAAGAAACAATGTATATTGTACGAACTAAATATTAATAAACCTTATTTGATCCTTTGCAAAGAGGTTTATCCTTTTATCTAACCCATTCTTTAGGGTTGCTCAAAACCTTTAAAAGCCTTTCCTCTTCAGTTCCTTCTTTTGGGTGATGATCATAACGCCATTGAACATGAGGGGGCAAACTCATTAAAATACTTTCAATTCTACCATTTGTACGTAGGCCAAATAAAGTTCCTTTGTCGTGCACCAAATTAAATTCAACATACCTTCCTCTGCGAACTTCCTGCCAGTCTCTGTTTTTCTGACTATATAAATTATTTTTTCTTTTTTGAACTATGGGCACGTATGCTTTTAGAAAGCTATTGCCAACATCTGTAACAAAATCATACCACTGCTGCATAGTTTTTCCATTTTCCGCCTTGCAATAATCAAAGAAGAGTCCGCCAACACCTCTTGCTTCATTTCGATGCGTATTCCAGAAATAGGTGTCACATTTTTCTTTAAAGTTCTTATAAAAGTCAGGGTCGTGTTGGTCGCAAACAGTTTTACAGATTTCATGAAAATGAGAAGCATCTTCATCAAACAGATAATACGGAGTTAAATCTTGTCCGCCTCCAAACCAACTATCTACTATTTCACCAGATTTATTATACATTTCAAAATATCTCCAGTTGGCATGAACAGTTGGAACAAAAGGGTTTGTAGGATGCAAAACCAGACTAAGACCACAGGCAAAAAAGTCAACCTCTCCAACTTTAAAATAATGTTGCATTGCGGGAGGTAATGCTCCATGTACTGCGGAGATATTAACGCCCCCTTTTTCAAAGACAGCTCCATTTTCAATTACACGGGTACGGCCTCCGCCACCTTCTTCGCGCTCCCAGAGGTCTTCTTTAAAAGTGGCTTTGCCATCAACTTCTTCCAAAGCAGTAGTTATTTTATCTTGTAACTGCTGGATATACTTGTAGAATTCGGTTCTCATGGTTTATAATCATCTTTAAGAAGCCCAAAATAGACTACATCGTGTACCTGCCCATCTGGATCTTTAAATTCGTTTCTCAGAATACCTTCTTGCAAGAAACCGTTTTTTAATGCTACCCGCTGACTCCCAATATTGGATGGATCTGTACAAATAAAAATTTTATTCATTTTCATTTGTTCAAAACAAAACTTTACAATGATAGCTACTCCTTTTGATATGATACCTTTTCCTTGTAATTTTTCATCAATAAAATACCCTAACTCACACATAGGAATTTTTCTATTAATACTTTTAATGTTAATAAGCCCTACTAGGGAAGAGGTCTCTGTATCAAAAATAAAAAAATAGTATCCTTTTTTTTGCTGTTGCGTTTTTATGTTCTTCTCAAGAAATTCTTTTGTTTTCTCGAGAGTTGAACAGGCGCGAATGGTATATGGAAATCCAATTTTAAGATGCCTTATATTTTGGTTTATTAAACTGTAAAACGTTTCATAGTCTACCTTTTCTGGATGAATAAAAGTATATTGGTCAAAGAGCATACATTACTGTTTATATTCTTTTACGGCATCTACAAATGCTTTGGCATGATCAACGGGAATGTTGGGTAAAATACCATGTCCTAAATTGGCGATATATTGATCTTTACCAAAAGCGGTAATCATTTCATGAACCATTTTCTTAATTTTCGGAATTGGAGATAGAAGTCTTGATGGGTCAAAATTTCCTTGTAATGTTATTTTACCTCCACTGAGATAACGTGCATTTCTAGGAGAACAAGTCCAATCAACCCCAATAGCAGAAGCATTACTTTTAGCCATATCATTTAAGGCAAACCAGCATCCTTTTCCAAAAACAATAACTTTAGTTAATGGAGCTAAGGCTTCTACAATCTGATTCATATAGAACCATGAAAACTCCTGATAATCAACAGGAGATAACATGCCCCCCCAACTATCAAATAATTGCACGGCATTCACCCCTGCTTTCACCTTTTCTTTTAAATATAAAATGGTAGTATCTGTAATTTTTTGAAGCAGCGCATGCGCTGCTTCAGGTTGTGAAAAACAAAATCCTTTAGCAGTGTCAAAAGTTTTGGAACCTTGACCTTCTACTGCATAACAAAGTATGGTCCAGGGAGAACCTGCAAACCCTATAAGAGGTACTTCATCATTAAGAAGTTCTTTAGTATGTTTAATTGCCTCCATTACGTACCCTAATTCTTCATCAATATCAGGAATGATCACTTGTTCTACATCTTTAGCAGAGCGCACTGGATTTGGTAGCCAAGGACCTACTCCAGGTTTCATTTCCACATGAATGTTCATTGCTTGCGGAATTACCAAAATATCTGAGAATAAGATGGCGGCATCTGGTTTTATAATGCGAATAGGTTGAACCGTTATTTCAGAAGCTAATTCTGGAGTACGACAACGGGTAAAAAAATCGTATTTATTTTTAAGAGCCATGAATTCTGGCAGATACCTTCCTGCTTGACGCATCATCCATACTGGCGGACGTTCTACAGTTTCTCCATTTAAAGCTCTAAGAAAAAGATCGTTTTTTATCATGAATACTATATTGTAGGTGTAAAAACTTCACTAAAAGCGAAATTATATTTTAATTCTTAATTAATTTATCATTTTTGAATGTTTAATTACTTGTACCAGAACATTTTCTATGGAGGGAATATTTGCGGTTATAATTTTGTTAGTATGTTTTTGAGCCAATGTTGCCGTTGTATGACCAATACAAAAAGCAATGGTGTTGGAAAGAGCGTTGAGTTGCACATAACTTTCTACAGCACTGGGGCTAAAGAAAAGAACTCCGTTATACCTACTATCCATTTTTTTGGGTGTTAAAAAAGTATTATAAGTAATAATTTCTTTTAAAGCTATATTTTTGGCTTTAAGCGTGTTTGGTAAGATGTCTCTTCTTTTTGCACCACAAAAAAAGGTAAATGATTTTTCTGCGTATTCTTTTACAAGAATGCTTGAAAGATTTTCTGCATCATTTGCAAATGCAATTACTTGTAGGTTTTGGGATTCTGCAAAAGCTTTTGTTTTGGTTCCCACGCAAAAACAATTTTGTATTTCTATTTTATGATCAAGTACAATTTTTAAAGCATTCATACTTGTAAAAATTGCATTTTGAATAATTAGTGGCGAATTAAATGGTATTGCTTTAATTTGAATAAAGTTGGTGTGTACAAAAGAGACATCGGCGTTCAATAATAGTTGTTGCTGTGCAGCGCTAAGTATTTTTGTAGAAAGTACTCGAAAACTCATTTGAGTTGCTGCTTAATTTGTTCCATAATATTGGCTCCACCTTGATTCAGAATCTTTTTCGCCCAATATTCACCATGGCCTTTTGCTTCATTTAACGGAATAGTTTCATTACATTCAATCTTCTCCTTTCCATCTAGAGAGAATACGGCACCTTTAAAGTGCAAATCGTTCTTTACAATTGTTGCTAAAGCTCCAATGGGGGCAGTACATCCTCCTTCAAGTGTTCTAAGAAAATTACGTTCAATACGTACAGCGATTTCCGTTGGTAAATGATTTAGTTTTGCCAGCGCCTCTTTACAATAAGAATCTTGTTCTTTTACCACCACTAACATGGCTCCTTGGGCTGGTGCTGGAACCATCCAATCTAATACCAAATGATTTTTGGGAGTAAGGTGAATTCTTTCTAAACCAGCTTTAGCAAAAATGGCTCCGTTCCAGTTGTTATCTTCCAGTTTTTTAAGTCGGGTATTTACATTTCCTCTAAGATCTGTGATCTGATGATTAGGATATTTATGAAGCCATTGTGCTTTTCTTCTCAAACTCCCAGTAGCTATGAGACCATTTGATTCAAGAAAAGATAAATTTTCGTTATAGACAAGGATATCTTCTGTTGCGGCTCTTTTCAAAACGGCTGCCTGAACAATACCTTTTGGGAGCTGCGTTGGTACATCTTTCATGCTGTGCACAGCAATATCTATATCCCCTTTAATCATGGCAACATCAAGAGTTTTAGTGAAGATACCAGTAATGCCTAATTCATAAAGTGGCTTGTCAAGTACCAGATCTCCCGTAGATTTAACAGCGGTTAATTGGGTATTGTAACCTAGGGCTTCTAATTTATCTTTAACGGTATTTGCCTGCCAAAGCGCTAATTCACTATCTCTGGTGCCTATGCGAATGGTTTTGTTCATTTTTTGAGATCCTCCAGTTTGAATATCTTTTGAATAAGATCAATGCTATCATCAGAATTGTCTACGTGTTCCTTTAAATGATTCGCAAAATGGGTGGTTATTTTTTGAATGATTCGGTTTGAAATTATTTCTGCTTGAGACTCATCGAAATCATTAATTTTTTTTCGTTGGAAATCGATTTCAGCATCTTTCATCGATTTTAGTTTTTTCTTTAGGGCCTGAATGGTTGGAGCAAACTTTCGGGTTTCTAACCAAGTTATAAATTCATTTTTAACTTCCTGTATAATTTCTTCTGCCTGCGGTATAAATTGTTTTCTCTTCTCAAGCGTATTATCAGTTATTTGCGATAATTGGTCCAGATGCACTAAAGTAACATTAGGAAGCTCTTTTACATTTTCATCTACATTTTTGGGTATAGATAAATCGAGAATGAGCAATGGTTTAGTAGAATGAATAAGTTTTTTTGATATCGTAGGATGTTGTGCCCCAGTAGCCACTACTAAAACATCCGTATTTTCTATCTCCGCTGAAAGTTCGCTGTATTCTTTAACCAAGAGATTAAATTTTCCAGCAATTTTTTCTGCTTTTTTCTTGGTGCGGTTTATTAGCGTTATATGGTCATTACGGGTGTGCTTTACAAGGTTTTCGCAAGTATTTCTCCCAATCTTTCCAGTGCCAAAAAGCAGAATGTTTTTTTCAGAGATATAGGGAACTCTGGCCAGAATATATTGTACAGATGCGAAAGCGACCGAAGTTGCACCAGAAGAAAGTTTGGTTTCATTCTTAATTCTTTTACTTGCTTGAATTACGGAATTGCATAAACGTTCTAAGAAAGGATTGGCTAATTGTAATTCTTTTGATTTGGCAAAACCTTGCTTTATCTGGCTAATAATCTCAAAATCTCCTAGAATCTGACTGTCAAGCCCAGTGCCTACTCTGTAAAGATGCTTAATCGCTGCTCTATTTTTATGTACGTAAGCCACTTTTTCAAATTCTTCTACGGTGCCGTGAGAATGTTCACAAAGGAGTCTTATAAGTTGAAAGGGATGTGCTGCAAAGCCATACATTTCAGTACGGTTACAAGTAGATATCAAAATAAGTGAATCAATACCTTCTCTTTTGGCTTGAACCAAAATATGGTGCTTTTGTTCTTGGTTTAGACTAAAACGTCCACGAATGGTTGCGTCTGCCTTTTGATAACTAAGGCCTATCGCATAAAACGTAGCATGTTTAGAGAGGTGGTACCCTTTCATACAAAGATTCAACTGAAATTTGAAGCAAAAATAGAAGGGTGCTGCGCTAAAAAATAACGCTCAAAGGACTTTTTACAACGCTGGAAGTGATTTTAAAGAACACAAGGCTTAAAATAAGGTAAATATACTACATTTGTAGGGTTAATAGGAGTTCTACACTTTTTTGTTTAGAACAATTCTAAATAATAAAAAGAATTTTTATGGAAAGCAATAAGGAAGAAAATAACGCTCAAAGGTCTGTTAAGGAATTGGAGGTTGAAAAAGGATTTATTGTTTTGACAATGCAAAACGAAACCGATATTCATCAACGAATGACACGTGAAATAGATAGCTCATTCATTCAGTTTCACTTTAGTTTAAAAGGTGTTTCTACCTTTAATTTTAATCAGGGAAGATATCAATTAGATGTTCATGAAGATAAGTCGTTGCTGTTGTATAATCCGCAACGTGATTTACCTATAGATATGGATATTGCCCCTAAATCATGGTTAATTTCGGTACTGATTTCCATTCAAAAATTTCATTCTTTATTTTCTAATGAGGCGGGGTATGTAGATTTTTTAAGTACAGATAATAAGGATAAAAAGTATTACCAAGACGGTGTTATTACACCGTCTATGAGTGTTGTGTTACATCAGATTATTAATTTTAATTTACACACATCGGTAGAAAATTTATACACAAAAGGAAAAGTATATGAGCTACTGGGTTTGTATTTTAACAAACCTGAAGATGCAGATATTGAACAATGCCCATTTTTAGTAGATGAAGAAAATGTTTTAAAAATTAGAAAAGCAAAAGATATTATCATTTCACATATGGCAGAACCTCCCGGTTTACAAGAACTGGCGAATCAAGTAGGTCTTAATTTAAAAAAGCTTAAAGTTGGTTTTAAAGAGTTGTATGGTGATTCTGTCTACAGTTTTCTTTTTGATTACAAAATGGAATATGCTCGTAAAATGATGGAGAGTGGTGAGTATAATGTCAATGAAGTTGGGCTAAAAGTTGGTTACAGCACTTCAAGTCATTTTATAGCTGCTTTTAAAAAGAAGTTTGGAACCACTCCAAAAAAATATTTAATGGCTCTTGGGAGTTAGTATTTTTCTATAGTAGCTCCGTTATTAAAAACACTTCTCAAAATTAGAATTTTTTGATATGTTTTGACTTTTCTCAAAATTATGTAAACGTATAATTAAGTAGTATTTTTGAAAAAAAAATTGAAGTGAAACGGACAGCATAAGAGTATTTATTTAAAAATATTTGCTCAAGTCCTTTTTTGCGATTATAAATAGTGAAAATGGGAATTAAAAAAGGAGTGTTATTAGTAAACTTGGGTTCCCCAGATAGTCCGGAACCAAAAGACGTTAAAAAATATCTGGGAGAATTTTTAATGGATGAACGTGTTATTGACCTTCCAGGGTGGCTTCGTACTTTTTTAGTAAAAGGAATTATTCTAAATACGCGTCCAAAAAAATCGGCTAAAGCGTATAAAAAAATCTGGTGGGAAGAAGGTTCTCCGCTGATTGTTCTCTCTGAGCGTTTACAAAATAAAGTGAAGGAAATTACATCTGTGCCCATATCACTAGGTATGCGTTATGGAAAACCTTCTATAGAAAGTGGCTTAAAGGAGCTTCACGAACAAGGTGTTAATGAGGTGTTATTGATTCCATTGTATCCGCAATTTGCGATGGCAACTACTGAAACTATTTTGGTATTGGCAGAAGAAATACGCAAAAAACAATTTCCAGAAATGCAATTTACTTCGGTACCTGCCTTTTATAGTCATCCAGATTATGTAAGGGTGCTTGCCAATTCTATTCAGGAATATTTAAAAGATAAAGAATGGGAATATATCTTATTTTCTTATCACGGAATTCCTGAGCGTCATATTCGGAAAACAGACATTACAAAATCACATTGTAAAATAGATGGCCTATGTTGCAAAACTGCTTCACCTGCACATCAGTTTTGCTACCGCCATCAATGCTATGAAACTACAAGGCAAGTAGCAGCATATTTAGAATTAAAAGAAGGTTCTTATTCAACTTCTTTCCAGTCTCGCCTAGGTTTTGATCCATGGCTACAGCCGTATACGGATAAAACAGTAAATGCTTTTGCAGAGAAAGGGATTAAGAATATGGCAATTGTAACTCCTGCATTTGTTTCTGATTGTCTGGAAACCTTAGAAGAGATTGCAATGGAAGCGAGAGAAGAATTTGAAGAGAGAGGAGGGTCACATTTTCATGTAGTTCCTTGTCTTAACGACGATCCTGCCTGGATAAAGGTTATGGGAAGATGGATAGATGAATGGGCAATGAATTAATTCAAAACCATATTTTAGTTTAGAGGGAACACTAGTGCTGTTAATTTCTTTGGAAAGAGGTCATTTTATTACTCAGATGAGGTGTTTCTAAATGCCTAAAGTCAGATTAATTAAAAACTAAAAATTCCAGTGATTCCCCAATTTTAATGGGCTTTGTTTTTAACTGTCTAAAAATATCTCTTTTTAGAGTAGTTCAATTATTTTGTCTTTTAAACTGTATCTTCGCCAGTATTAAAAATGGTTAAATGGCGAGTGTTTCTTCAGCTGAATTAGGTACCGATTCAATTGGAAAGTTATTGATAAAACAAGCAGTTCCAGCTTCTATTGGAATTCTTGTTATGTCTTTAAATATATTGGTAGATACCATTTTTGTAGGACAATGGATAGGCTCTACAGCCATTGCAGCAATCAATGTGGTGCTTCCGGTTTCTTTTTTTATTGGTGCATTGGGTATGGCAATTGGTATTGGCGGCTCTTCTATTATTTCTAGGGCATTAGGTGCAGACAATCACAATAAAGCCCTTCGTTCATTTGGTAATCAAATTACACTTACATTACTACTTACTATAGGCCTTGTGGCTTTAGGGCTATTTTTTGTAGATACATTAATTCCCGCATTTGGAGGTAAAGGGGCTATTTTTGAATTTGCTAAAATCTATTACATTATTGTTGTTTGTGGAGTTCCATTCCTGGCTTTATGTATGATGGGTAACAACGTAATTCGCGCAGAAGGAAAAGCAAAATTTGCTATGATCGCTATGATTATTCCTTCCATTAGTAACCTGGTGATGGATTACGTTTTTATAAACCTTCTAGACTATGGGATGCATGGTGCAGCCTGGGCAACCTCCATATCTTACTTTTTATGTTTTTCATATGTAGCGTGGTTTTTTCTATCCAAAAATTCCGAATTAAAAATTGGATGGAAGCATTTTGGATTAGACTTATCTATCGTAAAAGAAATTAGCTCTTTAGGTTTTGTAACCTTGTCAAGACAGGCAGTAGTGAGTGTCACTTATTTATTTATGAATAATATTCTGTACGATTTGGGAGGCGAATCATCAGTTACCGTTTATGCTATTATAAGCCGAATGCTTATGTTTGCCTTATTTCCAGTATTAGGGGTTACACAAGGTTTTTTGCCTATTGCAGGATTTAATTATGGTGCAGGAAAATATGTGAGAGTAGAAGAAACAATCAGAACTGCAATGAAGTATTCTATAGGGTTGGGCCTTTTTATTTTCATATTTATAATGATTTTCCCAGAAGGGATCACCAAAATTTTTACAGATAATCCAGAAGTGGTCAGTAGTGCTCCAGGAGCCATGCGATGGGTTTTTGCTGCCACCCCAATAGTAGCGGTACAATTAATTGGCGCGGCTTACTTTCAGGCAATAGGTAAAGCGATTCCCGCCTTATTGCTTACCCTTACTCGTCAAGCACTATTTTTTATTCCACTTATTTTTATGCTCCCTTATTTTTTTGGTGAAATAGGAGTCTGGATTTCTTTTCCAATTTCAGATCTTATGTCAACTATTATTACTGCCCTATATTTACATAGAGAAGTAAAGAGAACCCTGAAAAAAGATGCGCCTCCAGCTTCCTAAAAGGACTTAATTTTTAAGGCGGTTATATTTTTTATTCCTATTTTTAGACATAGCTAACTCAACAAAATTTTATCATGCGTTTTTCCTTCAACAGTGCCTTTCTGGCCGTTTTGTTTTTACTCTTTTTTCAAACGGATGTTATTTCACAACGAAATAAAAAATCGGTTTCTGAACCGCTCTATCCAGAGAAAGTGTACGATGCGTTGCAGTATCGGTTGGTGGGACCTTTTCGTGGAGGTCGCTCTGCAGCGGTTACGGGTGTGCCGGGTAAGCCTAATCTTTTTTATTTTGGAGCAACGGGAGGAGGAGTCTGGAAAACTGAAAATGGTGGACGCAGCTGGGAAAATATTTCTGATGGTTTTTTTGGAGGTT
Organism: Ascidiimonas meishanensis; assembly: GCF_037782385.1. Classification (NCBI taxonomy): domain Bacteria; kingdom Pseudomonadati; phylum Bacteroidota; class Flavobacteriia; order Flavobacteriales; family Flavobacteriaceae; genus Ascidiimonas; species Ascidiimonas meishanensis. The sequence goes on from NZ_JBBEXD010000005.1 coordinate 202,092, forward strand.
CTGTAGGGGCTATTACAGTTGCTAAAAGTGACCCTAATGTAATCTACGTAGGAGGTGGTGAAGTAACTGTTAGAGGTAATGTATCTTCTGGATATGGTATATGGAAAAGTGATGATGCAGGAAAAACATGGAAAGCTTCCGGCTTGGAAAAATCAAGACATGTACCCAAAATAGCGGTACATCCAAATAATCCGGATATTGTATATGCCGCGGTCTTGGGAGATATCTATAAGGCAAGTAATGAGAGAGGTGTTTACAAAAGTATTGACGGAGGTAAAACTTGGAAAAAAACCTTATTTACAAATACTCAGGCAGGGGCGGTAGATTTGATTCTGGATCCTAATAATCCAAGAATTTTGTATGCAGCTACATGGAGGGTACAGAGAACACCCTATAGTCTCAGTAGTGGTGGAGAAGGATCTGCACTTTGGAAGAGCACAGATAGCGGAGAAACGTGGCAAGAAATTTCAAAGAAAGAAGGTTTCCCAACAGGAACTTTGGGGATTATAGGCGTAACAGTTTCTCCACAGAATTCTGAAAGAGTATGGGCAATTATTGAGAATAAGGATAAAGGAGGCGTTTATCGTAGTGAAGATGGCGGCGATACCTGGAAATTGATCAATAGTGAAAGAAGCTTAAGGCAACGTGCATGGTATTATACCCGTATTTATGCAGATACCGAAGATGAAGATGTAGTGTATGTGGTGAATGTAAGATATCATAAGTCTAAAGACGGAGGTAAGAATTTTAGTATGTACAATGCACCACATGGTGACCATCATGATTTATGGATTGCGCCAGAAGATGCTAAAAGAATGATTATTGCGGATGACGGTGGTGCTCAGGTAAGTTACGATGGTGGAGAAACCTGGAGTACGTATCACAACCAACCCACAGCACAATTTTATCGTGTAACGGTAGATAATCATTTCCCCTATCGTATTTATGTAGCACAACAGGATAACTCAACTATTAGAATCAACCATAGAAGTGACGATGGTTATATTGACGAAGATGACTGGGAAGAAACCGCTGGAGGAGAATCTGCACATATAGCGGTAGATCCTAAGAATAATGATATTGTATACGGAGGAAGTTATGGTGGTTTTCTAACTAGGGTAAATCATAAAACAGGAACCGTAAGAGCAATCAATGTTTGGCCAGATAACCCAATGGGATATGGAGCAGAAGGTATGAAATATCGTTTTCAATGGAACTTTCCCATTATTTTTTCAAGACATAATCCCAATAAATTATATACATTTTCAAATCATGTTCATGTAAGTACAAATGAAGGACAAAGTTGGGAATTAGTAAGCCCCGATCTTACAAGAAATGACCCTGAAAAGCTAAAGTCTTCTGGAGGACCAATTACGCAAGATAATACGGGAGTTGAGTATTATTGTACCATTTTTGCTGCAAATGAAAGTCCCCTAAAAGAAGGTTTATTATGGGTAGGCAGTGATGATGGATTAATTCATATTACTAAAGACGGTGGAAAAAATTGGACTAATGTAACCCCAAAAGGTTTGCCGGAATGGAGCATGATAAACAGCATAGAGCCCTCTGCATTTGATGAAGGCACTTGTTATGTAGCGGCTACAAGATATAAGTTAGGTGATTTTCAACCATATTTATACAAAACAACAAACTACGGTGAGACTTGGACACGTATCAATAAAGGAATTGACAAGGAACATTTTACAAGAGTATTACGTGAAGATGCCAAACAAAAGGGTTTGTTGTATGCAGGTACAGAAACAGGTATGTATGTTTCTTTTAATGATGGAAGTAGTTGGCAAAAATTTCAATTAAACCTACCTATTGTTCCCATAACAGATTTGGTAGTTAAAGATGACAATCTGGTAGTAGCTACGCAAGGAAGAAGTGTATGGATATTGGATGATTTAACTCTTTTAAGACAATTAAATCAGGAGTTAATTAAGAAAGAAATGGTATTGTTTAAACCCAAAGACACCTATAGAACGAAAGGCTGGGTAGGTAAAGCTACTAAAACTGCCGGAGCCAACCATCCAAATGGTGTGATTACCTATTTTTACCTAAAGGACGTTGATATGGAGAAAGATTCCGTTTCTCTGGTTTACAAAGATGTGAACGGCAAAGAAATAAAAATATTTAATAATAAGGCAAAGGAGAAATCAGAACAACTTAAAATTAAAAAAGGAGCCAATGTTTTTGTTTGGGATACTCGCTATAAAGGTGCAGAAAAACTACTGGGAATGATTTTATGGTGGGCAAATCTTAATGGAGCCAAAGCAGTGCCTGGAGCATATGAGGTAACCTTAGATGTGAATGGTAAGAGTAAGACGCAAAAGTTTAACATACTGCCAGATCCAAGAGCAGAGGTAGATGTAACAGGAATGCAAAGCCAGTTTGATTTTGTGAAGGATGTCAATGAAACAGTGGATAGGGCACATCAATCCATTAAAAAAATTAGAAAAATAAATAAACAATTAAAGGCATTCCAAAAACAATATAAAGAGAATGAATCTGTTAAAGAGTTAGTTGAAAAAGCAAAAGAGCTGGAAAAGGAATTTACTAAAATTGAAGAAGCGCTTTACCAAACAAAAAACAGAAGTAACCAAGATCCTTTGAATTTCCCTATAAGGCTTACTAACAAATTAGCACATATCAATAGTTTGGTTACTATAGGTGATTTTCCTCCAACCGACCAGGATATAGCGGTTAAGAATGAGTTGTCTAAGGCTATTGAGGAAAAATTAAATGCTTTTGACAAATTGGTAAGTAATGAAATAAAACAATTTAATGAAGCATTTAACAATGCCAAATTACAATATCTTTTTATTGAGGATAAATAAAATAAAGATGAATGTCTGAGTATTATAACTATATTAAATCTTTACATCTCATTTTTGTGATCACTTGGTTTGCAGGACTATTTTATATGCCCAGATTATTTATTTATCAAATTGAAGCATCACAAAAAGAATCACCAGATCGCGAAATATTAGGTAAACAATTAAAATTAATGGCTAAGAGGTTATGGTTTATCATAACTTGGCCTTCTGCTATTCTTGCTACTTTTTTTGCAATTTGGCTATTGCTCATTCAACCAGCTTGGTTAGATCAGAGTTGGATGCAGGTAAAATTGGTTTTTGTAGGGCTACTTCTTGTGTATCATTTAAAAAGCCATCAAATCTATAAACAACTTCAAGGAGATATCGTCAAGTATACCTCTGGTTTTATGCGTATCTGGAATGAAGGTGCCACCCTTATTCTATTTGCGGTAGTTTTTCTTGCCATCTTAAAGAGTTCAGTGAATTGGATCTTTGGGGTAATAGGTATTTTTGGTTTAGCCATATTATTGATGTTAGGAATAAGGTTGTACAAAAAAATTCGGACTAAAAATCCGGACGCATGAGATCTTTGAAGCAGGTAAAATGGCTTGATTATTGCTGTAATTGCATGAAAATATAGTTTGTGAGTAAAAAATTATCACTTAGAACCCGCATTTTCTTAACCATGATCCTTCTGGTGGTTATTGCTTCTATACTTATTGCAGGAGTAACCATCTATCAATATCGGGAACAATCAAAAGATTATCATAGAGATCGTTTAGAACGAAAAGAAGAGCAAGTAAAAGCAAGTGTAGACTATGTGATTTTGAAAACTACCTATCCAGTAGAAACTTCATATCTGGATCTTATTTTTAAAGATGAAATTTATCAGATTGCAGACGTGCAAAATGTAAATTTCAATATTTATGATCTTGAAGGAAATCTCATTAAAAGTTCTCGTCCTAAGTTTGAAGAAGACAGTATTTCTAGATGTTTAAGTGGAGATGTATTATATGGCCTTTCCATGTCTCCAACCGAGCGGTTCGTAGAGAAGAAAATAGCTGCTGGAGGCCGTTTCCAATCTTCTTATACGTATATAACAGATAAGAGGTTTAAACCTATTGGGATTTTAAATCTCCCCTATTTTGAAGACGATTCTTTTAATGCTATGGAACTTAAAGAATTCCTGATTCGTCTTGGATTGGTTTATCTCTTCATGTTGGTAATTGCTATTTTTCTTGCTTATGTGATTTCAAAGTATATAACAAGATCCTTAAAAACCATTTCTCAGAAAATAGATCAGACCAGACTTAGCCACCGCAATGAAAAAATAATTCTAAAAGGGGCAAGTCAAGAGATTGAAACATTGGTAGGCGCATACAATAGTATGATTGATGAGCTGGAGGAAAGTGCCGTGAAATTAGCACGCAGTGAAAGAGAGCAAGCCTGGAGAGAGATGGCAAAACAAGTAGCTCATGAAATAAAAAATCCTTTAACACCTATGCGATTAAGTGTTCAAAGTTTCCAACGTAAATTTGATCCAGAAGATCCAGATGTAACTAAGAAACTAAATGAGTATACACATACCTTGATTCAACAAATAGATACCATGAGCAATATTGCTTCTGCTTTTTCAAATTTTGCAAAAATGCCGGCACAGCAAAATGAAACGCTTGATGTGGTTAAAGTAGTTAAATTGGCATTAGATATCTTTAGTGAACAATACATTTCTTTTATTGCAGAAGAAGAAAGCATTATAGCGAAGCTTGACCGTACTCAGCTTATACGAGTGGTGACCAATCTGGTCAAAAATGCAACCCAAGCTATAGATGAAAATAAAGAACCCAAAATTGTAGTCTCGGTTGCTACAAAGAATGATACCGTTGAGATTATGGTTGCAGATAATGGTAAGGGAATACTAGAAGAGTTTCGAGATAAAATATTTGAACCAAAGTTTACCACTAAAAGTAGCGGCATGGGGTTAGGTCTTGGAATGGTTAAAAATATTGTGGAAACCTATCAGGGAAGTATTAACTTTACATCACAAACTGGAAAGGGAACTGTTTTTACGGTTACTTTCCCCATAGAAAAAATATAAATCATGAACTTTGAAAACATTCTGATAGCGAAAGAGGGTCATTTAGCTATCATTACCATTAACAGACCCACCAAACTCAATGCACTTAATAAAAATACCATTGAAGAACTCCATAAAGCTATTGATGAGCTTGATAAAAATGTAGATATAAAAGTAATTGTTATTACAGGGAGTGGTGAAAAGGCTTTTGTAGCTGGAGCAGATATTTCTGAATTTTCTGAATTTTCTGTTAAAGAAGGCGGTAAGCTAGCCAGAAAAGGTCAGGAAATGTTGTTTGATTTTATTGAGAATTTAAAAACTCCTGTAATCGCTGCAATTAATGGTTTTGCTTTGGGTGGAGGATTGGAACTAGCAATGGCTTGCCATTTTAGGATCGCTAGTGATAATGCTAAAATGGGCCTGCCAGAAGTCTCTCTAGGTGTAATTCCAGGATATGGAGGAACGCAACGGTTACCTCAATTGGTAGGTAAAGGAAGAGCCATGGAAATGATCATGACAGCAGGAATGATAGATGCAGAAAAAGCACTTTCTTATGGCCTTATAAACCATCTGGTTCTGCAAGAAGAGCTGCTACCCTTGTCTAAAAAAATTGCGGGAAAAATAGGTAACAACTCTTCTGTGGCTATAAGTTATGCAATTGAAGCTGTCAATGCTGGTTTTAAAGCAGGAATAGATGGCTATGATGTAGAGGTAAAAGCCTTTGGAGATTGTTTTGGAACAGCCGACTTCAAGGAAGGAACCACTGCTTTTTTAGAAAAGAGAAAAGCCAACTTCCCAGGGAATTAAAATTTAAAATTGATTTTTACGTTTCATCATAAAGAAGAATGCCCTTTTCTTCTTTTAATCACTTAACCTTTTCAACCATGAGAATCTTATTCTTTTTTTTTACTGTATTCTTTTTTCAATTCCAGATAACTGCACAATCTATAGAAACTTCTTACAAGGCAGGTGAAAGTATGAGTGACCGCTATAAATTTTCTAATATTATAGCAACTGAAAATGATGGGAATGGAGGAGTAGTAATCGTGAGAGCATATTACGGAGGCATGATCATTAGGTTACAAGGCTATTATATTGAACATTATAATGAATCTTTAGAGCTCATTAACAAATACAATTATAAGGCAGATGATGTTGAGATAATGGGTGTTGTTGCAGGCGAAAATGGAATATCAATAATTGAAGTAGGATATAATAAAGAAAGCGGACATTACATTTACTGGGCAAATACTACCAAACTAGATAATTTTCAGTTTAGGAAAAAAGAGCTATTTAGATTTAAAAGGGAGCGAGAAAAAAGAATAAATTTTCTTACCAAATACGAGGTGCCATTTAATGATAAGTTTTATTCTCAGCTTTTGTTTGATAGCAAGAAATCAGTATTTATGATTTCTATTGATAGTAAAATCAAAAGTAGAGACCTTCATAAAGTTTACTTTTTTGATGCGAATCTAAACAACTTATTAGCATATGAACTGAAGGAAGAAACGTTAGACAGACATCTTGTTTTTGAGAATCTAGAGTACAATAAGACAAATAACTCTTTCTATCTGTTGTCTAAAGCATATGAGCAGGGGAAAAGAACCAAAGCTATCTCTTTAAAGTACCGGTATCAACTATTTCGTTTTACCAAAGAGTCACCACCCATTATGCAATACTTTGAAAAGAATGACCTTTTTGCGAGTTCTTTAAAACTCATTGCAGATAAAGAAATCCTTAAATGTGTAGGATTCTATTCAAATTTTAGTGATCGTAAATACAGAGGTTTGGTCTTTGTTGCTTTAGATGCTAATACGCTATCCATAAAAGATCAACTATTTAATCCGTTTTCAGCACAATTTATGACCGATAAATACGGTGCAGAAACAGATAAAGAATTAAAAAATCTAGGCTTTCGGGATCTGCATATACAAGAAGACGGATCTATAATATTTAATGCTGAAGAGGAGTATGTTTCCAGTAAATATAAAAACAATCCAGACGATTCGCGAACGCAAATTTTTATTTACCATTATAATGATATTGTTTGTGCCAAACTAAATGCTAACGGAAAAATGGAATGGGCAAGAAATATTAACAAAGCAGAAAGAACCATGGGAGATGAAGCTTATGTTTCCTATACCTCTGTAGTTAAAGATGGCAATACCTGTTTTTTTGTCAATTCGGGATCTGTGCCTCAACGAATTTCCGGAGAGCGAATTTTATTTAAAAAAGGATATTCTAAGAGTCCTGAGGTTTATATGATTGTGGTAAAAAATAATGGGGACTTAAGTTACAAACAAGTCACAAATAAAAAGGATATTAGGCTTCCAGTAATGGTGAGCAAAGGAGTAGTGGCTCCAAATAATGAATCAGTATTTTTTCTAGCAAGAAGAGGCAATCGTAAGCAACCCATTAGGGTTCCCATAGAGTTTTAGAATTAACTTTTAACGATTCTATTTATTGGATAAATTCCGTATTTTTGGAAAATATCCAATAAAAAATGTCAAACTCAAAACTTATTAAAGGTCGGGGAGCTCAAATTCAAGTGAACAATCGCTTTGATACGTTTACCAACGAACAGCGAAGTGACTTTTTAGAATATTGCAGGTTAGAAGGTGAGGAAGCAATCAAAAGTAAAACTCAGTACTTAGAGGTTTTTCCAAAAACCATTGTAAACAAGGTAGATAGTCCAGATGTAGGTATGGAGTATTCCTTAAACCCATATCAGGGATGTGAGCACGGTTGTATTTATTGCTACGCAAGAAATACTCATGAATATTGGGGATATAATGCAGGACTTGATTTTGAACGAACCATTCTTATTAAGAAAAATGCACCTGCCTTACTAGAAAAAAAATTACAGAGTAAGCGTTGGAAAGCTCGTCCTATAGTACTTTCAGGAAACACGGATTGTTACCAACCCGCAGAGCAAAAATATCGTATTACCAGAGCTTGTTTAGAAGTGTTTTTAAAATATAGGCACCCAGTGGGTATTATCACCAAAAATGCATGGCTACTTAGAGATTTGGATGTATTAAAAGCGCTGGCAGACCATAAGTTGCTAAGAGTAAATATAAGTATTACCTCACTACTTGAAAGTACTAGAATACTTCTAGAGCCAAGAACGGCTAGTATAAAGAAACGACTTAATGCAGTAGAGATACTCTCAGAAAATGGGATTCCTGTTAATGTAATGATAGCTCCTATTATTCCTGGAATCAATAGTCATGAGATACTTTCACTAGCAAAAAAGGCTGCAGAGCTTGGCGCAGTTTCCATTGGTTTTACGGTGGTTAGATTGAATGGAGCTGTTGGTAAGGTTTTTACAGATTGGATTGAAAAAGCAATGCCAGATAGGGCACAGAAAGTGCTACATCAAATTGCCGAATGTCATGGGGGAAGTTTGAATGATAGTAGGTATGGAATAAGAAATAAAGGAGAAGGTAAGATCGCAGAACAAATACATAGTTTAATAGCTTTAGCCAAGCATACTTATTTTAAAGATAAAACAGTTCCTAGAATGAATTGTGATTTACATGAAGGCTACAAAGATAGACAGTTGAAGTTATTTTGAATGGACAAGAAATTGCTCAAAAAATTCATCTACTTTTAGTTGTAATGCAGGAAGAATAATTTTAGGCTCTGTAATATAATCATCAGCAAAAGACCAATACTCAATGCGTTCTTGATATTGTGGAAATGAATTTTTCATCATAGGTTCGTGTTCTTCTCTATCCATAGCAATAACTTTTGCAGGAGCCTCAAAGTCTTCTATATTTGTGATTTCTGGCCATTTAGGAATTGGTATTTCTAATCCTTGTGTTTCCAAATACTTTTTTGTGTGAGGAGAAATAGGACCTTCATTATTTGGAGAAGGTCGTAAACCTTTAGAGTAGGCTCTAATAGTAAGATCTTGAGCACTAGCAAGATGATTAAAATAAAGTTCGGCGAATCTACTTCGGTAATAATTACCAGTACAAAAGAAAAGAATATGATTATTTTTTAGCTGCATAATTTTTAGTTTAAATGGGTTCACCATTCCATTCTCTATAAAATTGCTTTAGATACTCTTCCATAAATTGGTGGCGTTGCTGTGCAATTTGTTTACCCGTTTTAGTATTCATCCGGTCTTTAAGGAGTAGTAATTTTTCGTAAAAGTGGTTAATGGTTGGTGTAGTAGATTTTTTATACTCTTCACGGTTCATATGTAGATTAGGTTTAATATCTGGGTTATAAAGTGAACGATTTTTGAAACCACCGTAATTGAAAGCTCTTGCTACTCCAATGGCACCAATGGCATCTAATCTATCTGCATCTTGAACTATGTCTAGTTCTTTAGAACTAAATTCTTGTTTTTCATTGCCACCCTTAAAAGAAATATGTTTAATAATATTTTCAACATGGGTTATTACGGTTTCTTCTGCCTCTACTGATTCAAGAAAAGTTCGAGCTATCTTAGGGCCAATTGTCTCGTCACCATCGTAAAATTTGGAATCTGCAATATCATGTAGTAAAGCACCTAAACCAACTATTAAGGAATCTGCTTTTTCACCATTTGCAATCAACAAAGCGTTATTGAATACACGTTGCGTATGAAACCAATCATGACCTCCTTCGGCATCTGCCAAAGTCTCCTTTACAAAAACAATGGTTTTTTCAATAAGAGTTGAGTGTTTCATTAAATATGTATAGCATCTTTAATTGTTTTTTCAATATGCTCAAGTAGTTCTTTAGGAGTCTTATCAGCTACTGGAATGGGGGCATGTACTTCAAATTTTACAAATACTCCTATACCCATAGGAAACTTGCCATATTCAAGTAATTTCCAAGAATTGTTAATACTAACAGGCACCACTATAGCGTCTGGAACAAATTCAAAGAGTGTTTTAAGACCGGCAACAGCAAATTTTTTCGGGTTTCCATCTCTACTTCGTGTTCCTTCTGGAAAAATCACAGCTGCTCTCTTTGTTTTATGTATATATTTTGCAAATTCTCTAAGATCTGCAATCGCCTTTGCCCTATCTTTTCTATCGATTAATACAGAGCCTCCATGTCTTAAATTATAGGAAACACTTGGAATTCCTTTTCCCAGTTCTTTTTTACTTATAAATTTTGGATGGTATTTACGCATATGCCATATAATGGCAGGAATGTCATACATACTTTGATGATTGGCAACAATAATTATAGGCTGTCCTGTGGGAATGGGTTCTGAATATTTAAAACTATATCGAGTACCCAAGATATTAGTACAACGCATAATAAAGAAGTTGAGAACATCTACACTTTTTTTATGCGCTTGATAGCCAATTACATTGAAACAAAACCATTGAATTGCATGAAAAATGACTAATAAAAGCCCAAAGGCAATAAAGTATAAGACCGATAATGGATAAGCAACTAATTTTTTCATCTGTCAAAAATATAAAACGCAAACGAGAAATAATTAATCATTTTTTATTCTCTTGATGAAGTATTCCAAACCTTGGGTTGGTGTAAAATTTACCAGATAGAATTGCGTTTTTTGAAAACAAAGAAATGGTTAACAATCTATTGATTAATAAAAAAAACCGCCTAAGCGGTTTTCTATATATTTCAAGGAATATCTTAACTAGCAATGTTCGTTATATGCGTCTATAAGATTGTCTGAAATTAGCTCTGCTGGCCTACCTTCAATATGATGCCTTTCTAACATATGAACTAATTCTCCGTCTTTAAATAAGGCTATACAAGGAGATGAAGGAGGAAAAGGAACCATATAAGCTCTTGCTTTGTCGGTAGCTTCACGATCTACTCCTGCAAATACGGTTACTAAATTATCAGGAATTTTTGTGTTTTGTAAAGATACTCTGGCTCCTGGACGTGCGTTAGCAGCAGCACATCCACATACTGAATTAACCATCACAAGGGTGGTTCCTTCCTTACTCATTGCGGCATCTACTTCTTCCGCAGTATGGAGCTCTGTAAACCCTACCTTAGTAAGGTCTTCTCTCATAGGTTTTACTAATTCTGCTGGATACATATCTACAATTTTTATTTTTTTCTGTGGTACAAAGATACATATTTATTTATCGGTATGCGCTAAGCACATCTGCAAAGTAATTCTTATTGCATAGAATATATAGTTTTAGTTAGTTAAGATAAATACTACAATTTTTAATTTAATTAAAATGTCATTTTGCATTCATATTTATTAATTTCAAGTATAACTTTTAATTTGTTAAACATGAAAAAGCAAAATCTTAAAAAATTACAGCTTTAGAAAACAGCTATTAGTAAACTAGAAGCAGCCTGTGTTAAAGAAGGAACTTATACTCAACCAATCCAAGTCTATGAATGTTGGGAGACTGTTTTTGTAACTAGATGTAATGTAAGGTTATACTGTGAACTTTTCGATCTTGATGTGAATTAAGAGGTATGAGAGGTTAGTGGTAGAATAAATACTTAGAGCATTTTATAAGTAAACTTGTATTAATAAGAGAAAAGCCTGAAATTTCTATTTCAGGCTTTTATATAATTTTTAAGGATTAAACATTAATTAATTACGATAGATTTGGCATTATCCCATTTGGTGACGTTTACAATACGTCCTTCTGTATAGTCAACTTCACTTAGTTGTGTATCATTCCAAAAGAACCATTTGCCTACTTTCTTACCTACATTGTATTCGCCAATAGCAATTTTATCACCTTCATTGTTGTATGCAATCCACTCCCCATGGGGTTTCTCATTTTTATAAAAACCAATTTGAGCAACTTCTCCATTATCATGATAATAAGTAGCTTTCACTAGTTCTCCTTGCTTTTCCAGAACGGGTTTATTCTCCTGAGCAAATAAGGTTACTGTAAATATAAGTGCGAATATGAGGACTATCTTTTTCATGTAGTGAATATTTTAAATTAATGTTTACATAGCATTTACATTACAAAAGTACATAAATTTTACAATATTCAAACATTCAGATAACATTTAATTTACATTAAGTTAACATTAATTGCTTAATAAACTGTGATTCAACAAATTGACCTCATGTTCTAGGATTATAAAAAAAGGGCATTCTTTAAGAATGCCCTTTTATGGATATTGTTAAATGAATGATTATTGATTTTCATTTAGTGGGATAGGAAACTGTGTCCATACATCATCATCAGTTCTATCTATAGGTAGTTCACTTAATTTTTCAAATCTTCTCATATCTATCCATCGATGTCCTTCTGCGTATAAAGAGTATCTTCTTTGTATTAAGATTTCATTCACCAAATCTTCTGGTGTTACTCCTCCTGAATAATTCTGAAGGCCGGCAGCGTTACGAACGATATTTATTGCAGCAACCGCTTCATTAGGATCGCTAATATGATTAGCTTCGGCATACAATAAAATCAGTTCTTCATTTCTAATAATGGGTATAGGCGATGTGTTTGAAGTATATACAAAAACATCATAATCACCTGTCAACCCATCTAAGGTTAATGAAGAATTCCTCAAAACTACTTTTGAAAGTCTTTCGTCTCCTGTTTCTGCATCGGGCACAAAGTCTGGTTGAGCAATTCGTGCACCTGCTGTGGATGAATTTAAAGCAAAGAACATTGGATTAAACACATCGTTACCATCTGATGAGAATACATAAAATGCTCCTGTATTTAAATCGCCAGTAAGATCAAAAAATGAATCATCAAGAAAATTAGACAATGCCGAAAGATCTCCCTGATACGCCGCTATTCTTGCAGAAATTGCTTTATTAACTTCAAGAAATGAAGCGGGGGTAGAAAATCCATTAAAGCCATTTGATAATTCAAAGGGAAAAGAATCTCCTCCAGCACTTAAATTGGTAGCGCCTTCTTCTAATAAACTTCTTATAGCCGCTAGAGAAGCAGTATAATCTAAAAACGGTCCTAAATTAGCAGGATCTTCCACGTCAACACGAATACCGTTGTTATATGTAAGATTTAGATTAAGTAATAATTCATACGCTTTGATGGTTTTAGAGAAACCACGAATAGCATCTTTTTCTTCATCAGAAATAGCAGAATTAGTAATATCTACAGCCTCTAATACAACATTGGTACTTTTAACCACGTTGTAGCGGGAAGCCCATGGATTTGTAATGTAAAAGGTATTATTATCTAGAATGGCAGTACCACGTCCTAACAAATCTGAAGTAAATCTAGGGTCTGAACTTGAGAATCTGTAATATTCTCTGCCAATTACCCCTACATCGTCATAGTAAGTACCTAATCTATTTCGCATGCTCGCTTGCATTCCTCCTAATAGATCTTGAATATCACCCAAAGTTGGATTTTCTAGAATTGCTTCCAGTCCAGGACTGTTGAGGTCTGAAAACTCTTCTACTTCACACCCTGTAATACATACAGTTGCGATAAGAGCTAAAGATATATTTTTGATTGTTTTTCTCATGATTATCGCTTTTAAAAATTAACTGAAAAATGGAACATAAAACGCTTGGAAGAAGGGAATGGTGTCACTTCAACACCCGTAGAAATTCCATTTGATCCAAAATTTGACACTTCAGGATCATAACTGTTGTAGTCAAAGATATTAATCAGGTTTGTTCCTGTAAATCCTAACTTTGCTCCAGATACAAACTCTCCAAACCATTTCTCTAAAAGAGAAGAGGGTAAATTGTAATAAAAACCAAGTTCTCTCAACCTCAAGTAAGAAGCATCTTCTACAAATACAGCAGCAGAAGTTCCTAATTGACTCACTCGGTAGTCTCCATTAGGCAATGTTCCAGAAGGATCTAAGCCGGTATCGTCATAATCAGCACTTGTGCCATTAAGATCTGTCAATAAGGTAGTAAGATTTATATTATCTCCTCCTTGTTTCCAATGAAACAAGAATGAAAGCTCAAAGTCTTTGTATGCGAAGTTGTTACTAAATGTCATTTGAAAATCAGGTTCTGCATCGCCAAATTTTACTAAGCCGTCTGGGCTTATCCCTACGATTTGAGTAGCACTTTTTCCTTCTTCTATTCTAAAAGTACCTAAAGTTGCACCAAAAGCTCCTAGATTAAAAGCGGGTACATTAAGTTCTGTAATTTCAGATTGGTTTTTCCAGAAATTTACATCACTACTCCAACTAAAAGTTTCTGTGCTATAGGGAGCAAAATTAAGGCCTATTTCAAAACCGTTATTCTTAAGACTACCAGCATTCACTACTTCCGTAGTAAATCCGGATGACGGTTCATTTGCTGCATTTAATATAAGATCGTCTACTTGTTTATTGTAATAAGTAAAGCTAACACCTATTTTATTATTGAGAAAACCAGCATCAAAACCAAGTTCCAGTTCTTTTTGTCTTTCAGGGCCTAAATTTGGATTTCCTAGTACCCCTGCAAGGCTTATACCATTAGTACTTACCCCACCAATTCCCGCGATAAGAGTACTATTGAATGAAGTAAATAATTGTCCGAATGCCGGAAAGTTACCAGCTTCACCATAAGCAACCCGTAACTTTAAACGATCTATCTCCTGTAGACTCCAAAAATCAAAGTTGTGAAGGTTGGCCGCTAGAGAAGCTTTTGGATAGTAATAGAATTTGTTGGCATCTCCATTATTAGAAGACCTATCTCCTCGTAACCCCAGAGTACCAATAAGTTTATCTTGGTAGTTTACCTCTTCCTGTACAAAAAAACCAGAATCTTCTTGTCGTAACCTAAATTGAGTTGCCTGTTGTGATCCGGCTTGATCTATATTAGTTTCTGATGCAATAAGGTCTTGCGCAGTAATAAGATAAGAATTACGATTAAAATTTTCATTTGTCAAACCTGCCTGAGTACGAAAGTTTAAGTTATTATCTGTAAAATAGTTGTGAATAAGAAAGGCTGAAAAATTCAGATTTTTATTTACAGTGCTTCCTTGAACAGATACCCCATTTACTCCTCCATTAGAAGGTTTTTGAAATTGCAATTCTTTAGGAAAAATGGCAAGAGTGGTCAAATCATAACTATCTAAACCAGCACGCGCTAATAATTTAAGACTAGATTTACTATTTTTATAGATATCCCAGTCAAGTGATCCACCCATAATGATTCGGTTTACCTGTTCATTATTTGTAATCAAATCCCTTGTTTGAAGCGGATTTGATGCACCACTAGGGTTATCTGGATAATTACCATTCTCATCTGGGAATAAATCTACCCAAGGCGGTAAGCCAGTAAGTGTAACTCCAATGGTAGTTCCGGAATTATCATTATTAAAAAATCCTCGGTCAGTAGAAGAATTAATGTAATTAGTATTGAGGCTTAGTTTTAAGTTATTTGAAACCTTATGCTCCATATTAAGACGTATGGAAGTTTTTTCATATCCTGTTCTTTTTACAATACCATTTTCGTTTTTATGACTAAAGCCTGCAAAAAAGGTGGTCTTTTCACCACCACCACGAGCACTAATAGCGGTATTGCTTATGAATCCGTTTTCACCGTAAAGCTCGTCTTCATAATTTGTTAGGTTTCCAGCATCCCTCGCCGCTATGAAATCTGCTACAGCATCATCTCCAAAAGAAGCTCTAACGCGATCTTCATTATAATTTCTAAGCCCAAGAAGGTTTATGGCAGCTGTAAAACCAACAGATTGTGTAAAATCAAACTGTGTTTTACCTTGCTTTCCTTTTTTAGTAGTTATGAGTACAACCCCGGCTGCTGCTCTAGAGCCATAGATAGCCGCTGCGGAAGCACCTTTTAGTATTTCAATATTTTCAATATCATTTGGGTCTATATCCGCAATACGATTGGAAGGATTATCTTGATTGGAAGCACTACCGCCTGCAGCAGCAGCAGATACGGCGTTTAAACCAGCTGGAATAGAAGAATTATCAACATAAACTCCGTCTACAATGTAGAGCGGTTGTGAATTTCCAAAAACAGACGTAATACCTCTAAGTTTTACAGATAAACCTCCACCAGGTGCTCCAGAATTAGCACTTACGATGGCCCCAGTAAATTTTCCAGCTAAAGCTCCGTCAAGTGTTTGTGGTTGCGCAATCCCAACTAGTTTTTCTGCCGAAATGGATGAAACTGCATTGGCAGAGTTAGCTCTTTTAACGGAAGTTGCAAGACCAGTTACCACCACTTCTTCTAATCCGGTAGCGGCTTCGGATAGTGATACTGTAATATTTTGAGCAGAAGGAACTAAGATTTCTTTATCTGCAAAGCCTAGGCTTGTAAAAACAAGTGTAACCGGAAAGTTGGTAACCTCTAAACGAAAGTTACCATCAAAATCGGCTGTAGTTCCTATTGTAGTTCCTTTCACAACCACATTCGTACCAGGAATAGGCAAACCAGATTCGGCTTCTGTAACCGTTCCGGTAATTACTTCCTGTGAAAATAAGGTGAAGGAACAAAACAACATAAGAACCAACGAAGCCCTTTTAAATACATTTTGTTTCATAATAATTAAGGATTTAAATTTTTAGTTTTTGTGTGAGTTCTGGTTTGTATATTTTGTAAATTTTTTCATAAAATTAACATAATTATTAAATTAACCTTATAGATATGCTAAAATTCGCGCATTTATTATATCATACTTCTGATTTTCAATCGTTTATTTCTTTTATTTACGTGATTATTGTTCATGCTATTTCTTTAGTACCTTTGCAGCGCAAAAATAGGAATTGGTATGTATAGAAGTCATAACTGCGGGCAGCTTAGACTTGCAGATGCTGGTAAAAAGATAACCTTAGCTGGCTGGGTTCAAAAGACAAGAGATAAAGGATTTGTAATTTGGGTTGATTTAAGAGATCGCTATGGTCTTACTCAGTTAATTTTTGATGCAGAACGCACTCCAAAAGAGGTATTAGATAAGGCAGGAGCCCTTGGCAGAGAATTTGTTATTCAAGTAACTGGTGAGGTTATAGAGCGGGTTTCCAAAAATTCCAAAATTCCAACTGGGGAAATAGAAATTTTAGTAGAAAAACTAACAGTTCTTAATGAAGCGCTGATTCCACCATTTACTATTGAAGATACTACTGATGGTGGAGAAGATTTGCGAATGAAATATCGCTATCTTGACATTAGAAGAAACCCTGTTAAAGAAAGCTTATTATTCAGGCATAAAGTTTCTATGGAAGTGAGGAATTACCTTTCACAACAAGGATTTATTGAAGTAGAAACGCCTTATTTAATAAAATCAACACCAGAAGGTGCCAGAGATTTTGTGGTTCCTTCACGTATGAATGAGGGGCAGTTTTATGCACTACCACAATCTCCACAAACGTTCAAGCAGTTGTTAATGGTTGGTGGTATGGATAAGTACTTTCAGATTGTGAAATGTTTTCGTGATGAAGATTTAAGGGCAGATAGGCAGCCAGAATTTACACAAATAGATTGTGAAATGTCATTTGTAGAACAAGAAGATATATTACAAACATTTGAAGATCTTACCAAATATCTTCTAAAATCTATTAAGGGATTAGAGGTAGATGAGTTTCCGAGAATGACATATGCGGAAGCTATGAAAACCTATGGCAATGACAAGCCAGATATTCGTTTTGGGTTGAAATTTGGTGAACTTAATGAAGTTGCCCAACATAAGGACTTTGCAATTTTTAATTCGGCAGAATTAGTAGTAGGAATTGCTGTTCCTGGAGCTGCTACTTATACAAGAAAACAAATAGATGCATTGACAGATTGGGTAAAACGCCCTCAGATAGGTGCCTCAGGAATGGTGTATGTTAAATATAATGAAGATGGGAGTTTTAAATCATCAGTAGATAAATTTTATGATCAGCAGGACTTGGCAAACTGGGCGGAAGTCACTGGAGCGAATAAGGGAGATCTTATTTTAGTTCTATCAGGGTCTGTAAATAAGACCAGAACGCAGTTGAGTGCCCTTAGAATGGAGATGGCAGAGCAATTAGGTTTTAGAAATCCAGAAGAATTTGCACCGCTTTGGGTGGTAGATTTTCCATTGTTAGAATGGGATGAAGAATCAAATCGCTATCATGCAATGCATCATCCTTTTACATCTCCAAAACCAGAAGATATTGAACTTCTTGATACCAATCCTGGAAAGGTAAGAGCTAATGCTTATGACCTTGTCTTAAACGGGAATGAAATTGGAGGAGGATCTATCAGAATTCATGACAAAACTTTGCAGGCACGTATGTTTGAGCTTTTAGGCTTTACAGAACAGGAAGCAAAAGCACAATTTGGATTTCTAATGGATGCCTTTCAATATGGGGCGCCTCCACATGGAGGAGTTGCCTTTGGGTTTGACAGGTTGGTTGCCATCTTGGGAGGTCAAGAAACCATTCGCGATTATATTGCGTTTCCTAAAAATAATTCAGGACGTGATGTGATGATAGATGCGCCAGCAGTTCTTGATCAAGAGCAGTTAGATGAGTTAGGCATTGCCTTGAAGTCTTAAGAAAGATCTGTTATAGTATGATTTATCGTAAATGATATGTTGTGAGTGCTCATGGTTACTATTGATTTTTTGTTACATTAGTAGAGATAATAATGTATTCCTAAGTGATCCCATAAGTCATGCATAACATAAAAAGATCGTTGCTAACCCGGTTTCTCATTTGGAAGGCAAAGCATATATCTCATAAACAATTTGTTGCATTTCTCAGTATTTTAATAGGAATTATCTCCGGTTTTGGAGCACTACTGATTAAAAATTTAACACATCTTATTCAGCATTTGTTAGAAGGTAATCTGGTACAATATTATCACAAAGCCTTTTACTTTGTGTTTCCAGTTATTGGTTTCACGATTGTATTTCTTTTTATAAAGTATATAATCAAAGCAAGGGTAAGTCATGGTATTCCATCTACGCTGTTCGCTATTTCAAAGCGTAAAGGAATTATGAAGAGCTACCAAATGTTTGCCTCTTTAATTGCAGCACCTATTACCGTGGGTTTTGGAGGGTCTGTAGGTCTTGAAGGACCTACGGTAGCAACGGGGGCTGCCATAAGCTCCAATATTGCCCGAATGTTTCATATGAATCAAACAACCCGTACTCTTTTAATTGGTTGTGCTGCGGCTGGCGCAATGTCTTCTATTTTCAAGGCACCTGTAGCTGCGATCATATTTGCGGTAGAGGTTTTTAGTTTAGATCTTACATTGGCATCATTATTACCACTATTATTAGCTTCAGTCTCAGCAATTATTACCTCTTATTTCTTTTTTGGTTCAGATATTTTACTGCCTTTTCGTATTGAAGATAAATTTGTAATTAGTGATGTACCCTTCTATCTTATTCTAGGAGTTATAGGCGGAATTACATCCATTTATTTTACGGAAGCTTATGATAGGATACAGCGCTTATTTGATAAAATGAAATCAAAGATGAGGCGTTTGATTTTTGGGGGATTAGGCATTGGTATTCTTGTGTTCTTTATACCTCCATTGTATGGTGAAGGTTTTAATGTGATCAATAATCTGGTTCAGGGAAACCCCGAATTAGCTTTAAAAAACAATTTTTTTCAACTTGACCTTTCAAATGTGTGGGTTGTAATTGGTTTACTCGCAGGATTGGTCTTTTTTAAGGTAATAGCAAGTTGTCTTACCTTTGGTGCTGGAGGGGTAGGTGGTATTTTTGCGCCTACTTTGTTTATGGGAAGTATTATGGGTAACTGTATTGCTAAGATACTAAACAATATAGGATTAGGAGTTCAGGTTTCAGAAAGTAACTTTACCTTGGTAGGGATGGCTGGTGTGATGGCAGGGGTTTTACATGCACCATTAACGGCGATATTTTTGATTGCAGAACTTACAGGTGGTTACGAATTATTTATTCCTCTAATGATTACCGCTGCAATATCCTTTTCACTTACAAAGTATATATATCCGCATTCTGTTTACACTATGGAACTCGGTAGAAAAGGAGAACTTCTTACACATAATAAAGATCATGCAGTACTTACGCTTATGAATATTGAAAGAGTCTTGGAAACTAATTTTATTACACTATATCCAGAAATGAATTTAGGAGAAATTGTGCATAACGCAGTCGTAAAATCCAATCGTAATATTTTCCCTGTTGTTAGTAAAGAAGACCATTCTTTATTAGGAATTATATTGTTGGATGATTTAAGACCTATTATGTTTGATCGCTCATTATACAATGATCTTACAGCTCAAGATGTAATGCAGCATCCCCCTGAAATTATTGAAGCAGACAAAGATAAGATGACTCAAGTGATGAAAAAATTTCAAGACAGTAGTGCTTGGAATTTACCTGTAACTGAAAACGGAGCATATAAGGGATTTATATCTAAATCTAAATTACTTACTGTCTATAGAAGAAAGCTCATTGAAGTTACCAGATAAAATCATAACTAGTTTAAAAGTGTAACTTTACAGACTAAAAATTTTCTTGAATGAAATGGATTATTAGAATTATTTTCATCTCCATCTTATTGGCCATCTGTGTGGGCTATTATTATAAGAATTCTGGCGATCACATTTTTGGAGATCGTTTAATTGGGATTGCCATTTTAGCGTCAGCCTTTATTTTAATGCCCATATTTATTTACTATTATTCTAAGGGGAAAAATATAAAAGATTATATGTTTACTCAAGAGAATCTCAATAAAATGCATCAGAAAAACTCTGAAAAGCCTGATAATCAATAAATTTTTTACAAAAATATGTTTTTATTTTCGTGACTATTAATTATATTATATTTTTGTTTTTTAATTAATTTATTTATTACAATGACAGGTACAGTTAAATTTTTCAATGAGTCTAAAGGATATGGATTCATTACAAACGACGAAACAGGTAAAGACATTTTTGTTCACGTTTCAGGTTTAAATGGGGTAGAACTCAGAGATGGTGACAAAGTAGAATATGAAGAAGAAGAAGGAAGAAAAGGTAGGGTTGCTGCTGATGTAAGAGTAATCGATTAAATAATATTTTATTTTGATTGTCAAGCGCTAATTTGAATTAGCGCTTTTTTTATACCTTAGAATGAGGTTTAATTTAGGTTTCTTTTTTCTATAAAAAAGCGTTTTAACAAAGCACTAGATTCATTCTCCAAAACACCTCCAGAAATAATGGTTTTAGGATGTAATTTAGTTCCCATAACTCCACAGCCTCTTTGATTATCTATAGCTCCAAAAACAATTTTATGGATTTGACTCCAGTACAAAGCTCCAGCACACATCTGGCAAGGCTCTAGCGTGACATATAAAGTACAGTTCTTTAAATATTTGCCACCTAGAAAATTGGCTGCAGCAGTGATGGCTAACATTTCTGCATGTGCCGTCACATCGTTAAGAGTTTCAGTCAAATTATGCCCTCTAGCAATAATACGGTTATCAATAACAATTACAGCACCTACAGGAATTTCTCCTTTATCATATGCAGTATTAGCTTCCTGAAGTGCTTTGCGCATAAAGTAGTTGTCATCAAAAATGTTTTCCATTGAAACAAAAATACAATTTCATGGCGTACTTTTGTACGATGCCAAAAGATTTACTTTCTCAAATAAATGATCCTGCAGACTTAAGGAAAATTGATCAACGATTGCTTCCTGAGTTGGCTCGTGAATTAAGAGCGTTTATTATTGACATAGTTTCGGCTAAAGAGGGGCATCTCGGAGCAAGTCTGGGAGTTGTAGAAATCACCATTGCCTTGCATTATGTTTTTAATACTCCGGATGATTTGCTGGTATGGGATGTTGGGCATCAAGCGTATGGACACAAAATACTTACTGGAAGAAAGGATATATTTGATACGAACCGACGTCTTGATGGGATAAGTGGATTTCCCAAAAGAGGGGAAAGTGCATATGATACTTTTGGAACCGGACATAGCTCAACGGCTATATCGGCAGCATTAGGTATGGCAATTGCTTCTAATTTGAAGGGAGCACTAGAAAAACATCATATTGCAGTAGTAGGAGATGCTTCTATTGCTAGTGGAATGGCGTTTGAAGGCTTGAACCATGCAGGAGTAACTGATGCTAATTTACTGATTATTCTCAATGATAATGCGATTGGTATAGATCCAAGTGTGGGAGCACTTAAAGCATACCTTACAAATGTAAAAAATGACAAAAAATTAGCTGCTAATAATATTATTAAAGCACTAAATTTTGATTATTCGGGACCTATTGATGGGCATAATCTGGAGTTACTTTTGAAAGAGCTGGAGCGTCTTAAGAAAATTAAAGGACCTAAGTTATTGCATGTAATAACTACAAAGGGTAAGGGGCTTAAGAAGGCAGAAGAAGATCAAGTGCTTTATCACGCTCCAGGAAAATTTAATAGACATACTGGAGAACTACTTGCTAAAAGCGATGAGAATCTACCACCAAAATACCAGGATGTTTTTGGCTACACACTGGTAGAATTAGCAAGATTAAATAAAAAAATTGTGGGTATTACGCCTGCGATGCCTACCGGAAGTTCTTTAAAGTTTATGATGGAAGCTATTCCCGAAAGGGCTTTTGATGTAGGTATTGCAGAACAGCATGCAGTTACATTGGCAGCAGGTATGGCAACACAGGGTGTAATCCCTTTTTGTAATATCTATTCTACTTTTTTACAACGTGCCTATGATCAGGTAATTCATGATGTGGCCTTACAAAAGCTTCCTGTAATTTTCTGTTTAGATCGAGCCGGATTGGTAGGCGAGGATGGAGCTACCCATCACGGCGTATTTGACTTGGCTTATCTTAATTGTATTCCCAACCTCATTATTTTCGCACCAAGAAATGAAATAGAGCTTCGTAATATGATGTTTACCGCTCAGGAAAGACTTGATTTACCTATTGCGATTAGATATCCAAGAGGAAGAGGTGTAACCATAGATTGGCAAAAACCTTTTAAAAGAATAGAAATCGGCAAAGGAGTTTGCTTGAAAGAAGGTAATAGGATTGCAGTATTAAGTATTGGTAGTGTAGCAAAAAACGTAACAGCTGCTATTGAAATAATGGAAGACGCTACAAATGTGGCTCATTATGATTTGCGATTTTTAAAGCCACTGGATAAAAAATTATTACATCATATTTTCAATAAATTTTCTAAAGTAATTACCATTGAAAATGGTGTTAAAAAAGGTGGTTTTGGAGAAACCGTTGCTGCTTTTGCAGCTACTCACAATTACCATTTGGAGATTAGAATCTTAGGAATTCCTGATACTTTTATTGAGCATGGCACTATAGAACAACTTGAAAAAATTTGTTTTTTAGATCCTTCTTCTATCACCTCTGTATTACAGAATTACGTTTAAATAAAAAGCCATAACACAAAGGTTATGGCTTTTTCATTCTCATGTAAACTTACTGCTAATTCGTTTTGAATTGAAATAATTCTGAAGTGGATGTATTACCTTCAGCATCACGTGTTACTACCTGCCAGAAATAGACTGTTGATGCGGTAACATTTACATTCAAGGTAGTACCTGCTTGAGTGGCTTGTAAATTTGTTGGTGGATTTGCTGTACCAAAGAAAATATCGTATTGCGAAATATCATTATCAATATCACTTCCAGACCATCGTAAAGTAATGGAACCAGAAGAGCCATCTACAGTTTCCCCAATGTTTGGGGCTACAGCCGCCGCAGGAAATGGCGCAAAATTTTCAATAGGCTCACCTGCATTATAAAACCTAAAGGTTTCACTACGTGCAGTTTGTGAAGTACCGTTAGCTCTTGATTCAACCTGCCAAGAATATGGAGTGCCTCTAGAAATGGTAATATCGATATTTGTATTAGTAGTAGCGCTACTATTAGTTAATTGATTGGTTTCAAGATTCCTAAGAATTACACCATAAGAATCTGCATTTTGGGCAGCATTCCATCTAAAGGTAACCCTACTTTGTGAAGCTGATAGAATGGTACCTTCATTACATTCGGTATTGTTTTCTGGAAATATTAGGGTAGCCGCAGAGGGAGGGGTTACATTACCGCCACCACCTCCGTCGTCACCATCACCGCCTCCGCCACAGGCAAAAAGAAACATACAACCTATAGTTACAAGCATTAATTTTTTCATTTTCTAATAATTTTATAATTGAATTCTGAATTATTTTGAGTGACAATTTTTACTACATAAATGCCTTGCGATAAATTTGTTACAGGCACATTGATACGACTGTTACTAACTTCAAAGTCTTTAGAGATCATTCGTTGTCCGTTAATAGAGAATACTTGAATCTGAACCTGACGATCATCAAACTGCCCCATATTTATTTCCAATGAGTTCCCGGTTAATGGATTAGGGAATAATTGTATTTCATCGCTTAGGAGGAAACGTTCTGTGTAAATACCTTGGCATTCTTGATCTGTTTTTACTGTTAGTATGTTTTCAGTAAAAGGAAGATTCAATGTAATTTCACTTTCTTGCGTGGTATAACTTATATCATTTAAGGTGATATAGTAATTATCACCACCTTCTAGTGTTAAGGTTACTTTTTTGTCTGGCGCACTAAACCTTGCAAATACGGCTAGATCTTCAGGCTCCGTAATCGTAACATTAAAACATTGTTCATATCCAACTTCTCCTTCAACCGTAACGCATATTTCATAATCACCCGCTTGTAAATTGTCTTGTGTAAACGTAGTGGTGAAATTTATACTTTCATTTACGCCGTTACCTGTTATTACTGCGGTGTAATCAAGGGAAGTCTGAGCAGTAATGCTAATGCTTCCGTTGTTGCTAGATCTACAGGTTTCACTTTCTATTTTTAAGGCGAAGTTATTAGCTGGAAGCGAGAATATTTCGCAACCTGTAACATCTACTACGGTTCCTGATGCAGTATTAGGACAGAGATCGTTGTCATCTGTAACACCATCGTTATCGGCATCATCATCACATACATCTCCAATACCATCATTATCTGCGTCTGCTTGATCTGCATTTGGAGTATCTGGGCAGTTATCTGTTGCGTTTGGCACACCATCAGAATCATCATCAGCGGTAGTATCCACTTCAAAAGTTCCAGTAAAAAAACCACGACCGTAGGTGCATGCCAAAACTGTATTATCTGTTGCACGATAGTCTAGATCATTTACAGAGACATTACTCATTCCATTAAAGGAAGCTTCCCAAACAGGACTGGTATCATTGAAATTACTGGTTTTCCATACACCAAGTGCAGTACCAACCAATACTTCATTTCTACTTAATGGATTTTGAAGAATGGTAAATACTGGTAAATTAGGAAGATTTCCTTCTTTTGGGAACCAAGTGGCACCATTATCATCTGTAACCCAAATGCTAATTACCCCAAAATTATAAAAGCTAATCATAATATCATTACTGGTTTCTCCAAATTCTATATCTGAAATACTACCCACAAATTGAGGCCCTGTAATCTCGGTCCATGAAGGACTTGCCGTATTTGCATTTGCAACAGAGAATAGACGATTACTTTCTGTACCTACCAATAAGCGAGTTGAGGAAGTTTCAAAAGGAGAAACCTTCAAAGCGGTAATAAATTCTCCGTCAAGGCTAGGGTCTGTAATAAATTCTTCTACTACATTAGCTTCTCCGTTGGTTAAATTTGATAACCTTGCGATACGTTCGTTTCCTGCATCTTCTGCATTGAAGTAAAAAATATCCAAATTTGAATCTAAATCTGCAGCATTTATAAAATCACCTCCGTCTGGACTTGGTAATAGATAGGCGTCCGAAGAGGCTGTTAAAGGAAGTTCAAAAAGAAAATAATCTATAAATTGTCTACCTCCAATAAAATATTCACCTTGTTCGTCAAATTGACCATAGGTTCCATCACCACCAGAGATGTCTGTAAGCCCATTTACACCTGCATTAAGATCAACTTCTGCTAACACCCCATTATCTTGGGTTCCACCTACAAAGTCGTCACCATTACCCAAATCTTGTGAATTGATTGACCCGTTATAGAATTGGGTAACATTTAGATTTGTAATTCTCAGTTCTATATTTTGATTAGGTTCAATACCACTAGTAGCCGCATCAGCAGTATAGTAAGTACCTCCATCTGTCCCAAAAACTATTTGATTTGCGTTACCAGGTCTAAAAACAATTGCATGAATATCTGCGTGTACTAATGATACATCTAAATTAGCAAGCTGGTTATTATTAGACCATTTAGATATTTGAGCCCAACTTACTGTGTTTGCCGTTTTATTAACAACGCCCCTAAAAGTATCAATACCTCCGATGTAGAGGATATTGTCATCGGTTGGATCAACTTCTATAGGGAGGTTATAAAATGCCTGCCCTCGCGCATAGTCTGTAGCGGGGATTTGTGTATCTGCGTCATCAGGTTCTGGAAGTGGTGTTACAGTGGTAAAAGAATCTGTAGTGATAAAGAGATCTGCTTCGTTATTAACTTCTGTAGCTATGTAAAATACATCTGAACTTTGCGAAGAGACTTCAAGTTCTGTTCGTTGTGCATTGGGAACTGTGTGACGCAGGGTAAAATTGGTTCCATTAGAAGATTCATAAATACGACCTCCAGGGACGCCAAAGATATCACTAGTTGTGGCAACCCAGATGTTGTTATCAATATCCAACTCAAGATCGTTGGCATTAATATTTTGACCACTTACCGTTATGTTTATACGTTGCCAGTTGTTACCATTATTTGTAGAGCGATAAATACCCCTATCTGCTCTACCTAATACGTTGAAAGGAGGTTCATTAAAACCAGTATTTGCAAATGGACTACTTCCAACTGCAATGTACAATTCGGTAGTGGTACCTACATCTCTTGCAATAATATCGTTTACATAAAAGATACCATTAACATTTAAAACATCTCCATTTTGTGTTGATGTGCCATCTGGCCCACCAAAAATTTGTTCCCAGTTGGCACCGCCATCAGAAGATTTATATACTCCGTTACCAATAGCATCTCCCTGTACATAAGATTCACCGGAAGCTATATAAAAAGTATTTAAATCATTTGGGTCAAAAATAATTTCTTTTACTGAAATATTTTCAGGGACACCTGTAACCATAGTCCATGAAGAATTGGCATCTGTAATGTTTTGATTTACCCAAAGTCCACCAGAAACACCACCCGCAAATACACGTTGGTTTTGTGCGTCATTAGGATCAAACATAATGGCTCTAACACGACCAGCAATATTATTAGGGCCTCTTTCCACCCATGCATTATCAATAGCACCTGGAACTCTTGAAAATCTATTTTTGCCTTGATTATCTTTCAGCATTTGAGATTGTATTTTGGCAACCTCGTTATAGGTAGGATAACCTAGAGAAGGATCCATTGTTCTTTCAAAAAGCATTTCATAATAACGATTAGGAGGAAGTCTCCTTGCTTTTCGTTCTTTTTTAGATAGTTTCTTGGTTTCGCGGTAAGGGCTTTTCTCAAGAAATTTTTTATGATTCTTACGAAGTTGAGCAATATCAGAAGAATCGGACTGAATTTGATTTTTAGTAAATACTAACCATACAATACCAGCTGAAACAACCCCAAGAAGGGCTAGCAGTAATTTCTTTTTCATTTGTTTTTTTTTAATTGTCGTGCTAGAAATGAAGTAATTAATACTTTGCAATATGCTAATCATGTATTAATTGTCAATTGAAAAGGTTAAATTATTTCAACTTACGAATTCATTTAAAACAGTCGTATAAGGTACTACGAACTTACATTTTGTCAAAAAAATATCGATGAAAATAACAATTTAACAATACAAGGAGCCTATTTTATCATTTTTTTATACAATCTTGTTACTTTTCCATCGGTTAAACTTGCTACAAAACAGCAGATTTGTAAGATGGTGAGATAGACAGAATTACCTTTGTGTTGGTATTTGGAGGGCACTAGGCTCATAACTAGTTTATCATAATTATCTGCAATACCCTGTTGGGTATGTATTGCTGCATTACAGAAGACTTCTAGTAATTTATTTATAATAGCGTATCCATTAATCTCTTTTTCTACAACCTCTCTTGAGTGATAAATTTTTTCAACACTTACTTTGATTATATCATTAATCTGAGCCTTAAAAGATGATTTTTCTAGTAATGAAGTATGAAATTTATTAGCGAGAATAGCATCTTCATTTTCAATAAAAATATTTACAGCCTCATCAATTAAAGTACTAATTGCAATAGCACGTAAATAGCTGAGTCTATCTTCTGTAGTGGTTAGCATGGCATATTTTTTTGAATTAATTCTATCTTTCACTAGTTTGATGAGGTATTCTAATGCGAAAGATTCATCAATCAACCCAAGATTTATTCCATCTTCAAAATCAATTATGGTATAGCAAATGTCGTCTGCCGCCTCTACTAGAAATGCTAGGGGATGCCTTGCATAAGCGATATTTTTATGGGTTCCTGTAGGGGTAAGCCCTAATTCTTCGGCAACTTCGTTAAAGAAATTTGCATCACTTTGAAAAATTCCAAATTTTTTATCGGCTATATGGGAGGTAGGTTTCTTGGGAAGGGATACTTTTGGGTATTTAATAAACGTTCCAAGGGTAGCATAGCTTAATCTAAGACCGCCTTCTACTCCTTCACGAGTTTCTGTAAGTATTTTAAAGCCGTTAGCGTTGCCTTCAAAATCTATTAAATCTTGATATTCTATAGGTGAGAAGTATTCTTTAAATTTTTTTCCATTTCCATTTTTAAAGAAAGCGCCTATGGCTTTTTCTCCACTATGGCCAAAAGGAGGATTGCCTATATCATGCGCTAAAGCGGCAGCGGCAACAATAGCTCCAAAATCGTTAAATTGGTATCCGAATGTTTTATTTAAGTAAGGATGTTTTTCAAGTATTTTTCTGCCAGCCAATCTACCGATACTTCTACCTACTACCGATACTTCTAAACTATGGGTTAGCCTGGTATGCACAAAATCTGTTTGTGACAAAGGTATTACCTGTGTTTTATCTTGAAGACTTCTAAATGCTGCTGAGAAAATTATTCGGTCATAATCTACCTCAAATCCTAGTCGAGTTTCGTCTTGTTCTTTACGAATACGTTTGGCTTTGTCTCCATATCTTTTGAGTGAAAGTAATTGCTCCCAGTTCATTGCTTGTGTTGAAATTGAAGGGTTTTAGTGATTAATGAATACAATCTAAAATGGAATAGGTTGCATATAAAAAATGGTAAATAAAAAGGGAAGCATTACACTTCCCTTTTCTGGTTAAGTTCAAACAGATTAAAAATTAAGAACCACACATAAGACAATCATCATCCTCGCTTTGGCGAGACTTTGCTAACATTTCTTTCAACTCTTGGGGCGTCAGAGGTTCTACTGCTACTGGAGCTTCGTTAATAGTCGCTTTTGTAGCTATAATTTCCGGAACTGGTTCCGATTTTTTTGTGTTGTCTAGGGTAAATTTAATAGCATCTACCGCAGATTTGGTCCTAAGATAATACATTCCAGTCTTAAGTCCGCTCTTCCAAGCATAAAAATGCATAGAAGTTAGTTTTGCAAAGTTAGCATTTTCCATGAAAAGATTAAGCGATTGTGACTGATCAATAAAATATCCTCTATGTCTTGACATGTCAATGATGTCTTTCATACTTAATTCCCATACGGTTTTATAGATTTCTTTGAGGTCTTCAGGAATGGCATCTATATTTTGTACGGAACCATTTTCACGCATTAACTGTTGCTTTAAATCTTCGTTCCACAACCCTAGTCTTACCAGATCTTCAAGTAAAAACTGATTCACTACAATAAATTCTCCAGAAAGTACTCTTCTAGTATAAATATTAGATGTATAGGGTTCAAAGCACTCGTTATTGCCTAGGATTTGAGAGGTAGATGCAGTAGGCATCGGAGCAACTAATAGGGAGTTACGCACCCCATATTTTGCTATATTTTTACGTAATTTACCCCAATCCCAACGATCACTTAATTCTTCATCTTTTACACCCCAAAGATTGTGTTGAAACTGTCCTTGTGAAATAGGAGAGCCTTCATAGGTTTCGTAGGCACCTTCTTCTTTGGCAAGTTCCATAGATGCAGTTGCAGCTGCAAAGTACAAGGTTTCAAAAACTTCCTGATTTAATTTTTTGGCTTCATCAGAAGTAAATGGCAGGCGTAGCATAATAAACGCATCTGCTAAGCCTTGCACTCCCAATCCTATAGGGCGATGACGTAAATTAGATTTTTTAGCTTCTTTTACAGGGTAGTAGTTTCTGTCAATAACCTTGTTTAGGTTTTTCGTTACCCGTTTGGTTACTCTAAACAATTCTTTGTGGTCAAACGCATTGTTTTTTATAAACATAGGCAATGCGATAGAAGCCAGATTACATACGGCTACTTCATCTGGTGACGTGTATTCTAAAATCTCAGTACAAAGATTAGAAGATCTTATGGTACCCAGATTTTTTTGATTTGACTTTCTATTCGCAGCATCCTTGTAGAGCATATAAGGAGTACCGGTTTCTATTTGAGATTCAAGTATTTTTTCCCATAACTCTCTTGCATTAATAGTTTTTCGTCCTTTACCTGCAGATTCATATTTGTGATACATGGCTTCAAATTCATCTCCATAGGCATCAAATAATCCCGGACATTCATTAGGGCACATAAGTGTCCAAGTGCTGTCTTGCTCAACTCTTTTCATAAAAAGATCTGGAATCCACATTGCGTAGAACAAATCACGAGCACGCATTTCTTCTTTACCGTGATTTTTCTTTAAATCAAGAAAGTCAAAAATATCAGCGTGCCAAGGCTCTACATAGATAGCAAAGCTACCTTTTCGCTTTCCACCTCCTTGGTCTACGTACCTAGCTGTATCGTTAAACACCCGTAGCATTGGTACGACTCCATTAGAGGTTCCATTAGTACCACCTATGTAGGATCCTGTTGCACGTATATTGTGAATAGACAACCCAATACCACCAGCTGACTGAGAAATTTTGGCGGTTTGCTTAAGGGTGTCATAAATGCCATCTATACTGTCTTCTTTCATTGTTAATAAAAAACAAGAAGACATTTGAGGTTTTGGTGTACCTGAGTTAAAAAGTGTGGGTGTGGCATGTGTAAAAAACTTTTTAGACATCAATTCGTATGTTTCTACTACGCTATCGATATCATCAAGGTGAATACCTACAGAAACCCTCATCAACATATGCTGTGGTCGCTCTACAATCTTACCATTTAGTTTTAACAGGTAAGAACGTTCTAATGTTTTGAAACCAAAAAAGTCATAACCAAAATCACGATTATAGATAATGGTTGAATCCAGCATATCCGCATTATCCATAATTACTTTATAGACTTCATTTGAAAGTAGTGGTGCTTTTTTACCAGTTCTAGGGTTAATGTACTGATAGAGATCAGTCATTGTTTCTGAAAACGACTTTTTTGTATTTTTATGAAGGTTAGATACAGAAATTCTTGCTGCAAGCCTTGCATAATCTGGATGCGTAGTGGTCATAGTTGCAGCAATTTCGGCGGCCAGATTATCCAGTTCGGAGGTAGTAACACCATCATATAAACCTTCAATGACACGCATAGCTACTTTTACAGGATCAACCAGATTGTTTAATCCATAACAAAGTTTTCTTACCCTTGCGGTAATTTTGTCAAACATGATGGGTTCTTTACGGCCATCTCTTTTTACTACGAACATATATATTTTATTTTATGCCTAAAGGCAAAATTAGTTAGGTGTACACCTGCGAACAGCATACAGAGGTATTGTTATATTGTATAAAACCAGGCCGTTAATGCCCGTGAATAGTTCTGCTTAATTAAAAGTCAGCATCAAAACTAATTTTCTTACTGGATTCATTGTCTTTATTAAGCACTCCAGCTTTTTGGTATTCTGAAACTCTTTTCTCGAAAAAGTTTGTTTTACCTTGTAAAGAAATCATGTCCATAAAATCAAAAGGATTGGTTGAATTGTAAACCTTAGGGCATTGTAATTCTACCAGTAATCTATCTGTCACAAATTCAAGATATTGAGTCATTAATTTAGAGTTCATACCAATTAAACTAGCGGGTAATGACTCTGTAATAAACTCTCTTTCGATAGTAAGGGCATCTACTATAATTTCAGTAATACGTTCTTTAGAAACTTTATTAACAAGATGATTGTTGTGCAAGTGTACTGCAAAATCACAGTGCATTCCTTCATCCCGTGAAATCAATTCATTAGAAAAAGTAAGTCCGGGCATAAGACCTCTTTTCTTCAACCAAAAAATGGAACAGAAAGCACCAGAGAAAAATATTCCTTCTACAGCTGCAAATGCGATAAGACGCTCTGCGAAGTTTGGTGAATCAATCCATTTAAGTGCCCAATCTGCTTTCTTTTTTATTGCAGGAAAGTTTTCAATTGCTTTGAACAAAGTATTTTTTTCAACCTCATCTTTTACATAGGTATCAATGAGTAATGAGTAGGTTTCTGAATGAATATTCTCCATCATAATTTGAAAACCGTAGAAAAACTTTGCCTCAGAATATTGTACTTCATTGACAAAATTCTCGGCTAGATTTTCATTTACAATTCCATCAGATGCAGCAAAAAAAGCAAGAATATGCTTCACAAAATAACGCTCATCAACACTCATTTTGTTGTTCCAATCATTTAAATCCTGATGAAGATCAATTTCTTCAGCGGTCCAGAAACAAGCTTCCTGTTTTTTATACCATTCCCAAATATCATGGTGTTGGATTGGAAAGATTACAAAACGGTTTTCATTTTCTTGTAAAATGGGCTCAAAAGCTTCAGACATGTGTTTAAATTTTTTAAGGAATCAACAATTTTTTTTGGGATGATTCGGGTTAACAAAGATTCAAAAATGTACTCGGATTTGAAAGCTTGTTTGCTTGATAATAATACAAAGTTTTTAACATGAGTTGTTGAAATGTAAAGTGCGTAGTGATAAATATTGAGATTGTTAACTTATTGTTAAGTAGAATATTATTTTCAAAAAAGCCCTTCATACATAACGAAATGAGTACAATAAATAAACCACTCTAAAATAAGAACATAAATTCTTACAAAAATAGATTGTATATCTTGTAGAAATCTTTCAAATTCTTAATATCAGGTTTTGAAAATGTGAAAAATGGAAGAAATATGAATTTTTTGAACTGAAAATTTATTTTAACCCATAGAAAGATGACAAAATAGTAAAAACGTAATTAAGAATATTACGGTTGAACTTTTTTGAACAAAATTTATTCATCGGTTCAAATCTTTGGCCACCTCTTCAAGTTCTGCATACCATTGCTCACCAAATTTTCGTATCAATGCTTGCTTTACAAATTTGTAAACCGGTACTTGAAGCTCTTTACCTAAACTGCAGGCATCATCACAGATGTACCATCTATGATAATTTACAGCAGCAAATTCTTTATATTGTTTAACACGTACTGGGTATAGATGGCATGAAATAGGTTTTTTCCAAGAAATTAAGCCAGAGTTATATGCCTCTTCAATTCCGCAAAGTGCGGTTTGTTTCTCATCAAAAATTACATAGGCACATTCATTGCCGTTAACTAAGGGAGTTTCCCATTCTCCATCCTCACCTTTTATATAAGTGCCTTCTGTTTCTAAAACTGCAATACTTTCAGGTCTTAAAAAAGGTTTCACGGCAGCATAAATAGTATTAAGAATGGGGAGTTCACTTTCTTCAAGGGGTGCTCCTGCTTCTCCGTCTACGCAACAGGCTCCTTTACAAGCCGAAATATTACAAACAAAATCATTCTCGATGATCTCTTCTGAAACGATAGTTTTACCTAATTGAAACATTGGATAAAGGTACATTCAAAAATAGAAATCCAAAAGGCTTAACAACTTTAATTTTAGAGTTATATCGTATCTTTGCAAAGTGAAAAAGATGTTCTAAACTTTACCATGTTTTGAAAAGTAAGAGTGGTCATTAAATTAATTCAAAAGCTATGAAAATTTTTACATTGATTTTAATAATTATTGCTGTTGCCCTTATAGGATATAATGCAACAATTGTAGATTTTAGCGCTCCTTTAGAAGGAAAGAGTCAGATTGCATTAATCCTAATTGTAGCCTCCTTATGTGCTATAGTATTATTGATTATAATGACCCTATCTAAAAGGATACAAGAAAAACTAAGAAACGGTAATTAATGTTTGATGTATTAATTATTGGTGGAGGTGCTGCTGGTATGCAATGCGCATTGGTTTTAGGATCTGCAGCCAAAAAAGAGTTCGCAGCTTCAAAGGCTATGGCGATTGTGCTGCATCAAAAAACCTCACATTTGCAAACGGCTCTTTTTAATAACGTTTTAGGAATTCCAATAGGGACTACAGGAAAACAAATTTTAGAGTATGGAAAACAACAACTCACAGATCTTTACCCGGAGGTAATTAAAATAGAAAAAGAAAAGGTGCAATCAATTAGCGAAGAAGAAGCTTTTTTTAACGTTATAACCAATAAAAGTGCCTATAAATCCAAAATTGTTGTAGTCGCAGTTGGGTATACAGATCTTTTCTCAATTAAAGGACTTGAAGAATATAGGGCTCCTCATCCAATGGCACAACCTGAAAAAAACAGAATCTGGTTAAAAAATGAAAATTACATTATTAAGCCAAGACTCTACGTAGCTGGAACTCTTGCTGGGGGAAGAAGTCAGTTTGCTATTGCAGCAGGAAGTGGTGCACAAGTAGCTACGGATATTCTAACATTATGGAATAATGGAAAACACGTAAAGATTCATGACAAAATATAAGGGTTCTGAATGTTCAATGAGCGTCTTAGAATGAGTAAAAAGTATGTTTTATTGCTTAGAGCGGTTAATGTTGGTGGTAGAAACCTCATTAAGATGGCGAATTTAAGACATGCTTTTGAGGAGCATGGGTTTTTAAATGTAAAAACATATATCCAAAGTGGAAATGTTGTTTTTGAGGTGAACAATAAATTCCATTTACTTTTAAAACAAAAAGTAGCCACTATTCTTAAGGAAAATTTTGATTACGAATTGGCTTTTGTTCTTATTGATTTTGAAATTTTCTTGCGTATTTTAGATACTATACCGGCGTCCTATACTAAGTTAACTGAGCATAAAAAAATATTTGTAAGTTTTTTAGCAGAAAAACCTCTTGAAGAAAATATAATCAAGCTGCACTCTTTCTCTAATGACAATGAAAATTATTTGGTAAATGGCACTGTAGTATATGTGTGGTGTTTAAAAGATGGAAGAAAGCTTAATTTTAGTAATAAATGGATAGAACGCTTGCTGCAAGTTTCTGCTACCACAAGAAACTTAAATACAGTAAAAAGGTTAGCAACCTATTGATTCGTAGATTTACTTAATTCAATGGTCTTTAAAATCATATTATTATCTTCGTTTTTTATCCTTTCGTATGCATTAGAACCAAAAAGCTGTTGTGCAATAGTAGCTTTAATATACTTTTTAATTACACCGTAATAACTTCCAAAGTTGAGTGCTAATTTATTAGACTGCGCATAATCAATAAACTTAGATACCATGGTGTCTTCCACATAATAGGAATCAATAAAATCATTTTCATCATATACATCAAATAGATTTCTATCCTTTTCAAGTTCTTCAAATATAAAGTAGGAGAGAAAGCCTGATTGAAGTACATAGGTTAATGATTCTTCTTCTCTATTAGATGTCAACGGTACGAAAACATCTGGAATTATTCCACCACCACCATAAACCACTCTTCCTTTAGGCGTAGTAAATTTAAGAGAGTCCGCAACTTTAATGCTATCTACAGATTTCATTTCTCCGTTTTGGTATCTATCATAATAATCATTATAATAATCATCTGTACCATTTTCATAAGAGCGTTGTATTGATCTGCCCGTTGGGGTATAATACCTGGAAATGGTTAATCTAACTGCGGATCCGTCTGGAAGTGGCATTTCTCTTTGTACCAAGCCCTTACCAAAAGAGCGTCTGCCTACAATGGTTCCTTTGTCATTGTCCTGTAGGGCTCCAGCTACTATTTCACTAGCAGATGCAGATTTTTCATCAATAAGTACAAATACTTCTCCATTTTCAAAATCTCCCTTCCTAGTGGCAAAACTTTTTTCTATAGCCCCTTTTTTATTTTTAGTGAAGAGTATTAATTTATCATCTTCTAAGAACTCATCTGCAATTTGCTCTGCAATGCCAAGGTAACCTCCAGGATTATCTCTTAGGTCTAAGATTAGTTGAGAAGCTCCTTTTGCTTTAAGTTCAGTAAGCGCCTTTTTGAATTCTCTATAAGTAGATTCTGCAAATCTGTTGATTTTAATATATCCCAAAATATCCGTGAGCATATAAAATGCATCTACACTTTTTATAGGGACCAGTGCTCTGGTAACCTCGATAACTAATTTTTCTTGAGTTCTAGGGCGAAAAACCTCTAGACTCACATTTGTATCTGGCTTTCCTTTAAGCAAACTTACAATATCTTCACTCCTCATGTTTTTACCATAAATAGTATCATTATTTGCTGTAAGTATACGATCTCCTGCTTTAATACCCGCATTGATACTTGGTCCGCCTTCTATAGAGCGAATAACGGTGAGCGTATCTTTATACATATAAAAACTTACTCCAATGCCTACAAAATCACCTTTCATGTTTTCCGTTTCTTTTTGCATATCCTTTTTAGGGATATATACGGAGTGTGGGTCAAGCTTATTTAGAATGTTGTTTACAGTAATGTCTACTATACTATCTGTGTTTACATCATCAACATATTCATAATCTATATAATCAATGAGCCTATTGAGTTTATCTTTCTTTGAGTTGGTCGTAAAAAGTTTTTCTGGAGTATCATGAAACCTCAATTTACCACCAATAAATATGCCCAGTGCAATGCACCCTGCAATAACCAATGGAAGCCAATAATAATCTTTTTTGTTTGGCATTTATTTAATCTAATAATCTAAGTCCGAAACATGTTCTAATTGAACGCCTGCTTTACTTAGAAATTGTAATCCTGAATTGTCTTTATAGGCATTTTCATATACAACCCTTGTAATTCCTGCCTGATGTACTAGTTTACTACATTCCTTACAAGGAGATAAGGTTATGTACAGCGTGGCTCCTTTACAGGATTGAGTGGAAGCAGCTACTTTTAAAATAGCATTTGCTTCTGCATGTAAAACATACCACTTTGTGTAACCTTCTTCATCTTCACAAGGATTTTCAAAACCTGTTGGAGTGCCATTATAGCCATCAGAAATAATCATTCTATCTTTTACAATAATTGCTCCTACCTGTTTGCGTTGGCAATGAGATAATTTACCCCATTCTCGAGCCATTCTTAAGTAAGCCCTGTCGTATTTAAGTTGTTTTTTGCCCGACATCTATTCAATTATCTGATGTTACAGATAAATTTTTAATTTAATGCATTTGTTGTTAAAGAGATTTGAATATTTAAAATAAACGTGTTTCTCCTTAATAGTAACGAATATACTTGCTTTACCGTCCAATAACAACCGCTTAAAGTTAAAAATCATTTAAAAATCAATATCATGAACAAAACAATCATCTTAAATTATTGTCATAATAGATAGCTTAAAAAATCTATATGCATAGAAGATCGTCAAAATTTTGATCTCTACTAAATTATAATTAGGTGAAAATAACTAAGATTAATTTCAAACTAGAGATTAAGCAAATATGTTCTTAAGCTTCACTTGATTTTGAAACGGCAATTGTCTTTATGAAAGTAGAAATGGGTACAAATTGTATTCAGCTTTTTACAAATGTGGATCTTAGTTAGATTAATAAAAAGCAAATCCGTAAAGAGTTTAGATAGTTTGTGCCGATAAGAATTACAAAATAACAATTCTTTTTAGAGGAATATCTTCTATAAAAGCAGCCATAATTTTATGATAAGTTATTGTAAATTACGTTTTTTGCATTTCTAAAAGAATGAATTATGAAGATTATTGGAATTCCTTTTGCGGGAGGAGATAAAAATGGATTTAGAGCTTTTAAAAAGTACATTCCTTCTGGTATTGAATGGATCACTTTGGAACTCCCGGGAAGGGGTAGAAGATTTGGGAGTAATGTTTTAGAAACTATAGAAGAGGCAACTCAGGATTTGTTGGAGCAGCTAAAGCCTCTTATTGCTTCAGAACCCTACATGATATACGGACATAGTATGGGTACTTTACTAGGATATGAACTTACCAAGAAATTGATTGAGCTACAGCTACCATTACCTGCTTGTTTATACTTTACGGGAAGAGCAGCCCCGGGAGCAAGGGATTCTGAAAAAAGAGCAGGTTTGCCTCCAAAACAATTCTGGGAAAAGGTAAAGGAAATAGGAGGATTGCCAGAAGAAATACTGGACCATGCTGAGCTTTTAGAGTTGTATTACCCAATATTAAGTGCGGATTTTAAAATGATTGAAGAGTATAAATATGAACCGTTGAAAACACCGCTACCTGTGCCAATTTTTATTGCAATGGGTACAGATGAGTTTGGGGACGGGCTTGATAAAACTACTCGTGAGCAAGTGAAAATGTGGGAACGTGAAACTAGTCATCCCTGTCATTTTAGTGAAGTACCAGGAAACCATTTCTTTATTCTCAAACACCCAGAATTAGTAGTACGTAAGATTACGAAAGCATTTATAGATGTGTTGTCAACTCACTAAGCACTATAATGTGAACACTAATTAATTTTTTTATGGAAAAGTATCTATCAATAAAGGAATGGCAAGCCCTAATACCACTGAAGATACTACCAGTGTCCATTCTTTTTTGTTCAGTTTTAACAAAGTAGCTCCTGAAAAACTTAAGGCGAGAACAGCAGCAACTACTAAGATTTGTGCAAGTTCTATACCCAATGCAAATTCTAGGGTGGGTGCTAATTTTGCATTGTCTACAGCAACAATTTCCTTAAAATAATTTGAAAACCCTAAACCATGTATAAGCCCAAAAAATGTAGTAATAAAATACATGATAATAAAACGTTCATTGCCTACAGACTTTCCTGCTGTAATAATATTGAATGCAGCCGTACATACAATTGTAAGTGGAATCAAAAATTCTACTAGTACACTTTTAATACTAATCCATCCATAAATAGAAGCTAATAGAGAGAGCGTATGGCCAGCCGTAAAAACGGTAACCAGACCTAAGACTTTTTTCCAATCTTTAAATGTATAGGGAATGGTGAGTACAATAAAATAGATTACATGATCATATGCGTTTACGTCCAGTACATGAAAGAGCCCTAGTTTTACGTAATACAAAAATAAATCAAACATATACAAAAGTTATTACTTTTCAAACATACAATTTATTTGGGAGGTAGCAGAGAATGAAGTTTTGATTCTAGTAAATTCTCATTTTTTAATTTCTAGTGAAACCTTAAAAACTATTAACTTAATTTATTAGTTTATGGTAAACATTCAATATGTTTTTAATTTCAAAAGCCATTTCTTTTGGTAAAATTTGAGTTCTTCCTCCGTTTTCTCCAATAAAAGTGATTTTAAATTCATTTTCATGTTTAGCAATTGCTTTAAAGAGTTCCAAAAAATTAGTAGTATTAGTTTCAATGGAGCAATATTCAGCGGTTTTGCTATTAGATTTTACCCAATTTAGATAATAAGGAAATTTTTGATTATCTACCTCTATCAACGATTTATATATATTGAGTTTTTGAACTCCATCTGTATAATTAACAAACTCTAAATACATTTTCTGCTCGCTATTAATGAACAAATAGAGATAAACTCCAGTGTTATTTTCTTTAATAACGCTTCTAAAGGATTCATCCGGTTCTATGTAGTATTCGGTGCCAGATTTTTCAAATGACAAATTATAAGCACCTACTAAACTATCAGTTATTTTAGTGAGATCTGCTGTTGGAATTTTAATATACTCAAGGTTGTCCAGATATATTTTATGATCTAATATTCTGTCTTTAAAATCTCCTTCATCAGCTATTGATAGCATACCATTCAACATTTTAACAAGAGCATTTCTTTTCTTTTCTGTTCCTGCATCAGCTGAGGTTATTGTTGAAGTGTAGACCTCTTTTGCTAATTGTTGATTTATATTTTTTTGAGTAAAACTCAGAAAAGGAAAGAGCACTAAAAAGAGGAGTACTATTTTTTTAAAAGTTTGCATAGTTAATTTGGCTTACCACAAAACTAATTGAATTCAACTAAAGCAGCAAGCATACAAGAATGCTCTTAATTATTCAAAGTTTAGTTAGTAGAAACAAGTTATTAAGAATAGATTGCTTAATGAAAATAAGTTGATAAATGATCAAACAAATTCCGTTTCAAATAATATTTAAAAATAAAAAACCGAAGTTTTTCACTCCGGTTTTAATGTTAAGCTGCTTCTTGCAAATCTCCGGTGTTTGAAGTAGTTGCTTTTTTCTTTAAACCACGTATATACAGTTTTAATTTATATACCATAAAGAATAATACGGGCACTACAATTAATGTAAGGAAGGTGGCTATAATCAATCCATAAATCACCGTCCATGCTAATGGTCCCCAGAAAATCACATTATCACCGCCAACGTATATTTTGGGATCAAACTCACTAAACAAGGAGAAGAAATCAATATTAAAACCTGTTGCTAATGGTATTAACCCTAACACCGTTGTAATTGCTGTTAATAATACTGGACGTAAACGTGCTTTACCACCTTTAATTACCAGCTCACGCACCTCTTCTTTAGCGAGCATTTCATCATCCTCTAGTTCCATTGCTTCCTGTTTCCGATCTATTAATAGCTGTGTATAATCTAGCAATACCACACCATTATTTACCACAATTCCAGCGAGGGATATAATTCCCATCATGGTCATCATGATCACAAAAGAAGATCCGGTAATTAAAATTCCTCCAAATACACCTACAAAGCTTAAGAAGATAGCAATCATGATAATGGTGGGCTTAGAAATAGAGCTAAATTGAAAAATCAATATCAACATTATAAGACCCAACCCAGAGAAAAACGCTCCCATCAAGAAAGACATTTGCTTGTTCTGTTCTTCAATTTGGCCTGTATAATCAATTTTTACTCCTTTTGGTAAACCATCATAACTTTCCATTTCTGCTTGAATCTGATTTACAATAGCTTGTGCGTCTGTAAACCCTGGCTTTAATCCAG
This sequence comes from Ascidiimonas meishanensis, assembly GCF_037782385.1. Taxonomy (NCBI): domain Bacteria; kingdom Pseudomonadati; phylum Bacteroidota; class Flavobacteriia; order Flavobacteriales; family Flavobacteriaceae; genus Ascidiimonas; species Ascidiimonas meishanensis. The sequence continues at coordinate 242,975 of NZ_JBBEXD010000005.1, forward strand.
AGTATACTGTAACTACACGCTTTGCTTGTTTGTGTTTAATAGCACTAAAGGCAGAAGTGTTTTTTTGTCTGATTAGGGAAGATATTGGAATCTCTTTTATCTGTCCGGTAGACTGTTCTCTAAAAATAATGTTTTGATTAAAAAGTGCACTCGTGTTATAACGGTTCTCTTCATTGAAGCGTATGTAAATATCGTAATCTTCTCCATCTTTTTTATAAATACCAGCTTTTTCACCAAAGATAGATCGCCTAAGTTGGTTACCTACTTGTCCTGCAGCAACCCCTAATTCTCCAGCTTTTTCACGATCTACTGAAACCTGCATTACTGGTTTACCTTTGTTTACATCAATTTTTAGTTCCTCAATTCCATCCAAATTTTTAGAATTAATGAATTCACGCATGCCTTGTGCAGCAGCAATTAATTCATTGTATGAATCACCCTCCAACTCTATATTAATTGGGTAACCCGCCGGAGGACCTACTGCATCTTTTTCAACGGAAATGGCTACTCCGGGGTAAATACCTTTAAGACCATCCTGTATTTTTTGTCGCAATAGTTCACTGTCTTTACCATTGCGATATTTATATTCTCGCATGGTAGCAGTAATTTTCCCTCTATGAGGCATTTCGGCTGCTGATCCTCCATCAGTTTGTGGATTTCCAGCACCTTCACCAACCTGAGAAACTGCAGATTCTACCAATACATTTCTAGTACCCTCAGTATAATTATCAGAATTAATAATCTCGTATACTCTTTTTTCTATTTCTTTGGTAATTGAGTTGGTTTTATTGATATCGGTACCTTCTGGATACTCTATGTAAACAATAATCTGATTGGGCGTATTATCTGGGAAGAATTCAATTTTTGTACGTTGACTCCCAACAGACATTCCAAATAATATGAATACCAAAATCAATAAAGCAAAAGTTCCACCTACAAGGAAAATAGATCTCTTTGTGTAAAGTGCGTAGTTTAGAAACTTTTCATATTTACGCTCCAACCAAACCAATGTGTTTCGTTGGAAATAGTTTGCTCCTTTTTTAAGGAAATATTTATACACCCAAAACATAATGGCAGTTACAATCATAAGAGACCCTAGTCCGCGCACTTCACCACCAAAAAGAAGAATGAGCATTCCAAACCCTCCTAGTAATATACTTAACCTAATAAGTTGCTTAACACTTAGGATCTTTTCTTCTGTTTGCATAAATTGTGAAACCAACATGGAATTCATAAAAATAGCTACAAAAAGAGAAGACCCTAGCACTACGGACAGAGTAATTGGAAAATAGATCATAAACTGCCCCATAACCCCTGGCCATAATCCTAATGGAATAAAAGCAGCTACAGTAGTGGCAGTAGAGATGATGATAGGAAATGCTATTTCACCTACACCTTTTTTGGCAGCCTCAATACGAGACATACCTTCTTCTTCCATAAGCCTATATACATTTTCTACTACAACTATCCCATTATCTACCAGCATCCCTAACCCCATAATTAGCGCAAAAAGGATCATCGTGTTCATTGTATACCCCAAAGCTTGTAATATCATAAAAGACATAAACATAGACATAGGTATTGCAAATCCAACAAAGAGTGCATTTCTAAACCCTAAGAAAAACATTAAAACACCCACAACAAGGAGAATACCAAAGATGATATTATTGACAAGGTCATTTACATTATTGAGTGTTTTTGCAGATTGGTCATTTGCTTTTGTAACTGTTAAGTCTGGTGGAAATACTTCTGCCTCTGCTTTTTTGAGAATTTGATCAATTTGCTCTACAGCACGAATCATATTTTTCCCAGCACGTTTTTTTATATCAAGCATCACTACGCTATGGCCAAATTCTCTGGCAAAAGTGGTTTTGTCTTCTTCTGAGAAACTAACTTTAGCAATATCTTTTAGGTAAACCGCTCCTTTTTCTGACTTTACGACAAAATTTTCCAATTGATCTGGTTGAACAATTTCCCCCATAATTCTAATGGTTCTTCGTTGTCCACTGGTTATCAAGTTGCCCGCAGAAATTGTCATATTACCGTTTCTAACTGCGTTTATAACATTTTCAAAGCTTATTTTTGCAGCCATCATTTTATAAACATCTACGGCAATCTCTACTTCCTTTTCTTGTGCACCTCGAATATCTGCTTGCTTAATTTCTTCAAGATCTTCAATTTCATCTTCAAGATATTCGGCAAATTCTTTTAGTTTTTCAATTGGATAATCTCCTGAGATATTAATATTTAGAATAGGAATCTCTTCTGATAGGTTTAAATCGAAAACATTTGGTTCTACCTTTGCATTGTTAAAGGTAGGCCAATCTTCTCCTGCTTTTTCGCTATCAGTTTCATCTTTCACTTTCTGTTTTGCTGCTTCAACCGTAATATCTTCATCAAATTCAACCGTTATAATTGAATAATCTTCCTGGGAGGTAGAAAGAATTTCTACTACGTTTGAGACATTTTTTAACTTATCCTCTAACGGATCGGTAATTAAACGTTCAATATCTTCTGCGGTGTTGCCAGGATATAAAGTGCTGATATAGATTTTAGTTTCTTTAATTTCCGGAAAATCCTCCCTTGGCATACTATTGTATGCGGAGAGTCCCAAAATTAAAAAGATAAAGATAGTGACCCAGATGGTTGTTTTATTATCGATAGCCCAGGAGGAAAGCTTGAATTCTTTACCCGTCTGTTTTTTCTTATTGCTCATCTAAAATTAATTTTGTTTGATAGCTACTTCTTGTCCTTCTTTTACGCTTCTAGCACCTTCCAGAATAATTTCATCTCCTGTTTTTAAACCTTCTAAAACTTCCACATAGTCTCCCTGAGTTTTGCCAGTAACTATCAGATTCTTTTTAGTAACTGGAATATTTTCACCTTCTTTTTGAAGGATAGTGTATACATATTGTTCCCCTTCGGCATTTTCAGAAATAATATTCTGCGGTATTAAAATAGCATTCTCATTAGTGTAATCGTTAATTAAAAGTTTGGCGGTAAGATTAGGCTTAATATTGCCTGATTTATTAGGAACAGAAACCTCTATTTTAAAAGATCGGTTACTCGGATTGATAAAACTGCTCACTTGTTTTATTTTGGTTTCCAAAGACTCATTGAGTACCGGAAAATCTACCTTTACATTGGTTGCCTTTTTAACCGTGGTTAAATAGGTTTCTGGCACTTCTGCTTCAATAAACATATCATTGAGATTTACAATACGTGCAACAGCTGTGCCTGCGCTTACAATTGTTCCTTGATCTGTAAAAATTTCATCTACCACTCCATTAAATGGAGCAGTAACCACAGTTTTTGACAATTGATTTTTCATTTGTGCAATTGCTTTCTCTTGAGCCTCATAGTTACTTTTGTATTGTAAGTATTGAATTTCAGAACCAATTTTTTGCTCCCAAAGCCTTTTTTGTCTTTCAAAAGTAGTTTTAGCTAAATCAGACTGCACTTGCATTTGTGCCAATTGTTGGCTAAGGCCACCATCATCAATTCTCCCTAAAACCTGGCCTTTGTATACTCTTTGTCCTTCTTTTACAGGGACACTGTATAACAAACCATTAAATTCTGCGAAAACAGAGATATTTTGTTTGGTATCTACACTGCCTTGAAGCTCAATATAATGATTAAACAAGCTATCCTTTACAATAAATGTTGTAATCAGTTCCAGTTTCTTTTCAGTATCTAGTTTACTGATTGCCACATCAAGAAGCTTAATTTCTGCTTCAAGGGATTTATTTTTTTCGTTCAAGGCTGCTTTCTTCTCTTTAAGTGTAGCAAGATTGCCTTCACTTATAATGTCTTCAACAGACTTCTCTGTACTACTGCCGCAGGAGATAAGTAAAAGAGTAAGTAATAGGCTGGAAAATATATGTTTCATTACTTGTTTGGTTTTGTTAGTTATACTTTATAGAAATGTTTATCTAAAAATGTCGCCTGAGTATTGTATGGTTTCCAGAATAGTTTGAGCTGTAATTACATCTATCATGGCTTGTAAAAATTCACGTTGGCTGCTATACAGCTGAAGTTGCGCCTGCCTTAGTTCAAAACTAGAAGCAATTCCCTCTGTATATTTTATCTGATTTTTTCGTTCAATTCTTTCGGCAAGATTCAAATTCTTTTTAGATGTTACGTATTGTTCAATTGAAAATTGGTAGTTACTTAACGCTCTTTTGTGTTCAAATTTTATATTTAATTTCGTTTCAGTAAGCTCTGCTTTTGCTTTTTCAAAATTAATTTTAGCTCTCTGAGTTCGTGCAGATCGCTGTAAAGAACTAAAAATAGGAACTTGCAAACTTACCCCTAAAAGAGAGTTTCCAAACCAGCGTTGATCTCCGTTAAGAAAAGTAAACTCATCACCAAAACCTTGATATCCTCCATTAATAAAAGCATCTAATGAAGGGAGTGCTTTACTTTTTTCAAGTTTTACAAGCAGTTCCTGTGATCGCTGATTGTTAAAAGCAATTTTATAATCAATGTTATTCTCTATAAGAAAGGGAGCAGAGTCAAATGGATTCTCTGCATTTTTCATGGTAAGTGATTCTAAAGTATCGGTAGTTGTAACCTTGGCATCAAGGTCTAGACCTAAAGTAATATTAAGCATTTGATAAGACAGTGATAGTAATCTTTTTAAATTACTTAGATCACTTTCCAGATTAGCAAGGGTAATTTGTAATTGTTCTAAATCTTCTTCTTCCGTGAGTCCGTTTTCAAAAATCTTTTGAGTTTCATTTACATTCTTTTGCAGTGCTGCTACATTTCTTTCGGCAATGAATAGACTTTCTTGTGTAAGTAATACATTACCATAAGCTTGAATCACCTGTTGTCTTACTTGTAAATCTGTTTTTTCCTTTGCATTTTTTGATATTTCCAGAAATACTTTAGAGGATTGAAGACCTACCAAATAAGAACCATCAAATATAACTTGTGATAAAGTAGCAAATGCATTTACATTTTGTTTTGTTCCAAAAATAACTTCTGAAAATTCCCCGGGTTCTCCTCCAAAAAATTCTGCAGGGATAAGAGAGACTTGTTGTTTTAAGAAATTTTGGTAATCTACAGTAGCACTTATTTGGGGTAACCCAATAGAAATAGCTTCCCATTGCTGTTTTTTAGCTGCTTCAATATCTCGAGAGGCATTTTTGGCGATTCTATTATTTTCAAGGCCAAAAGCAACCGCTTCATCCATGGTAAAGCTATATGATTTTTCTTGCGCTATAGCAAGATGGCATAAAAATAAAACAGGAAGTATGAAGATGATTTTTTTCATCGTTGTTACGATTGATGCGTGTTTATAAATTGATTAAGAATTTTAAGTCCTTTACTAGTAACTATTGCTCTTAAATGATATTCGAGATAATTTTCCATCAAATGATTCATATCAAATTGGTCCTGAGGAAATAATTCACGAGATTTAATCCCTGTCATACCAGTAAAGTACATTCGTGAAACAAAATCTACATCCATTGTGTCTCTAAAAAGATTTTGTGCAATTCCTTTTTTAAGATTGTCCTTTACGCTTTCATGCATCACTTCAAACTGTTTCAACATGAGACGGGCATAAATTTTTGGATAATATTTGCTAAGCTGATATTGAGGAGAACTGCGTTCATCTTTCAAATGCTCCATCACAAATTTTTTAATATGGTAAAGTTCTTCAATAGGATTAGGTGCTCTTTCGCAGATTTCGTCAATACCTATACAAATGCGGTCAAATAAATCAAATGTACAGGCCTCCACAAGTTTGGTTTTGTTTTCATAATGCGCATAAATTGTTTTCTTTGAGATTCCCATTTTATTGGCGATATCATCCATTGTTACACTTTTGAAGCCAAAAGTGAGAAACAAATCTTTTGCGTTATGGAGTATATTTTCTTTCATTAACAGGTACAAATGTAGTGCAGGAAACTTTAAAAACATTAAAAGTTTCCAAAGTTTTACAATTTTTTAACAAACCTTTCAGTTTTGCTATGATTCGATTTACTGTATTTTTACAAAAAAAAGGATGTTAACAATTCCTGAATACCATACTAGTTTTGTTAAAGCGCTCTCTGAGAGAGTGGAAACAAAAGAACCCGCTAATTTATATGACCCTGTCTCCTACATTCTTCAATTGGGCGGTAAAAGGCTTAGACCTATACTTACATTAATGTCTACAGATATTTTTGGAGGTAATCATAAGGATGCGATGGATGCGGCATTGGCGGTAGAAGTTTTTCATAATTTTTCCTTAGTCCATGATGATATTATGGATGATGCGCCCCTAAGAAGAGGTAATAAAACAGTACATGAAAAATGGGATTTAAACACGGGAATTCTTTCTGGAGATGTTATGCTGATTATTGCATACCGGTTTTTTGAAGCTTATGAGCCTGCGATTTTTAAAGAATTGGCAAAGTTATTTAGTAAAACAGCTATTGAAGTATGTGAAGGACAACAATACGATGTAGATTTTGAGAGTAGAGATGATGTTGAAATTGCAGAATATCTCAAAATGATTACTTGTAAGACGGCGGTGTTAGTAGCAGCAGCTATGAAAATGGGAGCCATCATTGCCAATGCTCCAAAAGAAGATGCGCAATTTATTTATGAATTCGGACTTAATTTGGGGATAGCATTTCAGCTTCAAGATGATTATCTTGATGCTTTTGGCGACCCGGAAAGATTTGGTAAGCAAGTAGGAGGAGATATTATTGAGAACAAAAAAACTTTTCTATATCTAAAAGCAAAAGAACAATCTTCAAAAGAAGAATCAAAACAGTTACAACATCTTTTTACCATTCAGCCTACAGACCCTGAGGAAAAAATTAATACCGTGTTAAGTATCTTTGAAGAAAGCGGAGCTGCAGAAATTACACGAAAAGAAATTATTAATTATACGGTGAAAGCATTTGATGTGCTAAACAAATTACAAATAAGTGATGAAGGAAAGGTAATTTTAAGTGATTTTGGTAATGCTCTAATGGATAGAAAATTTTAGCAAGTTTATTTAGATTTAATTTTTGAGACAAGGTATCTAAAAAAAGCTTTTGTAAAATGAATGTCAGCTACCGAAGCCATAATTCTTATTTCTTCTAGAATGGTCGTTTTATCTTCTAAAAATTTAAAAATTTGTTGTGCCTTATTTCTTTTAAATAACCTTGAAAAGATAGAAGCTCCTAAATGATTTTTTTGTTTTAAAATATCAAGTAATATTCCATCATAAAAAGTAAATCTATTTGCACTATTAAACTTTTTAATAGGATCATTTCTTTTGATAATGCTAATAAGTTCTTGAGCTTTTCTTTGCGAATTTTTAAAAGTATATCCAGTACTAGCTTTTGTCCATCCGCCAGCAATTCCAATTCTTAAAAAGTTAGCAGTATTATCTGAAGTAAAATCAAAAGTGGTCATTGGAATGCTTCCTCTTTCAACATCTACAATCTCATATGCTCCAGCTTGTTTTTCATCAAGATAGTTTTTAATTGCCAGCTCATACTCAGCATCTGAAAGAAGGGTTTCAGAAAACAAGGTATATTCAACTAAGGCTTCATTTACTGAAAATGGCAGTACATACATAAATCTAGTATTCCCTTTTTGAGGAATAGCAAAGTCCATAAAGGTTACTTCTTCCGGATTAAAAATAGGATTCTCCGTCTTTACAAACCAGCCAATAAAATGCTGTTGTAGCAATGGATATTTTTTTTGGGTGCGCATTGCTTCCGGATTAAAAGCACTACTAAAGACTTTTGAAGCTTCGTAGATTCCATTTTCTGTAACTACATTTACGTGAGAGTGTTCATCTTTAATTTGCGTTACGCGCTCATATTTAATGTCAAAAGCAACATGTTGTTCAAGAGCAGCCAAAATAAAGTTATATAAATCAATTCCTTGAATCATTTTATAAGTATACGGTTCTAAGGAAATACTTTCGGTAAAAAAATCGCTGGCAAACAGAGCGGTATTCCATGATTTATAAACAATGTCTTCAAAAATACCCTTTCCTTCTTCCCAAAAGCACCAGGTTCGGTCATTTTGAGTTTTTGGAGTTTTGTCAAGAATTAGAATTTTTTTTGAATCAAAATAAGAATCTTTTGCCATTAAATAGGCGAGTTGCAATCCTGCAGCACCAGCTCCTACTATGATGTAATCGTAATCTCTCATTTAGATATATAAGAAAACCGTAAAGTATATAGTAATAGCTGTGAAGATATGAAAAGAGAGCATGAAATGTCCTTTTTTATAAAATTTCTGGAATGTGAAACAGGAAATTAGTGAAATAAAATACCAGCCTATATAATTTTGAACAGGTGCAAATCCATTATCAAATCGCCAATAATCAAATCTTGGAGCTGATACTTCAATAAGCACGTCTAAAGATGTCATAAGTAATGCTGCAATAGCAGCAGATAAAAAAGTGTTAGGGTGTATTTGTCTACTTATATTTGAAGTAATATAGGTGAGAATTGCCCAATTAATACCAATAATAATCGGGACATCAAGAACTTTAATCCCTAGATTTTCTCCGTAGACATAATCTCCAAAAATAAGACCAAAATTAACCCCTAAAACCTCCGCAATATAACCTATGATAAATGGAATCAACAACAGTAAAAGAATATTTTTTTTATGATTGGACACCCAAATTATAAGGGCAAATAGAACTAATAAATTAATTGGAGTTAAAGAAATAAACCATTCCTCAAAACCAAAAGCGATTCCAATAATCGCACTTAAATGCAATAACCAAACAATACCAATAGCTATTCTATCTTTGTCTTTTTTTATTTTGTTCACAATTCCCCCTGCCTCCATAAAAATATCTCTTTAATTATACTTTTTCTCAATTAACTCTGTCACTATTTTGCCAGAAAGTAAGCAAAGCGGTATTCCGCCACCTGGGTGCACACTACCACCGCAAAAATAAAGATTTTCAATACGTTGGCTAAAATTAGGATGTCTAAGAAAAGCTGCAAACTTATTATTACTTGCAGCCCCATATAGAGACCCTTGATAAGACTGGGTTTTTTGTTCTATTAATACTGGGTCAAGAATTGCTTCTTCTTCAATAAGCTCTTCAATATTAACCTGCAAGAGTCTTGATAATTTTTTTAGAATCTGTTGTCTGCTTTTACTAACGAGTTCTTTCCAATTCTGCCCTGTATTTCCTGGAACATTAATCATTACAAACCAAGTTTCACAATCTTTTGGTGCATCATCTTTTTTTTCTTTGCTAGTTATGTTTATATATACCGTAGGATCTTCATAGATCTCTTGTTTTTGAAAAATGGTATCAAACTCCTCCTTGTAATTCTCGCTAAAAAAAATATTATGCAAGTCTAATTCTTTGAATTGCTTTTTTATTCCCCAATAGAAAATAAGTGCAGAACTGGAACGCTCCTGAGTTAAAACTTTTTCAGGTGCTTTTTCATTTTTTAATAGTTTTCTATAAGTGGGTACTACATCCATATTGCTTATCACAATGTCTGATGCGTGAAAAGCACCATTGGCAATTACTCCTTCTGTTTTTTTATTCTTTACTTTAATTTCTTCTACTTTGTGATTAAAGAAAAAATTCACCCCAATTTCAGTGGCAAGTTTATAAAGGCTCATAGTAATATGATGCATTCCTTTTACTGGAAAGAAAGTGCCAAAATGTTGCTCTAAATGTGGAATCATGCTCATAATACCAGGAGTGAGATAGGGAGAAGAGCCATTGTAAGTAGCAAACCTATTGAAAAACTGCACCAATCTAGCATCTGAAAAAGCATTTTCGTTTACGGTATTTAGTGTAGAAAGCACGTCTAAACTACCCAGATTTGCCAATGCTTTTACGGTTTGTTTGTTAAGAAAAGTTTCAGCTTTGTGTAAAGATTTTTCCAGAAAAAGACTAGCAGTTAGATCATATTTTTTTTTGTTATTGGCAAAATAATTTAAGATCTCTTCCTTATTGGTTTTAAAAACCTCACTAGCATGCTTGGCAAACTTATTTTTATCTGAATATGCCGTAAATTTTGTACCATCTTCATAGAAATATTTACAGATAATCTCTTTTCTAAAATAAGTAAAATAGTCTTCGGGATTCTTATTAGTATCTAAGAAAATAGCATCTACAAAATGTGGCATTGTAAATAAAGAAGGCCCGGCATCAAAGCGGTATGCTCCTAGTTTTACTTGCGACAATTTACCTCCGGGATATTCATTTGCTTCAAATACATCAACTTCATATCCGGAATTTCTTAATCTAATGGAAGCTGCGAGTCCTGCAATTCCAGAACCTACAATAGCGATCTTTTTCATAGTCTCGTATTGCAAAGATACAAATTGCCTTTTGGTTTAAAAAGTGGTTATTCTATGTAAGGAACTTTATAAGAAGTAATAACAGGAATGTTAATCTTCTTGGTAACATAGTCTCTCTCTTTTACAATCGCAATTATTTCAAAACTCACATGAATACCATAAATATTATCTGGATTATTTATACCTAAGAACAATTTTCTTTTAGAATTTTTACTTACTTCAACAATACCAGATTTATAGTTTTCACGGGAAGCACTTAATTGATATTCAAATTCTTTTTTATTTATAAATATTCTTGCATTTTTCTCATCCATTAGATAGATATCACAGATATCTGCTCCAGGAGGTGCACTCAAATTACCTACAGAATTTTGCAAAGACCTATCTTGATCAATGAATTTGCTAAGACTCCCAGCAAGATCAAACGTTTTAAGTGTATTTTGAATATCTGCTTCATTTCTTGAGGCAGTAAATACATAAAACCACTCTATAGTATTTTCCGGTAGATTCACAGGAAAAATGATTCGGTTTTTACCTCCTTTAATTAATGCGTTGGACCTGCTATTTAGATAGAATTTTTCTTGCTGTAGAGGTTGAGTCTTCTCTACTTCAATAATAGTTGAATATGAAGTAGGATAGGCATAGGTAGTATCTTTTTTCACCTTGTAACCAATTTTCAAAGCATTTTCTTTCTTGCTTATTAATTGAACTTTAAATTGGTAGGAAGTAGATTTCTTAGAAGTATTTTTAATCACAAAACGATAAATCCCCTTCTTTCCACTGACAAGATTTCTTGATAATTTCTTAATTTTCTCTTCTTTAAATAATAGTTTATTTGGAAAGGAAAAAAGTGAAAATTCAGCAATTTTACTACCTTTTATTCGCTGTAGTCTTATCTCAATTTGATCACCCGTATTGGCGGCTATCAAAAATTCTTTTTCTTCTCTAGGATTTAAAATTTCTGAAACATTCACCAACTGTTGCTGTGCATTAAGTGATGTAAAAAGAAAGATCGTAATTAAAGACAAAACAGGTCTACTCATGTTAAGCGGGTTTCTTCAAAAATAGTAAAAGAAATAGTAAATAGGTTTCAAATTAGCACCAGATAGCGAGAATCTTTTGAATTCTTCTTATTAAACAAAGTATTCAATCATAGCCCTTGCTTTTAGAAGTGCCTAAAAATATATTTGTATAAATAAAAATGTATTTTTGCATGTATGAAAAACATAACCTTTTCAGAAGAAAATTATTTAAAAACAATCTATCATCTTTCAAAAGAAGACAGTAAAGGGGTTTCTACCAATGCCATTGCTTCAAAAATTGAGACTAAAGCATCTTCTGTAACAGATATGCTTAAAAAGTTGGCGGAAAAGAATTTAGTAGAATACAAAAAGTACCAAGGTGTAAAACTCACTCCTTCTGGAAGATTAAATGCAGCCAGAATAGTTAGAAAGCATCGTTTGTGGGAGGTGTTTTTGGTAGAAAAACTTAATTTTTCTTGGGATGAGGTGCATGAGGTGGCAGAACAATTAGAGCATATTAGATCTGAAAAATTGATCAAAGAATTAGATGCTTTTTTACAACATCCAAAAGTAGATCCGCATGGTGACCCTATTCCAGATGAAAATGGAAATATAATTACTTTTCATAAAAACGTATTGGCTTCTTTTAAAAAATCAGATCGTGGTATTTGTGTAGGTGTAAAAAATTCGTCTTCAGATTTTCTTCAATACTTAGACAAATTAAATTTAAGTTTGGGAGATACGCTAGAGGTTTTGGAAATAGAGCCATTTGATGCTTCTATGGTCATAAAAAACGGTACAAGAACAATTATTATCTCTGCGCTTACAGCACAGAATATTTATCTGCAAAAAATATAACTTATGTTTAATACAATTATTCAATTTTTTGAATCTATAGACCCTGTCTTAGGGGCTTTTTTGGCAACTCTTTTTACTTGGGTTGTTACCGCTGCTGGGGCATCTTTAGTCTTTTTTTTTAAAACGATGAAGCGAAGCGTATTAGATGGGATGCTTGGGTTTACAGGAGGGGTTATGGTTGCAGCGAGTTTTTGGAGTCTGCTTGCACCGGCTATTGAAATGAGTGAGGGTGACGGTTTTGTAAAGGTTATGCCTGCCGCTATAGGGTTTGGATTGGGAGCACTCTTTCTTTTTGGATTGGATAAATTATTACCGCATTTACACATCAACTTCAAACCAGAAGAGAGTGAAGGAGTAGATAGCAATTTTCATAAAACTACCTTGTTAGTCCTTGCCATTACCTTACATAATATTCCTGAGGGATTAGCGGTAGGAGTTTTATTTGGGGGGGTTGCTGCAGGAATCCCAGAAGCATCAATAGCTGGTGCAGTGGTCTTAGCCATGGGTATAGGGATTCAAAATTTCCCAGAAGGAATAGCGGTTGCAATGCCTTTAAGACGACAAGGTGTAAGCCGTAAAAAGAGCTTTTGGTACGGGCAACTCTCTGCGATAGTTGAACCAATTGCAGGAGTTGTTGGTGCACTTGCTGTTACTTTTTTTACACCTATTTTACCCTATGCCTTAGCATTTGCAGCAGGTGCTATGATTTTTGTTGTGGTAGAAGAAGTAATTCCAGAGACCCAACGTGATAAATATACAGATATCGCAACCCTTGGTTTTATAGGAGGTTTTTTAGTTATGATGAGTCTTGATGTAGCCCTTGGATAAAAGCCTTTTTCAATTTCTCTTTGTGTAAGTTTCTCAGAATATGTAAGTTTAGATGTTTCTAAAAACACTAAACATGCAAATCAGGAAATTTATTTTAGTAATAACCCTCTTGGGCATTTCTATTATTTACAGTCAACAAAAGGAAAACACATTCTTTGAATATTTAGATGTATTTGAATTGGAATACGCTTCCGATCCTCAAATCTCACCAAATAGCAAACAAATTGTCTATAGAAGAATGGGATTTGATATCCAGAAAGATAGATCTAAAGGAAGTCTTTGGATTGTATCTTCAAAGGGTGCAAATCATCAAAAACTAACTTCACAAGAAGCAAATGAATCACAACCAAGATGGTCACCAAATGGCAACCAGATTGCATTCGTAAGCAGCACAGACCAAGGGAGTGAACTTTTTGTGTACTGGAAAGATAGTAAGCAATTTGCACGCATTACGCAACTTAAAGAAAGTCCGTCCTCTATCTCTTGGTCTCCAGATGGTAAGCAGATTGCCTTTTTGATGAAGGTGCCTAAAGCACCTCCGGTAATTGCTAAAATGCCAACTAAACCAAAGGGTGCAAAATGGGCAAAAAGTCCTAGAATCACAGATCGCTTAAAACATGAGGCAGACGGAAGAGGATATCTTTCACCGGGATTTACGCATGTCTTTATAGTTCCATCAGAAGGGGGTACACCACAACAACTTACTTATGGAGATTTTAATCATTCTGGTACTATATCATGGCACCCTAATAATCAGGAAATGTATGTTTCGGGGAATAGGAATGAAGATTGGGAATACGATTATGTAAATAGTGAAGTATATAAAATAGGCATAAAAAATAAAACCATTGTGCCTTTAACGGATAGAAAAGGACCAGATTTTAGACCTGTTGTTTCACCTGATGGTAAAAAAATAGCGTATTTGAGTTTTGAAGATAAGGTTCAGGCATATCAGTTAAGGCAACTGCATATTATGAATACTGATGGATCTGATAAACGCATTATATCACAAAACCTAGATCGTACTATTTCAAGATTTCAATGGGATTCTAAAAGTAAAGGACTTTATATTTCTTATGATGAATATGGAAATAGCAAAATTGATTACATCAATTTAGAAGGAACTACAAAAAGACTGGCTAATAATATGGGGGGAACTTCTATAGGAAGACCTTATGCCGGAGGCTCTTTTAGTGTTTCTAATGAAGGGGTTATTGCCTATACGCATTCATTACCTGCGTATCCGGCAGAGGTAGCAATATTAAAGCCAAAAGATAAAACACCCAAACTGATAACTCAATTGAATAATGATCTTCTGGGAAATAGAATACTTGGAGAAGTGGAAGAGATTTGGTACAAAAGTAGTATAGATAAAAGAGATATTCAAGGATGGGTTGTCTACCCGCCAAATTATGATCCTTCTAAAAAATACCCATTACTAGTTGAAAATCATGGAGGGCCTATTTTAAATTACGGAGATCGTTTTTCAGCAGAAATACAGTTGTATGCAGCAGCCGGATATATTGTTTTTTATCCTAACCCCAGAGGGAGTACTAGCTATGGGGAGGAATTTGGAAACCTTCTTTATAACAATTATCCCGGTGAAGACTATAACGATGTGATGGATGGAGTAGACGAATTAATCAAAAAAGGGGTTGCCCATGAAGATCAATTGTATGTTACTGGCGGGAGTGCCGGAGGAATCATGACCGCTTGGATTATAGGGAAGAATACCCGTTTTGAAGCTGCTGTGGTAGCAAAACCAGTGATGAACTGGATTAGCAAAACCTTGGTAGCCGATAACTATTACGGATATGCCAACTATAGATATCCGGGACAACCTTGGGAAAATGTTCAAGGGTACTGGAAATTTTCACCAATCTCTTTGGTTGGAAATGTGCAAACCCCTACAATGGTGATGGTAGGAATGAATGATTTAAGGACCCCACCAAGTGAAGCAAAGCAGCTATATCACGCATTAAAACTTAGGAAAATAGAAACGGTTTTGGTGGAGATTCCAGAAGCATCACATGGCATTGCTGCACGCCCCAGTAATTTGATTACTAAAGTTGCCCATACACTGGCGTGGTTTGAGAAATATAGGATTAAAAAATAGAAACACAAATTTGCAAAAAATTGAATTAATTATTAAATTTAAAAATATAATAGTATAAAATTAATAATTAATCAATTTAGTCATGTTTAAAAACACAATTATTGCGATATTCTTAATTTTATTATTTTTAGGATATCACCCATTAAGCGCACAACAAAGTAGTCTTTTAGGAGATACTTATGTCATTAAATCAGTTCCTCACGATACATATCTGCATATCAATTTCCCTAAAAAGAACTTTATTATTAAAAAAGGTGGAATCGCCGATATGAAATCCGTTATAGGTGTTAAGGTAAAAGTATTGTATTCAACAACAAACAAAGAAGGCATTAAAGTAGCAACGGTTCAAAGAACAGATGGGCGCGCCTTTTTTAATGCTTACAGAACTATTACCGTTGAACTAGATGAAGCGGTATCTTCTGGTGAACTGCAGAAAAGTAGTTAACTTACACAATTACCCCCACACTGTAAAAGCAACCTTCAAAACAAAGGTTGCTTTTATCATTAGAGCGTCTGTAAAATCTCTAGTAATGCAGAATTATTAACTGCGCAATTATAAAGCCCAAAGTAACCTTCATCGTACATACCTATTACGGTACCGTCTTCAATATTAATAATTGGTGAGCCGGAAGAGCCGCCTAGAGTTGAACAATCATGATAGAAGTAATCTTTTGTTTTACATGAATTGGAATTTAATTTTGCCGGAGCGATTCTCTTTATTTCATAGTTATGATTAAATATTTTTTTTATTGCATTTCTATGTTCTTGGCAAGCTACTCGTTCATGTGAAGGATAGCCAATAGCAGCAATTTGAATTTCTTTTTTTATTGAAGTATTTTTTTGAGTGATTGTTAATCCTAATATCTGCTTCCTATCTTTTGGTTTAATATCAATTTTAAAAATTGCTATATCAGGAGAATTCCTATCAGCAATATAGTGTAAACTCGAAATTTCAAATTTTTGGGAATCAGATTCCAAGGGATAATCATCAAAACTAATGTAGGAACTAACCAGATCATTTTTTTCATCAAAAAGTTGGTCCGCTACATGTTTATTAGTGAAGATATAATCTGTTCCATCTATAATCCATGCCGATCCTTTATTTTTGTTATCTCTAATGACCATGCCTACACCAGATAAATTTCTATTTATTTGCTCTTGATTACTTTCAAAGGTTGCTTTCCAATATTTATTATCATTATGTAGAAACGTGTTTTTATTTATAAAAAAAGATGGACGGAGTTTTGGGTACTGAATTCCTAAACAACTTATTTTCTTTTCTGTTAAGACTATCTTTTCCCTTAAAAAAGGAAAACTTTTTAGAATACATGGAATAGCTGAATTAGTAGGAGGGCAATTTGCGTTGGGAGCATTTAATTTTTTAAAAATTTGTAATTCTTTACGAATCGTACTAATAGGAAAACTGATTTCTTCATTAAGTATGTATTTTTTAATCTCTTCTTGTAAGTCATAGCTTAAGCCTCCTTTAAAATGATCATCTTAAAATTTTAGATTTAAAAAAACAATCTAATAGTTTTAATTTTCAAAGTGATCAAAATGGACATTTTTTTTCATAACTTGAATCTTTAAAAATTGTATTTTTTCTCAATAGCATAGCGAAGTAATTCCCCAGAACCTTTCAGTCCTAAGGCACTAATCATGTTTTTTCGATGGGTTTCTACGGTAGTTCTTCCTATAAAAAGAAGGTCTGCAATTTCCTGATTGGTTTTCCCTTGTGCAATCAATTTTAAAATTTCAATTTGCCGTTTGGTAAGAATGCTATTTTTATGTGAATGTTCTTGTTCAGGTAGAATAATATTAGCATCATAGAAGGTTTCGCCATTGGCAACTTTTCTAATAGCTGTTAAAAGGTCTTTTAAACTGGAATTCTTAAGTAGATAGCCTTTGGCGCCTGCTTGTACCATTTCTGTTATGGCAGCATCTTGTTCAAACATAGTAAAAGCAATTACTTTGGTTTGAGGATAATCTTGAATGATCTTTTTGGTGGCTTCTATGCCATCCATTATGGGCATCCTAATATCCGTAACCACAACTTGAGGTCTTTTTTGCTCCACCAATTGGAGGAGTTCTTTGCCATTATTGGCAAAGCCAACCATTTCAATATCTTCTTCGTATTCCAAAAATAATTGGACGCCTTCTATCAAGGCGTTATGGTCTTCGGCAAATACAATTCGTATCATAGTGGAATGTCAATTATAAGGGTGATTCATTTACTTTGGAGTGCTATTATAGTTAATGTTCCGTTAAGATTCTCCACCGGTCTTTGAATGGAATGAAGCCCTATAGTGGTCTTAGGATCAAAGCCTTTACCGTTGTCTTCTACCAATATGTTTAAACGCTCTTCATGATAAGTCAATTGAATAAAAGCTTCCGTAGCCACCGCATGTTTTATAATATTGATGATCAATTCCTGAATCATTCGGAACAGACTTGCTTTCAACGAATTTCCTAAGCGCTTGTCCAGTCTGATGTCTATCACATCAATCACCAGTTGATTGGTAGCAAAATTTTTGACTGCCGACACCAACCCTTGATTGGCAATGACTCCAGCATTTCGCGTATTTACCATTTTACGTACTTTTTAATAGGCTTCTTCAATTAAGCAATCGATTTTGTCTAGAAGCCGACCTTTTCGAATTCTTAAATCTCGAAAAGGAGTAGTATAAACAAAAAGCAAACGGATGTAATTTCCGTTTGCTTTTTTATTTTCATAGGCAGCAACTAATCTTTCTTCTTAAGAAGAATCGCTTTTTCATTTCCATCCTTATCGGTGTATTTAATCTCAAGTTGAGATTCAACAGCCTTGGTAATTCCCTTTATTTTGGCCATCTCAAGAAAATAAATACCCAATGCTTTTATACAAAATTGAAATGCCCACCCGCTTTGCATATCTCTAAAAGCTCTTTTAACCACTTTCTCATATTTAGGGTCTTTGGTTTGAATGGCAAATAGCAGGTCTTCAAGCCCATTCAAAAAGCTTTTGATATTTTTAGCTGGATTGTTTATTCGTATAATCCCTCCAAACCATTTATTATCTCCTGCCTGATTGGGATTGTCATATTTTCCTTCCAATCTACTTAGATCAAATTCACGGGTTTTAAAATAATCTTCGGCTTTCTGGCTATAATGTGCAAAACCAACTTCATTTGGGATTCCTGTTAAACCTTCATTTCTAAAATAGTAATTCCAAAGTTCCCCATACGCCTGTCCGCGAAGCTGACTATCTTTTCGATACTTAAAATCTGCGTCATAGGGCATTGCTTTTCCAAATGCTTGCGAGATAAGTCTAAGGTTTTTATCAGGCTGATTTACTATCAGGTTAGTCCAATCTGCTTTAAGGCTATCAAAAGCTTCGGCTGTAAAATTAAGTTTAAAAGAGAAGCTTATATCTTCTGATTTTGTTTTGTGGTTTAAGATACTCCATAATTCATCTGTACGATTATCTCCTTCCTTTTCAGAGACAATATTCCAGAGTTTTGCCATATCCATAATTTGAAGAAACTTGTCTTTTTCAGAACGCCTGAGTTTTCCTTCTCGATGTTCTAAAAAGAAAGAGAAGCCGTAATCAAAATCACTAACCGTGGGTTCTTTTTTAAATTCATCCATAGAGGCGTTGAATGCTACCCAATAATCATTTCCAAAACCACCTAGATCTCCTGTTTCTTCATATTTGCGAATTCCATCAAAAGCAACTTTCTCTACCTTAACGTTATCAATAATAGTTTCCTGTATCTTGCTTTCAATCTCTTTGGTATCTGAACCTCCAAACTTATAATTACCAATACCTAATGAAATTCCCCAGTTACGGGTTATTTTCAAACTTTTCTCTTTAAGATACTCTTTTACACTGATCTTGTTTTTATTGGTAGCTTTAGTGGCAAGGTCTACAAAAGAAGTGGTATTGAATAAAACCAGGTCTTTATGTGTTTTTGTAAGAATGCTTTCATCCATTTCTGCCTTTAGAAGAATATCGGTAGAACTCATTCTGGAATATTCATAGTTAAATCCAGCTTCAATTTTGGTTTTAGCTGCTTCGGCTATTTTAGTTTTAATATCCCCTCGTATTTCACCAATTTTATTAAGTAAACCAGTTACTTTATCTACTTCATCTTTAAGTTTTAATCT
The DNA here is from genome assembly GCF_037782385.1 of Ascidiimonas meishanensis. NCBI lineage: Bacteria > Pseudomonadati > Bacteroidota > Flavobacteriia > Flavobacteriales > Flavobacteriaceae > Ascidiimonas > Ascidiimonas meishanensis. The sequence goes on from NZ_JBBEXD010000005.1 coordinate 262,232, forward strand.
ATCAATAAGTAAGGTAACTACTTTTTGTTCATTTTCTTCCAAATCTACTAAGCTAAGATTAGCCGCAGAAGCATCTTTAAGTTTCTTTTCCAGATCAGTTATTTCTTCTATATCTAAAGTAGTTACTGCTTCTAATAGTTTGTCTAATTGTTTTTCAAGAAAATCAGATACTGCTTTTGGGTTGTTAAAGGCAGCAGAAGCTCCTAGTTTAGCATTTGCTTTGGTTTCTGAAGCAACAGCACTTTTAACAAAAAGCCCATAACGGGTTCCGGAAACTTTTGTAAAGATGAGTTCATAATTTCCCGTTAACGAGAAATTCACTCCTATTTTGGCGCCTAAATCAATATCTAAAGCAATACTTTCACTGCTTTTAATAAAATCTGTGAGGCCGTCAAGCCCGGCTGAAATTACATCGGTAGTTTCAAAAGCAAGCGAGAGACCTATATTGGCATTGGTAACTACTGCCAATGCCTCTCCTACTTTTAGCTTTTTTACCTGGGGCAAAAAATACCCAAAAGACATTCCCTTTAAGTCGCTTAAAAGTGCATCCCTAACTTTATCTTCTTTACCGTGTTTGAAATAGGCAATAGTTTTTAATGCAGCCCCTGTCTCAATTCCAAAATCTACTCCTTTTACATTACCCGATGCGCCCGCAGTTACCCCAAAGGAAAGTGCGTGCTTTAATATTGGATAGTTTGTATTTAATTTTAGAGCTGCCTTTTTATCATTTCCTAAAATACCATCTTTATCTTTATCTCCAGGCTCATTAAATAGTTGTGTTGTATGTGATAGATTTGCACTACTTCTTAGTTTTAAATCAGTAGAATCACTTTCCAGAATAATTAATGGAGGCAGTTCGTAAGTAATAATTTCTTTGAGAGCGGTTGGGTCACTCAATTTCTCACCTGAAGTAATTTGATCTAGGTTTAATTTTTTGAGGAAATCAGCGTCTTTGAGACCAATCTTGTCTAGAATATCCATAAAGTTATTTTTGGTTTGAATTGAAGGTTAGTGTCTTATATATGACATTTTTTTCTGAATGTTAAATTGTAAGATTATTGGAATCTCCCTAAAGGTAATCAAAAATATAAAAATGAGAATCCTGACTTTTGAGAACTATTAAATTTAATATTGTGAAGTTGATAATAGAGGTGTAATATTTTTTGGAATATCAAATAAAATACCAAAACTGTCTAAAAAATTGTAGGTAACCTTAAAAATAGCTTAATTTTGCATGTTTCATCGAATTCAATGCAAGAACAAATAACAACCATAGGGACAAAGGATAAGGAGTTGTATGATTATCAACTCAAGGATTTGGATGCAATTTTCAAAAAGATTGATGCGTCAGGGCCTAATGGTAATATCTTATATCAACTTCCAACAGGAGGTGGCAAAACAGTGATATTTTCTGAAATTGTTCGTAGATATATAACCAATCAGAAAAAAAAGGTATTAGTACTTACGCATCGAATAGAGTTAAGTGTGCAAACTTCCAAAATGCTAAGTGGTTTTGGAGTTAGAAATAAAGTAATTAATAGCAAGGTTAAAGAGCTTCCGGATCAAGATGAATTTATGTGTTTTGTGGCCATGGTTGAAACACTAGCAAACCGATTACAAGACAAGAAGTTTGAAATGAAGGAGATAGGTCTTGTGATTATTGATGAGGCACATTATAATTCTTTTCGTAAACTTTTCAGTTATTTTAATAAGGCTTTAATTCTGGGGGTTACTGCAACACCTTTGAGTTCTAATATTAAACTCCCAATGAAAGATCATTATGAGGAGTTATTAGTAGGTGAAAATATTTCATCATTAGTTAAAAAAGGTTTTTTAGCAAAACCTGAAATTTATACGTTTGATGTGGGGCTTCAAAGTTTGCAAGTTGGTGTAAATGGTGATTATACAGTGAAATCTTCGGAAGAACTGTATACAGCAGATGGGATGCAGGCTAAATTGATCACTGCTTATGAAGAAAAAGCCAGAGGAACAAAAACCCTCATATTTAATAACGGAATTAATACCTCTCTTTTTGTTTATGACACTTTTAGAAGAGCAGGTTACCCTGTTAGACATCTTGATAATACCAATACAGAGAAAGAGCGTAAAGAAATCTTAGAATGGTTTAAACTAACTCCGGGTGCCGTGCTTACATCGGTAAGTATTTTAACAACGGGTTTTGATGAGCCTACGGTAGAAACAGTGATACTAAATAGAGCCACCCGTTCCTTAACTCTTTATTTTCAGATGATAGGAAGAGGTTCCAGGGTCTTGCCTAGTAAGTCTACTTTTCAGATTATTGACCTTGGAAATAATGTAGCTAGATTTGGTCCATGGGATGCCCCTATAGATTGGCAGGAGATTTTTCATCATCCAGAATATTTTCTGGAAAATATTTGTACGGATGAGGAGATTGAAAGACATTTTATTTTTGAAATGTCTGATGAACTAAGAGCAAAATTCGCAAAAACCAAAGAGATAGATTTTGATATTAAAGCTGCTTACAAGAAGGCACTTTCTCAAGGGAGACCCTCTAAAACGGCCTTAAAATGGTCTATAGAACAGCATGCAAAAATGTGTGTTGAAAATGCAGAAAATGCGACTGAAGCTAGAAATTTGGCCTTTTTGTTAAGAGAAGATATCGCCTATAGAATTAAGCGATATACCTATTTAATTATGAATAGCACCAAAAACTATCGCAACTGGTTAGAAGAAGATTATATGCGTAAACTTCGTTTACAGATTGTACAGAGTTTTTCTGGTGTGCGTGGTTAATTTATAGAATCTTTATAAAACAAAAACAAGTACCCGCATGCGAGTACTTGTTTTATAATTCTATTCCTTATTATAACCAGCTGGGCGTTTCCAGCGAACAGGAGCCGCGGGTTCTGGTTTGATTTTAAATTCCTGAGTTTTCAAAAGTCTTAAAGCTTCTTCCACTGCTTTTTCCAGTTGAGGATCTTTACCTTTCAACACTAGTTTTGGTTCTTGAATTACGTTTATATCTGGGGTAATGCCTTCCCCTTCTACAGCCCATTCACCATTAATATCATAAAAACCACCTCTAGGTGCTACCATGCGGCCTCCATCAATAAATCGAGGAGTATCCCAGGTGCCTACAAGTCCGCCCCAAGTTCTAGTGCCAATGAGAGGACCTAGCTTGGCAGCTTTAAACATATAAGGCAATAAGTCTCCTCCAGATCCGGAGCGCTCATTAATAAGCATTACTTTTGGACCCCAGATACCAGAAATTGGTGTGGTCCAAGGTCTCCGGTCATTTGCCTTGCTATTAAAATATCCAAACGGTTTGCGAGACATAATATCAATCATATAATCTGCTGCAGAGCCACCTCCATTATTTCTTTCGTCTATAACAACACCCTTTTTATCTTGTTGAGAGAAGTAGTATCGGTTAAAAGAAGTAAAGCCATTACCGCTAGTATTGGGTACATAAACATAAGCAAGCTTACCACCAGATAGTTCGTCTACTTTTCTTCTATTGCCTTCTACCCAATCAATGCTCCTTAAACTACGCTCGCTGCGAATAGGGGTTACTAAAACTTCTTTTGCTCCTTCGTTAGAAGGTTTTGAATTTACTTTTATGCTAATGGTTCTTCCTGCTGTTTGTTCTAAAAGGCTATATGGATTTAGAGGCTTCTTTAAATCAACTCCATTTATAGCTATTAAATAATCTCCTTCCTTAACTCCTATGCCCGGAAGTGCTAGTGGAGCCTCTGTATTAGGATTCCAGTTTTCTCCCGTATAGATTTTGGTTATTTTATAGAATCCTTTTTCTTCTTTCAGATCGCAACCCAATAGTCCTATTGGTACACGATCAATATCAGGAAAATCACCCCCAGAAACATAAGAATGTCCAATAGCAACTTCACCACTCATAATGTCTACAACATAATTTAAATCTGTACGATGTTTTACATGATTTATCCAGGGGGCATACCATTCATATACTTTGTTCCAAGGGGCTCCATGTATATTATCTACATAAAGAAAGTCACGCATAAAACGCCACCCTTCTTTAAAAATCTGATGGTATTCTTCTTGTGGATTTACCTTAACTTTTATATTCATTTTTAGCTTGCCATCTCCTTTTTTGGGCGGACTGGCAGTACTGTTTAGATACCAATTACTTCCATTCCTCCAAAGTACCTGCTTCCTATTTTCAGAAACCGTAATGGCATTAACACCGGAAGCAAATTCCGTAGCCTCCATTTTTTTTATATCGTAAAGATGAATTTTTAAACCCCTAGCATTTGGAACAGCTTCTGCAATAAAAACTTGATTTTTAGGTGCTTTTTCTAAGGCTACGTAATTTTTATCTTCCAATTTTAATGCTACAATTCGGTTCCATAGACCGTCTTTATCTATGGTTACAGTAAACGTATTTTTTTTATCGGATGTTTTTTTATCATCTTTCTCAGCCTGATCATCTACTGGAGGCAATGCTTTTTCTTCATCACTTTCTGGAAGGTTAGGGGCCTTGTCTTTTTTGGAGAGCACTAATGCATATAGACTTCGGGTAGTATCAGGATCGTAAGAACTCATATCTAACCATCCAGAACTCAATCCGTAATTTGTACTTGCGAGGAAGTAAATATATTTACCGTTCTCTTCCCAAACGGGGCTAATTGCATCTGCAATACCATCTGTAAGTTGAATAGTTTCTTTGGTGTCTACATGATATGCAAAAATTGCTTTAAAATGACTTTCCAATTGCCTTGCATAAGCAATCCATTTACCATCTGGTGACCACACAGGATTCATTGCGCGATTAGGATGTGCATACCTGTCTGTAGCTGCTTTAGCTGCCTTACCTGTTTTGAGGTTCACTACCCAAATATTATAATCTGTATCTGTATAAGCAATATGCTCACCTGTAGAAGCCCATGCTGGGCGATAATAGAATGTTGGATTTGGCAAAGAAATGGTTTTCTCTATCTCACCTTGCTGATCTGCTAAAACTAATTTATATTCTCCTGAATTATCTGAAAACCAAGCTATTTGATCTCCTTTTGGAGACCATACAGGAGATCTATCTGCAACCCCAGAAGAATTGGTGAGATTACGCCAGCTTCCTTTTTCTTTTGGAATCGTAAAAATTTCTCCCCGATGTTCAAAGATAGCACGCTGCCCAGTTGGGGAAAGATTAGGATTTTGAAGCATGGTACCTTTTACTTCTTCCCATCTGGTTCTGGCAAAATTCATATCGCCTTTAACTTCAATTTTAAGTTGTTTACTTTCCCCATTGGTTGGGTTCAACAGATGCAAATAGCCTCCTTGTTCGTATACAATAGAATTTGGCCCTGCATCTAGACTCTTTACATCAAATTTTTTATGAAATGTATGTTGTGTTTCTGTCTTTGTACCAAGATTGTAAGACCAAATATTGCTTGCGTAATCTCGCTCTGATAAATAGAATATTTCACCTCCAAACCAAACGGGGTCAAGATGCCTCTCTTTGGTTGTTTGAGGAGTAGTAGTTAATTCTTTTGTTTTCATATCAAGAATCCAAATGGGCATGGCTTGTCCGCCTCTATAATTACGCCATTCAGCATCCCATGAAGTGATAGGAGTATAGGCTATTTTGGAGCCATCTGTGTTAAATTCTCCATAGGCTGCGCGGGGAATTTCAATAGCTTCTGGCAAGCCGCCTTTCGCATCAATAGTATATAATTTATTAATTTGAGTAGGTCTACCTTCTCTTGAAGAACGAAATAATATTTTCCCGTCTGGTGTCCAGCCTTGAACAAAATCTCTTGATGGATGCCAAGTTAATCTTTTTGGGCTTCCCCCTTCCGAAGGAATTATGTAGACATCTTGGTTGCCATCGTACTCTGCACTAAAAGCAATCCATTTTTCATCAGGCGAAAAATGTGGAGCCAATTCACTTCCCTCATTACTAGTAAGTCTAATTGCATTACCTCCATTAATAGAGACCTTCCAAAGATCGTTTGCGTAAACAAAAACAATTTCATTTGAAGATATGGTAGGTTGTCTTAATAGTTGAGTTCCTTGCGCCATTAGGCTAGTAACCCCTAAGAGTGTTAGAATTGTATACAAATATTTCATATTATGGCAGTTATTTTGTTGGACATCAATATATTAAAAATTAATACTAAAACTACTATTAAATTAAAAACACTAACTAACGTTCATAAAAAGTTTTGATAATCAATTGAGATTATTCTTCAGCTGTAAATTCTTTAATGGCTTGATTGGGTTCTATTATATTGTAACCTTTCCAAAACTCAGGATCATATGCCGGCATATAAGTAGGAAGCTGATCTTTTTTCTCTTCTAAACTTTGGAAATAGGAAGAAGTAATTTTTTCAGTATCAAAAACAACCAATTCATATTTGCGCACAAAATTAGTCGCCATATCAAGCTTCAATACCAACTCATTTTGTTTGCGACGGCCTTTCACATTTTTATTTTTTTCTACTATTTTTAAAGGACGACGAATACCAAATCTACCGCCGGTTTCATGCTCTAGAAATAAGAGGGAGTAAACGGCATTTGCTTCTTTGGAGAATATCATTTTTCCTTTGGAAAGATATTCATTAAATGAAATCCCAAGAAGATTAAAAGTGCGAAGTGATTTTACATTTGCATAATCTGCCCTAATAATGGCAAAATCGTCAATATCTATATAAAGCGTTCCCTTATAATCAGCATTGCCTTTAGGCTTAAAATTTAGAACATAAACTGGCTGGTTCCCAATATAACTGTAGTCTTTTAATTCAAATGTGTACTTTCTTGATTTATTAATAAAGTTAAGATTAGTATCATCCATATAAAAGAGGTTATCCATAAGCCCCTTTACAGTTTTTTTGCGGTATTCTGCAAAGTTCTTTCGTTCCTCTTCTTTTTCTTTCTGTTCTTTGAGTTCTTTTTCTAGGGTCTCTTTTTCAGTAGTTTCATCTGTATTTAGAACTTCATCAGCATCTACTTTGGTACCAAACCATCCAGATTTTATTTTTAGATAAGAGTCTGGTTTGATGTTTTTTTTCAGAATTTCATTAAACTTATTTTCCATCGCCTCTATCCCGATTTCATTATTTTTATCATATAACTCAGAGGCTTTGATCAATTTTATTTTTTGCTGATCTTTTTCTTGATTTCCATAAAAATCACAAAGTATTTCTGAGTAGTAAGCATATTTTTTAGGAATGATATCTAATACACTGTCTAGAAATTGTTTATTGAGTGCCGGGATTGTAGATTTTTTAAATGTATAATTGGTTTTGGAAAGATTTTGAAAGTCAGATTCTCTTAAAAACAGTCTTTTTCTACTCAAATCCTTACCATAATTTTTATCAAGATTTTCTTTTACTTTTTCAATAATTTCTTCTACAGTAAAATTCTTGCTACTCACAAAAACCTCATTGAGTTCTATTGTCCTAGGGTTTAGAACAATAACTTCCTCAGTAAATTTATTCAAGGGTTTAGCAATGGTTTCATAACCCATGCAAGAAATAAAGAGCGTGTCTGATTCTTTGACGGATTCATTTAATTGAAGGCTGAATTTACCTTCTTCATTTGAGATGACGCCCTTTTTATTCGCCAATAGCACAGTTACATAGGGAATTGGCTTTTGGGTGGTAGAATCTATAATTCTGGATGTTATTGTTTGGCCGTAAGCGAAGGAAGTACAAATTAGTAGAAGGAAGAGAAAAGATTTTGTGAGAATTTTCATGGGTGGGTTGTTAATTCATGGCTAAATAAAGAATCACAACCGTAACCACAAGGTGCGTTTAGAATATTTTAAGTACGATTTATTGTTTTTTTAACGAATAAGATAAAAACTAATGGCAACCACAATTATCTGTACAACATGTTTTTTTAGCGATTTTTTTCTGTCCAGAAAAGCTGTAATTAGGGAAAAAGAATTTTTTGACGAGAAAAACAACTGCGATTATTACAGTGAGGTAAACCAATATGTTTTGAATTATGGTGTCCATAACTTTGTATATGGTTACAAAAATACGAAATTTACATTCATATTGTATTTTATGATTCCGTAAACTCAATACAAAGTGCGGCAGCTCCTAGAATTCCCATATTAGCCTGTTCAGAAGTATGAACATTAAAATTTGAAAGCTGTTTCTGAAATGGAAAAGTGGCTAATTTTTGATTCATAGATGATTCAAAGAATGGAAATGCTTTAGCAATAGCTCCTCCTAATACAATAGCCTCAGGTGCATAAACATGAAGTATTATGGATATTACATTGCCAAGATGTTCACCGTATTCCCTAAAAATAGCAAGCGCTTTCTGATCGTTTTCAAGAGCTTGTTGATATGCAATAGCTCCGGTAGTACCATGCTTTTTAAAGAAAAAGCTTCCGGTATATTGTTCTATGATTCCGTTTTTGTAAGGGAGTATTCCAATCTCACCTGCACCACATAATACCCCTGAATATAAGTGATTTTTAATAATAATACCTGTACCCAGGCCTGTACCTAAGGTGACTCCTAGAAAATTAGCATACTGTTTTCCAACCCCAAAGTAATTTTCACCAAGTACAAAACAGTTGGCATCATTATTTACAAAAACAGGGATTCCAAATGCTAACTCAAGGGTTTCTTTTAAATGAACCTCTTTTAACAATGGAATGTTCTGAATGTTGTAAACAATTCCGGCTTCAGGATCTACAATTCCTGGGATTCCAATGCCTATCGCTCTGAGTGTATGTGATTCAAATAACGAAACAAATGATTTTACTTTTTCTAAAAACAGTTTAACATCTTCTTGTCCAGAGATAGAGATGCGATGCGTTTTTAGTAGATGATCTCCGTGTAATAATCCACCTTTAATACCGTGGCCTCCTATATCAATACCTAGAAACATAATAATTAAACGTTTTTTAAGGAAATGGTTTTATTGGTAATAATGGGCTTCGCCCAAAAACCAATACTCAGAATATAAACTAATGGTAATAACATAAATAACATACCAAATTGGATGGAAGTATACTCACTCAACCATCCAATCAAGAATGGAATAATGGCTCCTCCGGCAATTCCAGTGCAAAGAATGCCAGACAAAGTTCCATGTTGGTTTTTAACAGAATTAAGTGCAAGAGAAAAAATAATGGACCACATTACTGAAATAAAAAATCCGGCTAAAGGAAATGTAACTAAGGAAACAGATCGGTTTCCAAATAGGGCAAAAACCAAAGAAATAATGGTGAGTAATGTAAAGGCTATCAAGACTTTTCTGCTATCAAAAAATTTCAGAAGAATGAGTCCCAAGATGCATCCAAGAGTAAGCATTCCCCAGAAGTATGCAACCACATCTGCACCTAGATTTTGTGGGTTCACCGCATGATACTTCTCTAAAAACACAGAAATCCAGTTTCCAATACCTTGTTCTACGCCCACATAAGCAAAAATGCCTGCGAAATACAACATGGCAGTCTTGTTTTTGAGAATTTTAAAATAATTTGATTTGGCTCCTATTTTTTCATCTTCAGATTTTTCAAAGGAGGGAAATTTTGTTAGGGAAATAATACTAAGAAGACCGATGGCTAAAAAGGCAAACAAAATATACAAGCCAATCCAAGATAAATCTGGAGGCACCAATGATGTTAGTTTAGTAACCAACCAATTCGGATTCTTTGAAACTATTGATTGATATACATACGGGCTTGCAAAAGAGGCAAGTCCAAACACTAATTGAGCCATTACGGAATTAAAAGCAAAATTTGATTCTCCACCTGCAATCCTTAAAAGGGGATTAATTACTACTTGAGCTACAGCCATGCTGCTACCCAAACAAAAAAGTGTCGCCAAAAAACTTAGATAAGCAGGAAATAGGGTGAAACCCAATGAAGCTAAAGCAACCAGAATGAATGAAGTTTTGAGGATTAATTTCTCTGTATATTTTTCAGCGAGAAATCCTGCGGGAATAGACATGATGCCATAAGCAATAAAAAATGAAAAAGGAAGAAATCCAGTAGCGGTAAGGCTCAAGTCAAAACCTTCCCTAACATCGCTAATAATTGAGTTTAAAATATTAGTAATAAACGAAATGACAAAGAAGATAAAAAATACCAATAGAATGATATGGTAATAGGGTTTCCTATCTTGAGATGTGATCATTAAACTTCAATTTCGCAGGGAAGATACAAATTATTATAGAAATTCTATGGAATGGATATGGTTGTTAGATTACTTAAGTAGTTGATATGCAATTAAAGCCACTAGATAGGCAAATAAGCTCATAGTTACTAATTGAATAATAGGCCATTTCCAACTATTGGTTTCTCTTTTTACAATAGCTAACGTACTCATACACTGCATTGCAAAAGCATAAAATAAAAGTAATGAAATACCAGAGGCTAGGTTGAAAAGGGCGGTGCCATCTTTTTCTCTAACTTCTGCGGCCATTCTGTTTTTAATGGTTTCTTCTTCATCATTCCCCACACTATATATAGTAGCCAAGGTACCTACAAAAACTTCTCGTGCTGCAAAAGAGCTTATAAGAGCAATGCCTATTTTCCAGTCATACCCCAATGGTTCTATAGCAGGCTCAATTGCTTTACCTACAATACCAATATAGGAGTTTGAAAGTTTATAAGCTGCTACTTTTGTGTTGAGCTCTTCGGTAGAGAGATTTGTATTTCCGGGTTGTGAACTTATTATTTGGGTTGCGTTTGAAAAATTATCTGTAGGGCCATTTGAGGCTAAGAACCACAAAACAATGGATATGGCAAGAATTATTTTACCAGCTCCAAAAATAAAACTTTTGGTTTTTTCAATAACCGTTAAAGCTACATTCCTTAGCAGTGGTAACTTATAATTAGGCATTTCAACTACAAAGAAACTTCGGGTTTTAATACGTAAAATTTTGTTTAGAATCCATGCAGAAAGCACAGCAGCACCAAATCCTAAGAGGTAGAGTAGCATGAGTGTTATTCCCTGAAGATTAAGTCCTAAAAATGTTTTATTAGGAATTACAAGAGCGATAATAATAAGGTATACGGGAAGCCTTGCAGAGCATGTGGTGAACGGGGTTACTAAAATAGTAATTAATCTTTCTTTCCAATTTTCAATATTACGTGTGGCCATCACCGCAGGAATAGCGCATGCAGTGCCAGAGATTAATGGAACTACACTTTTGCCGCTTAATCCAAACCGTCTCATAATTCTATCCATTAAGAAAACGACTCGGCTCATATAACCAGTTTCTTCAAGAATTGAAATAAAGAGAAATAAAAATGCAATTTGAGGTATAAAAATAACAATACCTCCGAGTCCAGGAATAATACCTTCAGCAATTAGATTGGTAAAAGCACCAGTTGGAAGTGTATTTTTTGTCCAATCACTAAAACTAGCAAAAAATCCGTCAATAAAATCCATGGGATACCCGCTCCAATCATAAATTGCTTGAAAAATCGTAAGTAGTATTAAAAAGAAAATTAAGTAACCATATACTTTATGAGTGAGGATTCTATCCAGACGACTTCTTAAATCTCTGGCAGCATTAAGATCTACTTTATACCCCTCTTTTAATACACCATTAATAAATTGATATCTAACGATCGTTTCTTTTTGTTGTAACCGTTTTAGTTCTGATTTTGATTTGGTTGAAAAATTAGAAGTATCCTTAACTAGTTTCCGGTCTAATTTTACAAAATTCACATCTTGTGTAATGACTAACCATAATTTATAGATAGATTGTTTTGAAAATGCTTTTCGTAAACCTTCAAAATATTCAGGATCAATAATACTTGCATTTAGGCAAGGTTCTGTTGAGAGATTTTTATAGTCTAAAATAAGTTCCTTAATATGTTCTATTCCCGTGCCTTGTCTTGTACTTACGAGTGCAATTTTGGTACGCAGTTTTTCTTCCAAAAGAGAAATATCCAAACTAATGCCTTTACGCTTCATTCGGTCTGCCATATTTATGACCAGAATAACTGGAATCTCTAAATCTTTTATTTGAGTAAATAATAAAAGGTTTCGTTTCAGGTTTTCTATATCAGTAACCAATATGGCAACATCTGGAAAATCTTTGTCATTTTTATTAAGCAATAACTCAATAACTACGTTTTCATCTAGTGAAGTAGCATTTAAACTGTATGTACCTGGAAGATCTAAGATATGTGCTTTAATACCTCTAGGGAGTTTGCAGACACCTTCTTTTTTCTCTACCGTAATTCCGGGATAGTTACCTACTTTTTGATTAAGCCCCGTCAATTGATTAAAAACAGATGTTTTTCCTGTGTTTGGATTGCCAATGAGGGCTACTTTAATTTGCTTACTCATAAAGAGGATTTTTCCGAGATAATATCTATTTCAATATGAAGAGCTGTTTCTTTCCGTATCGCTAAAAAAGAACCATTAATGTTAATATACATGGGGTCTTGAAAGGGAGCGTATTGAATTAGCTCAACCGTATTTCCGGGGAGGCATCCCATTTCAAAAAGTTTGATAGGTATCAAATCTGCTGAAATGTCTTTTATGATTCCTTTTTCTCCCCTCTTAAGATTTGCGACGGTTACCTTCAATTTTTATTTAGATTCATTATAATTAAGAACAAAAATAGTATAAAAAAATAGGATAGAGAAGTAGGTGAACCGGTTTTTAAGAATTAGGGCTATTGTAAATTGATTTCTAGTAATTTAATACTCCTCTTTAAGTATTTGTAGATCAGCTAATAGCTTTTGTATTTCTTCAGGATTTGTTCCGTCATAAAATCCTCTAATACGTTTTTCTTTATCTATTAGAATAAAGTTTTCAGTATGAATCATATCATAAGGTCCGCCATCACCATCCGTTTTTACGGCCAGATATGATCTTCTTGCTAATTCATAAATCTGCTTTTTATCACCTGTTACTAAATTCCACTTTTTAGCAATCACTCCTTTTTCTGCGGCATATTTCTTTAGTTGGGCTACAGAATCAATTACCGGTGTAACCGAGTGTGATAATAGCATGACTTCGGGGTCATTCATAATCTCATTTTGAATTTCCGCCATATTTCCAGTCATAATAGGGCAAATGGTAGGGCATGTGGTAAAGAAGAAATCTGCAATATATATTTTTCCATTATAATTTTTTTCGGTGATCGTATCACCATTTTGATTAATTAATTTAAATGGAGCTATTGTATGGTATTTTCGAATATGCTGCATGGAGTCATCAACCAGTTCATTATTTACATCTGAAGGCTGATAGATACGTAATTTCTGTTTTGGTTTTAAAGCATTGTAGAATAGGGTGATAATGATACTGGAAAGGATTAGAAGCGTAATTCCAAGTATTTTAAATTTTTTAAAAAAAGATAGCATAAACTCCCGAGTAATTAGGCACAAAATTACATATTTTTTGTGGTGTTGAAAGGGTATTTAAAGGCGATTTATCTTAAAACGATCTTAAAAAAATGTAACCTCTTCAAGTGGTCTTTATATACTAAAATGAAAACCGTACTTTTGCGTGTTTTATAAATGATGTAATAAGATTTTATGAGTCCGATTTTAATTAAGACCCTTGGCCTTCTGTTGAGTTTATCATTCCTTATAGTTCTTCATGAACTAGGTCATTTTATACCCGCTAAACTCTTTAAAACGAGAGTTGAAAAATTCTTTTTGTTTTTTGATGTAAAATTTGCGCTTTTCCAAAAGAAAATCGGTGAAACTGTATATGGAATCGGATGGTTACCTCTAGGAGGTTATGTTAAGATTTCTGGAATGATTGATGAGAGTATGGATAGGGAGCAAATGGCACAAGAGCCTAAGCCTTGGGAATTTAGATCTAAACCAGCTTGGCAACGACTTATAATTATGGTTGGCGGGGTTACAGTGAACTTAGTGCTAGGCTTTCTTATCTATATGATGATTCTTTTTGTATGGGGACAAGAACAGTTAAAACCAGACCAGATGCCTTATGGATTTGATGTGGCCAATGAGCTTAAACAGTTTGGTTTTCAAACAGGAGATGTAGTACTAGATGTAAACGGACATGAATTGGATAATGCACTAGAAATCAACCGATATCTTCTGGTAAGAGATGTTTCCAAAGTTCGTGTAGCCCACAGTAATGGTAAACAAGAGACTTTGATGCTTCCTGATAGTATTGGAGATTATATTTTTAAATCAGGAGTACGCGCACCTTTTGTGCCTAGAAGAACAAATGTACTAGATACGGTTCTGACGGATGGGAAAGGGTATGAAGCTGGTCTGAGAAATGGGGATGAAGTTATTGAGGTAAATGAATTTAAAATTGAATTTTTTGATCAGATAAAGCAGGCATTAAATAAAAAAGAATCAAATGCCATTTCTTTTGTTCGTGATGGAAGAACGCAGACAATTAATGTAATTCCTGATAAAGATGGGAAGTTAGGAATAAGTAGCCTTACCTATGTAGAGTTAAACCCTTCAAAAAAAGAATTTTCTTTTGGGGAGTCTATCTCAAAAGGGTTTAGTTTTGGTTATTGGACACTACATGATTACGTGGTTCAGTTTAAATATATCTTTACCAAGAAAGGAGCTACGCAGGTAGGAGGCTTTGGAACGATAGCAAGTTTGTTCCCATCTGTTTGGAATTGGCAGCAATTTTGGGAGACTACGGCATTGATTTCAATCATATTAGCATTTATGAATATTCTTCCTATTCCTGCTTTAGATGGCGGTCATGTAATGTTTTTATTGTATGAGATGATCACGGGAAGAAAGCCTAGCGAGAAGTTTTTAGAGTATGCACAAATGGTTGGCTTTATACTATTAATAGGTCTCTTGTTGTTTGCAAACGGGAATGACCTTTATAGATGGCTTTTTGATAAATAAAAAAATAGACTATTTATTTGGGTTGAATAAAAAAACATATATATTTGCATCCGCAAAAAGGATAAAACCTTCCTCCTTAGCTCAGTTGGTTAGAGCATCTGACTGTTAATCAGAGGGTCCTTGGTTCGAGCCCAAGAGGGGGAGCTTATCAAAAGCAGTTACATTTTCACGTAACTGCTTTTTTATTTTAATGACAGGTTTAAAAATTCCCTTGTCTGGTTCCCTAAAACAGTACTTATCATCTTTAAAAAGTAGATCTTTTTATAAGTAGGAAGAACAAGAACAGCATCTATATCTTCATTAAAGAACTCATATTAGGTTAAACAATCATTTTGGTCAATGAAATTAATGGATGTGCTAACTTTGGTTCTTAGACTAAGACACTGACCTTACTATTTAAGATAACTATGTAGAATGCATTAATCAATACGCCAAACATAAAAATAGGCGCGCATATCACTTCCATAATCATCCTCCAAGTTTATGCGCACATAATTTTGTTTCTCTTTCTTTTTTTCTTTGACATTTTTCAACAAAATTTTTCTGTGTACCGCTCCAAAGTAATCATCATTTTTTATATCCTTTTCACTAAACTTCGCATATAAATTAATATAATCTTTATCAAGATCGGGTTTATACACTTCTACTTCAATACCTTTTTTAATACCATAAAACTTGTTTTCGTCCACACCAACAAAATTGCTTTTACTTCTACTCCAGCTTACATTCTTTATACGCTTTTTGTTTTGGTATAAACCAGCGCTCATACTTCCAAATATTTCTACACGTCCAGTTTCATTATCGTTATTAACACAGTTAAAACCATAAATTTCAATGCCAAATTTTTGATAGGCTTCGTAACATGTTCTAATAGGATATTCTGATGACAATACTAATCTCGCTACTGGTGTCCCTTTTTTAATATAACGAAGTTTGTATGATAACGGCGCACCTGGAGAATCTTTAGAATAGTTCCCTCCTGTAGAAATAAACTTATATACATCCTGTGGTGAATTAATAGCTTGAGCAGCTCCACCACCATCACCTCCAACTATCAAAGCTTTAATAGTTGAGGATTCAAATGTTTTCTTATGTTTCCCATCAATAGCAACACCTCCAGAACTAAAAGATGCATTAAAAGCAGCATTTACTTCTGTTTCACTTTTATCTGTTTCTATAGTGTAAATTACCATACGTCCGTAAGCAACAGAGGCAACATAAACAGGACTTGTTGCTCCTAAACTTTCAAAGTCTGGCAAAGTGGTAAACAAATCACTAGGTAAACTCGGTGGATCCATATCTATGGTATAGTACTTTTGAATATATTTTAAAAGAAACTTGTTCTTTTTAGTATTAGAATTAAAATTGAAAGCTGTACTAACTTTTTGCCCTGCCGATTTATAATTAGCACCAATAGCAACATTAATTTGTTCTTCAGAAAACACTTGCTTAATTTCAAAATTAACACTCGCCACAGTAGAACCTGTAACTTCTTGATCCAATAATGATTTAATACCTTCTCTTACAGTTGATAGTTTAGGATCTTCAATTTTAATAACAGGGCTACCGCTTATATTGGTTAAAGATGCTGATAGCGCTATAGGTGCTCTATTTACAGAAATGGGTTTATACTCACCAGTAGTAACAGAAGCGCCATCTAATAATGCTCCCGGAAAAATAACGTCAGTTGTAGGATCAAGTGTGATCATTTCGTTAAAACCAGGGGCCGCTTTATAGGTTCTAACAACACATTCTTGTACATCATCATCAGGATTTCGTATTGCCTTAGCACTGTCTATCTCCACAGGAGTACTAGTTTCTTCTGGTTGATTAAAAAGACTTAAGGCATTTACTTTAGTATTAAATTCATTGATAAGAGTTTTGTCTTTAGTACAACTAGTGCTTATAACAAATGATAAGAGGAAAATGCATTTACCAGTAAGGGCGTGGTAGTTAAATAAAGACTTACTCATAATTAATAGTTTTATTATTATTTTTTAAATATATGAAAAGTGCTAACATACACTTTTAGTGTACTTAAATCAAAATACAGATTAAAGAAAAAACTAGACCTATTTAAGAAACAGATTTGTATGGCTATTTAATGAATTCATAAAGTTCAAAAAAACCGCAGTTTCCTGCGGCTTAATCTAGCGTTTGTTGAGCGCTAGCGGAATCCAAAAATTAACTTCGGATTTCTTAATACGATCTGTTTTAATCAAACCTCAGCCCTTTCCAACCATCTTCACCTCTTTTTCGTATACCGGGCTTCACAATACCTCCACTAGGTTTCCATCTAGCATAATTTGCTCCCTTAAAAAAGTAAATATGCTTGTTTTTTGGGTTCACAACGGCAGCGTCAATGTTTGCATGAAATTCTTTTGGTAATGATTTCCAACCAGTAACTCCAATTGTTCTTACTGAACCTACTAAACCTGTACCTGATTTCCATTTGCAATATTTATTGCCTTTAAAAAAGTAAATATGTTTATTTGTAGGGTGTACTACTGCCGCATCAATACCTGATTTGAATGATTGTGGTAGCGATTTCCAGCCACTAACTCCTAGAGTTTTAACTCTACTAATTAAACCTTTTCCGGGTTGCCAAATACAATATTTGTTGCCTTTAAAAAAATAAATATTCTTGTTTTTTGGATGAACTATAGATGCATCTATACCTGATTTGAATTGATTAGGTAATGATTTCCACCCATCGACCCCCAGACTACGCACCTTACTTGCACCAACAGCTAGATTCCATTTTAGATATTCATTACCAGAGAAAAAATAGATATGTCCATTAGTATGCGTTACCGCTGCAGTTATATTCTTCTGCTTTGGTGCAGTAGGCGTTCCTCCAGTATCAACAACAGGATAGATACCACAACTTATACACAGCAAAAGCAAGGATAAAAAATAAACCGATGTAAGTATTCTCTTTGTGGTGATTTGTTTTGTTTTCATGATTTCTATTTTTTTTGGATTCTTTATTACTTGCTACTAAGTGCATGTAAATCTTTTAATCTCTGATATGTTCAATGGTAACATATACCCAAAAGATAATACCATCAAACCTATCTAAAAGGATAACTCTACGTGTTGGGTTGTCATCATCAGTGAATGATGTAGGCCAACCAGCCTCAAAACGAAGCGTTTTTTCTCCTAAGAAATCATCAGGGTTTCCATCAGGATCTTTATCCCACAAATTGGCATTCACCTCTATCATTGCGTCACTATTTATCTTTTCTTTGGCAATGGTAAAAACATGCTCAGATTCCTCGGAATTTATACCCGTATACGGACCTATTTGTTCATAATTTTCACGACTTCTTTCCCATAAAATCTGTTCATCACTGCCTCCACCTAATTCTAATTTTGTGCTAATCGTACCATACACCTCTAAAACATCACCTTCTGAGGCAGGAAATCGGTAGGCTTCTAGCCCGACGATCTTTATGCGAATGGATTCTGTTTTTTCAGCTTCCGCCGCTTGATCATCACTACTGCAAGAACATAGCAGCGAAATCATGAGTATTTTTAATAAGAAATGTGTTGTTTTCATAATATCTGCGCTTTTTTGCATTGTTTTTTATTGCTTATGGTTAGTCGTAGAGCCATTAAAGCTTATATGTATTCAGCAGTGAATCTTACTAAAAGCGTAATGCCGTCAAAATCATTGAGCATTAATTGTTTTAATCTCTAATATGTTCAACAGAAAACCGAACAAGAACTTTTACTCCACTAAATTCTGTGAGTTGAAAATCAAATTCTACTGGATTGTTTTCGTCATCTATAATACTAAAAATACCTACCCGTTGAAACCTTAATTCGTTTCCTAAGTAGTCATCATTACCATCAGGATCTCTATCATACATTATTGTATAAAATCCAAACTCAGCACCACTCCGCAACTCATCCTCGGTTACAGTAAAAATACGCTCAGAACCTTCTGAGTTTATTAGAAATTCCTGCGTACCAACAGACTCATAAAAATCGCGATTCCTTTCCCATAAAAAGTGTTCGTCAGTTTCATCGCCTATAGTTAAAACTGTACTTATACGTCCATAAAGTTCTAAAGCATCACCTTCTGCACTAGGAAACTCTGGTGCTAAAATTGCAACCGCCTTTACTCTAAAAGATTCTTGAGTTACCCCATCATCACTGGTACAGCTTATAGCGGATATTAATACTACTGTAAATAAAAATTTTATAATTGTTGTTTTCATAATTTTTAATTTTTTGGATTCTTTTTTTTGATTAAACCAAGTGGTATAGCTATTGAAGGTTATATATATTCAGCAGTAAATCTTACCAAAAGCGTAATGCCTTCAAAATCATTGAGCATCAATTGTACTGGAAATAACGTACCCTCATTTATTGAGACGGTATTTAAGTTGTCTATCTGAAATGATTTTATAGATTCTCCTAGAAAATCATTAGGGTTTCCATCGGGGTCTTTATCCCACATTTTAGCACGAAATTCTATGCTTGTATTTTTAATTTCTTCTTCAGTAATGGTAAAAACGTGTTCAGTATCCTCAGAAACTATGCTTGTTTCTATTGATCCTACCGGTGCCCAATTTGCCTGATCTCTATTCCATAAAATGCGCTCATCACTCTTCTCATTGAGCACTACTAATTTTGTACTTATAAAACCATATACTTCCAGCACATCACCTTCGGTTGAAGGAAAATTTGGAGCTATCAGTGCCACTGCTTTTATGCTAACAGACTGGGTTTTCACCTCAGTCATTTCATCATCACTACTGCAAGATAATAGCACTGTTATAATAAATAGCTTTAATATAAAATGAGTCCTTTTCATCATTCATTGGTTTTAGGATCGATTAATTGTAGATGAATTATTTAATCTCGTATGTGTTCAACTGTAATTCGTACGACTAACGTGATACCATTGAATTCTTTAAGAACAAGACTCCCTCTAGTTTCGTTATTAGTCAATTCCGTATAAATAATGGCTCGGGAAGAAGTGGATTCTTTTCCTAAGTAATCATCAGGATTACCATCAGGGTCTTTATCCCACATAATCGCCTCGTATTCAATTCTTGCTCCATCATTTAACTCTTCTTCAGTAAGTGTAAAAACAACTTCTGAACCCTCAGAATTTATGACGTATTCAGTTGAACCTACGGGTTCCCAATTTGAAGTATTTCGCGTCCATAGTGTCCGCTCGTCTGCCTGATCACCAACTGTGACTCGTGTTCTGATTTCACCGTATATTTCTAAAACATCTCCTTCAGTTGATGGAAATTCTGATGCTATCATCGCAACGGCTTTTACCCTAAAAGATTCTGTTTTTACGGGTTCTGGGGTATCATCTTCAACAGTGCATGCAAAATTTATTATTAGCAGTAATAGCAATAAACATTTGGTAGTCAATTTAAATTTTAGTGTTTTCATGATTTATTTTTTGGATTAAACTATTCTCTAATATGTTCTATGGTCAAGCGCAACCATAACTCAGTTCCACTAAATTCTTTTAGTGGTAGTCTAAAGTGAGCAGGGTTGTTGTCGTCATCTAAATTTGTAAAAACCTCGATAGCTGTAGGAAATCTCAATTCTCCTAAGAAGTCATCTGTATTACCATCAGGATCTCTATCTAACATAGAAGCAAAAACTTCAATTTCTGCCCCATTGATTATATCTTCTTCTGTAACCGTAAAGATGTGTTCTGATGCATCTGATTCAATAAAAATTTCTGTTTCTCCAACAGTTTCAAAATTATCTCTATCTCTATCCCATAAAGTATGCTCAATACCTCGATCGCCTGTAACCAATTTTGTTCTTATGGTTCCGAATACCTCCAAGGCACCACCTTCATTATCGGGAACTTTTGGAGCTTGTAACGAAATGGCTTTAATTTTAAAAGACACTGTTTTAGCAGCTAATCCTTCATCATCGCCGGCACAAGAATAGAGCAAAATGCTGATCAGTAGTGTAAATAAGAAATGTGTTGTTTTCACAGTATTTTTGTTTATTTCGGATTCGTTTTGCAGTTACCTATGACTATTCTTCTCCTAAATACTCCAGAATAAATCGTACTCTCAAAGTGACAAGATTGTCTAAGCCTCCTGCGGTAAAACTAAGTTGTTGAAGAATTGGCTCATTTCTACTTCTTATTGTTGCCGTCCCAAATGGCAGAAATGTTTCCCCCAAGTAGTCGTCAGGATTTCCGGGGGGGTCATTATCCCATAACTTGGTATATATTAGTATCCTGGCTCCGTTGTTAATTTGTTCTTCAGTTACGGTAAAAGTCTGTTCAGAACCTTCAGAATTAATTACAGTTTCAGCTGAACCGACGGATTCAAAATTTGAACTTGATCTTGTCCATAAAACAAGTTCTTCACCGCTGTCACTTGGTAGAGGTATTTCTGGCTTAGCATAGGGGTCTAAGACCAATACAGCACTAATTTTACCATAAATTTCTAAGGCACCCACTTCGTTAGAGGGAATATTGTCTGCAAGCATTGCTGCTGCTTTTACTTTAAATGATTCCTTTACTTCAGGCTCAATTACATCGTCTTCAACCGTACAGCTAAAAAATGACAGTAGCGTACACAAGATAATTGTGAGAACGGTTTTTTTTGAAATAATTTCTTTTGTTTCCATACTGTTATGTTTTTTTGGATTCAATACAGCAAACCTACTTATGAAAGACCTTCTCACCTAATTTTGACACTAGACAAAGTATAGACAAACAATGAATGCGTTGAATAGACAGAGCATCAAATTTGTAATTATTAAAAAACGTAACATTCTATTTTTCAACATTTTAAAGTATAATATTGTCAGGAACAAAATAGTAAAGTATAGACATTTCAAGTCTATCACACTTTGAAGGATTTACGTTTGGAGGATTTAAAGTGATTTAATTTGTAAATTAGTTGAAACAAAGCCAATTGATTATGAATGGTATTTATAAGATCATCTTTTTTTATTTTCTGCTAAGTTCTCAGCTTTTAATATCTCAAAATCAAACAAAGGTGGATAGTTTAAAAAATGAACTAACCAAAGCTAGCCATGATTCGACCAAGCTGAAATTATTTGAAAAACTTTATAGCGCAGAATTGTATAGGAACCCCCAAGATGCTAAAAAATATGTAACCAACGCAATGCACCTTGCAAAAAAACTAGCTAGAAACAAGTCATATAACCAAGCAGTTTATGGAATTGCTACTTACTATTATCTTGTTAAAGATTTAGACTCATCTAGACATTATTATACTAAATCATTAAATCTTGCAAGAAAATATACTCATAAAGAATTAGTAGCGAAATCCATCTCTTCTTTAGCGTTAATGGAGAAAGACTTGAACAAGGCACTAAAGATGAGAGACAGTGCTAATTCAATATTACTTGAAATTAAGAATTATTTGAATTACGCCATAGGAATCTCAGAACGAGCTAAATTAATCAATCAAAAAGGTGATCATACCAAGGCTTATGAAGAAGCTTATAAGGCTCTTCGTATATTAGATACTATCAATGCAGAACCTTATAGAGCAGCTGATATAAATGTCCAACTTGGAGAGATTGAAGAAAAAAGAGGAAACAGAAAAGAAGCTATAAAATTTTACCTAGACGCCTTAGAAATATTTATTAAAACCAATGATTTTGTTTACCAAAGTAACGTTTATAACCGTTTAGGGTTTACCTATTTTAATTTGAAAGAATACCCTGATGCTATTAAAAGTCTTGAAAAAGGATTAGAATTAGCCGAAAAATATCGGTTAAAATCAAACTATTCTGAATCATTAGGGTATTTAGGGATTACATATTTACATTTAAATGAATTTGATAGAGCTAGAGATTATTTAGAAAAAGGGATTGCCTTTGACAAAAGGTTTAAAAGAGATGACCCCTCGAGTTTTAAACTTTTACATTTAGGACGTGTAGAGGCAGCGGTTAAAAATTTCGATAAGTCATATAATTATTTTAATGAAGCTTTAGCACTGGCAAAAAATAATAAAAATAAAATTATTGAGCGTGATACTTACCGTTCTTTTGCAAATACCTATGAGCTATCTAATAACCTAAATGAATCAATAAAATACACAAAACTGTATGTGAATCTTAAAGACAGTCTATTGCGTGCCTATAATAACAAAGAAATTGAAAATTTAAAGATTGCGTACCAAACCGAGAAAAAAGAAGCTGCCCTAGCCCTACAAGAAGAAGAAATAAAAACACTTAATGCAAATGCAGAAAATGACAAGCTTATAAAAATTTTGTATGGTGGCGGCACTATAGCAGGTATTGTATTATCTGGATTATTGTTTTTTGGATTTAGCCAACGCATGAAGAAGAATAAGATTGAGCGTGAAAAACAAGAAGAAATTTATAAACAAGAAATTACGTTTAAGCAAAAAGAATTAGCAAGCCAAACGCTACATTTGGTGCAAAAGAACACATTCTTACAAGAACTAAAAGAAAACCTTGAAAACCTTAAAAACTCACCTGAAAAATTCAAAGTGGAATTTCGGAGAATCGTGATGTTACTAAAAAAAGAAAGTGCTACAGATAAAGATTGGGAAGTCTTTAAATCTTACTTTACTGAAGTCCATGATAATTTTGACAACAAATTAAAAGCCATTAATGCTTCCATTTCTGAGAAAGATTTGCGTCTTGCCTCCTTTATTAGAATGAACTTATCTACGAAAGAAATTGCCGCAATACTCAATGTATTACCCCAAAGTGTACTGACCTCAAAATATCGATTGAAAAAGAAATTGAATATTGAAAAAGAGAATGACCTATATGGTTTTCTTAGCAACTTATAGGCGATATGATTGAACTTCAAATACCCTATATGTAAACTACATCCACTAAATATGCCAACTCATGAACAAACCATTTTACTTCTTATTTGCCTTTCTTTTTCTATCTACTTTAGGATTTTCACAAAATAAGACCAAAATAGATAGTCTTTTGCAACTATATGCCTCAAGCAAAGTAGATAGTATCAAGTTAAGAACAAGTAATAGGATAACTTCTTACTACCTATATAGAGATATTAAAAAAGCAAAATCGTTTGCATTTCAACAATTAGATTTATCAAAAAAATTAAATGACATTCAGGGGGAAATAAAAGCTTTAAATCATTTTTCAACTATCTACAGTAATTTAAGTCAATATGATTCTGCACAATATTACATTAAAAGAACACTGCAATTGGCAAAGTTGACCAATAATTTAGTACAACAATCCATTTCAAGACATAGTATGATCATTATGGAAATTGATAGAGGAAATTTTGAAAAGGCAATGGAATTGAATAAGGAAAATATTTCTTTTAATCGAGAAATTAAGGATACCTTAAGACTTGCTATGTCCTATGAAACAGAAAGTTCCATCTTCACAGAAAAAGGGCAATACTTACTGGCATTAAAAAGCGTTATGAAAAGTCTTGATGTTTATGAAAATTTAAAGGACAGTATTAGGATTGCCGATGTGTTCAACAAAATAGCCATTATTGAGAATTCCCTAGAGAATTTTGACTCATCGATTCAAAATAGCAAAAAAGCGCTAAAAATCTATGAAGATTACGAGGATATTGAGTATCAATCGGTCATTTTAAATATTTTAGGGATATCATATAAGTCTAAACGTGAGTTTGAAATCGCTAAAGAATACTTTACTAAGAGCATGGAAATTTCAAAGACCAATGGATATAGAACAATTTATTTGGTGAGTCTTGCACATCTTACCGATGTTTATTTGGAGACCGATGACAACGAAAAAGCTAAAAAATTAATCGACGAAGGAGTAAAGATTTCAACTGAACTTAAAAGTAAACGCATGGTTTTTTATTTCAACGTGCGTTTGGCCACCTATTTTAAAAATACCGGAGGTTTTGATAAAGGCTTAGCATTGCTTAATGAGCTTATCAAAGAATTTCCTAAGGAAAAGGAATATCTAATATCAGCTTACAAAATTAAGAGTGAGATATTTCGAAAACAGAATCGATATAAAAGTGCACTTGAAAATTACGAACGCTATAAAACAATCCAGGACTCAACTTCAAAAAAAGCAAATATCTCCAAAATCAATGAATTGAGAATCATTCACCAAACAGAGCAAAAAGAAGCCGCTTTAGCCCTTCAAGGAGAAGAAATAAAGACATTAAACGCCCAGGCAGAAAATGACAAATTAACTAAAACCTTATACGGTGGAGGTGCTATTGCGAGTGTTACTCTTTCAGGATTATTATTATTTGGATTTCGTCAACGCATGAAAAAAAATAAAATAGAACGTGAAAAACAAGAAGAAATTTATAAACAAGATATTGCGTTTAAGCAAAAAGAATTAGCAAGCCAAACGCTACATTTGGTGCAAAAGAACACATTCTTACAAGAACTAAAAGAAAACCTTGAAAACCTTAAAAACTCACCTGAAAAATTCAAAGTGGAATTTCGGAGAATCGTGATGTTACTAAAAAAAGAAAGTGCTACAGATAAAGATTGGGAAGTCTTTAAATCTTACTTTACTGAAGTCCATGATAATTTTGACAACAAATTAAAAGCCATTAATGCTTCCATTTCTGAGAAAGATTTGCGTCTTGCCTCCTTTATTAGAATGAACTTATCTACGAAAGAAATTGCAGCCATATTGAATGTATTACCCCAAAGTGTATTGACCTCAAAATATCGTTTAAAAAAGAAACTAAATATTAAAAAGGAAAATGATATTTATAATTTCTTAGTGAATTTATAATTTTTAAAAGTGTTTCTTCGTTTATTTTGGCGTCAAAGTTCAAAATGAGATTATTTGCTCATTATAAGTATCAAAACTGTTATTAGATAATAACTTTAGATATATTTTGAGTTGTATTCATTTTGCCTACTGAAGTGACCCTTGGTATATGAACTTTTGACAGTTCATTTTCTAGCCGCCCAATAATTCTTAATAGATGGAATGCCATAAAGAGATAAATGATGTTTTTCTTAGATGACTCAATCACAAAATTATGGGATAGGTATGATTAGATTTTTTTCGTCGTAAATCTGGTATCAATGTCAAGTTCGTTTGCATACCTAAGGTAAAATTTGTACACCACTCTTTTTTAATTGATTCGTGTTGAAACCCAATAAAACTAAATCACAAATTTATATAATGTATTCGTGTAAAAATTCTCTGCTAATCAGCGGGTTTTTGATTCAATTTCAAGAAGCACAACATTTCTTACTTATTCAAGTATACTACCAAACCATCTGTCCTATCCGGTTAGTTTGCCAAATACCATCATTCAGATACTTAGGGTTGTTTTTTATATGTAAACAGACTAAATAGCTAGATGAAACTAAGCCAGTAAAATATCTTTCTAGAGGTTGTTTAAAATTTTTTGGGAAATATCGTTTAGAATAGCACACGAGTAATAAGACAATTATTTATTACAAATAAAATACGAAAAATACCTGTTTTCTGGGGTTTTTTAAAAATCTATAGTTAGTATTTTTACTTGTAATGAAATTTCTACTGAAAATAATCTTATATCTAAGTATTGCCACTCCTGTAGTCATGGTATCTCAGTATCATCAAAATGAATTACCGAAACTTTCAGAAAATAATAATATCACTGATTTAAGTGAAAAAGAAATTACAGAAGAAGTATACCAAATGTATAAAAATGGGGAGGTTGAGAAATCATATAAGCTAGCGCATCAACACAGGAAAGAATTAAAAACAGATTATGGTTTAAGCATTACGAATTTCACCTTAGCTAACTATTTTAAATATAAGGCTTTAATAGACTCATCTTTATATTATGTTGATCAATCACTAAAGTATAATAAGTCTTTGACAGACTCCTTAAGAATAAGAGGTAGATGCAAAGCTTTTGATGTCATGGGTAATTGTTATAAAACGAAGGGCTTATTAGAAGAAGGTAAAAAATGGTACCATAAAGGAATGGTAGAAGCTGAGAAGTTTAATGAAAAAGACCTATATTATTTGCATATGCATGGTTTAGCAGTAGTTTATATTGAAATGAAGGATTATACTAGTGCGCTAGAATTGTTTAAGCAGCTTATTGATATTGATGATGATCAATTAGAATATACTAGTTACGTTAATATGGGAGTTATATACGGTAAGTTAAAGAACTATGAATTGTCTGAAAAATATTTAAAAAAAGGACTCGAATTAGGCAAATTAAGAAAAAAGAATCAAAAAGGCCTAGCCGTGATAACTTCAAACCTTGCAAATAATGCACATGAACAGGAAGAATGGGATGAAGCTATTAAACAGTATCAAAAAGCCTTAGATATTACTGAAAAGAATGATTTCCATCGTTTAGGACTTTCGATAAGAAAAAACATAGGAAGTGTATATATGGAAACTAAAAAATATAAAGATGCAGAACATGTTTATGGTTTAGCACTTCATGATGCTATAAATTTAGGACTCTTAAAAGATCAATTAAATATTTATAAAGATTTAAAGGAAATGGCCATAGAGCAAAGAAATTATAAAAATGCCTTGAATTTCACTTCTGGATATTTTAAAATCAAAGATTCTATTGCCAAGCTTCAAAAAGACAAACAAATAAATGAGCTAGAAGTAAGATATCGCACTTTTCAGAAAGAAAAAGAAATTAAAGTATTACAAGTTGAGAATACCAATAGAGAACTGGAAATCTACAATCAAAAAGAAGCAATCCAAAATTTAAAACTTAAACAAGAACTTCAGGCGGCTCAAACAGAGCGACAAAAAAGCAGTAAAAATATTATTCTTTATACCTTTCTAATCTTATTAGTTCCTATTTTGGGCTTAATGATTACTTATTATCAAAAACTCCAGACCCAAAACGAGTTAAATAAAAAACAAAACGAAATTAGTAAACAAAGGATAGAAGGAATCTTGAAAGATCAAGAATTACAAGTAATAAAGGCTGCTGTAGAGGGTCAAGACAAGGAAAGGAAGCGAATAGCTCAGGAACTTCATGATAGTATTGGAGGTAATTTGGCGGCCATTAAACTTCAATTGAGTAATACCTCAAATCTTCAAAAGAATCATCTAAATTCCATTAACGAACAAATAGATGATACGTATGAGCAGATACGCAGTCTCTCTCACAACCTGATGCCTAAAAAGTTTAGCAATAACAATTTCTGTGATGTGCTGGAAGAGTATTTCATGAATATTGGAAACGCCAGTAATCTTAACACCTCCTTTTCGGTGCATCCCAGAAAGAAAATAGACCAATTAAGTGAAGAAGTACAAATGGAAATATTTAAAATCATTCAGGAATTAGTAACCAACATGCTAAAACATGCAAAAGCTGGGGTTGCAGAATTACACCTTAATCTCGTAGAAGATTACCTGAATATTCTCTTTGAAGATAATGGAGTAGGGTTTGATCCTGAAAATCTAAAAGACGGAATAGGTATGAGAAGTATCAAAAGCCGTATCGAGAAAATATATGGAAGTATGGCAATAGATTCAAAGTATAAAAGAGGTACTGTAATAAACATAGAAATCCCAATTCCCTTAATAATTTCCAATGATGTATAATCTAATTATTGTTGACGACCATAAAATGTTTTTAGATGGTCTATTGAGCATTCTTAAGACAGAACAAGATTATAATATTGTACTTACTGCAAATGATGGAAAACACATTGTGAAATATCTTGATATAAACCCCGATGAAAAAATAGATTTAATTATCACAGATATTTCAATGCCAGAAGTAAACGGGATTTCTCTTAACAAAATAGTTAAAGACAAAAAGAGAGCTATAAAAACCCTAGTGGTGAGTATGCATAAAAATGTGGAAATGATAGAAAATCTGATAGAAAATGATGTAGATGGTTATGTACCTAAAAACGCAAAAAAAGAAGAGTTACTCATAGCAATACAAACGATACTACAAGGGGAGAAATATTTTTGTAAAGAGATCAAGGATATCTATCTTGAAAGTAAGTTTACAAAGAAAAAAGAAGAACAAGAAGAGGTAACCCTCACAAAGCGGGAAATTGAAGTTATTACATTGATCGCAAAGGAATATACTACGCAAGAAATTGCAGATGAGTTATGTTTGAGTAAGCATACCATAGAGAGTTATCGAAAAAATCTGATTTCAAAACTCCATGTGCGGAACCTTGCCGGATTAACTAAATATGCACTAAAGAAGAAGTATCTCAAGGCTTAATAATACTCTTATATAAAATTTCACCAAAAACAGCTACTAGCTGTTTTCTTTACGTTCGCCCCTGTGCGATCAAAGAAAATGAAAGTAATAATCTAAAAATAAGATTGTTAGATTAAAATAGTGTAAAAATTTTGAAATGATATTTTATAGATTTTATATCGAACTTAGGTTAATTATATTTATTTACTCCCTGTTTTCAGGGGTTTAACTTTCACTATAAATAGGGTTTAAATTACAAAAAACAGATAGTATCTTTATAATGAGATTATTTGATAAAAGAAGAATCAACATTATTATTATTTAGTTGGTTCTTCTGATTCAAAACTAGAAAATGAACCAAAAATTAATGACTAAAAACAAAACGTTATGACCTAAGGAATCACTCTAGTCTTATTTGGTATATAATTGTGTATTACCTTAATAGTTTAAGAGTTTGTGCGAAGGTTTGGTTTAACCAATAGATTCTTTTTATCAAAAATGAAGACGCTGTTGAGAAAAGAATCCTTTAAAAAACTAAGTTTTTGCTAAATAAAAAAGACTTCAATTATTAAGGATTTGGGTAGGAACATAGGTCATAATTGCATCATTCTTTTTTCAATCTTTTACAATATAGAAATTAATTGTTGGAGGGCAAGCAACATCTGTATTGTATAACCTGATTTCTGTTAAGATATATATCTTAAACGAAATCAGGTTTTTATTCCAAAACAAAAAGAAAAACTAATCAATATGGCATACAATTAATCATTGGATGTTATATACAATGCGAATCTTAAAATTACACTTGTATAAATTAAACTTTTTGTGTTATGCTAATTTTTGGATCAAGAGCCACAAATATTGGTTCTCTAAAGATTGAGAATTCTCAATGTGAATATTGTCAAACTGGGAGAACACAAATCATTACTAATTACGGAATGTATTTTCATATTTTCTGGATTCCTGTATTCCCATTAGGAAACAAAACATTTGGTGAGTGTACTCATTGTAAAAGAACCTTTAAAAAGAAAGAATTTAATCCTGAATTAAGAGAGATTTATGATGAAAAAAAGTGGATGATAAAAAGACCTATATGGCATTGGTTAGGGTTAATTTATATTATTTTATTAATTGCTTTAATTGTTATTTATAGTGAATTCTATCAACTAAAATAAGGTCAGTTCAAAGCGTACATTGATTTAGTCAAAAAAACATCTACCACAAAGAACTGGAATTAGCAGTGTTTTCCCCCTTTCCTACAGGGTTCTCTATAAGCCTTTAGAATTAAACACATTCTAAGGGCTTTATTTACAGGGATGTCTTTTTTGCCATTTAAAAGGTTCAACCCTGTTTATGGATTAGTCTATAAATTTTATACCAGAATTTTCAATATCAAAAATCTTTCTGAATTTTTTTAAGCTTTTTTCTGGTAATATTGGAAAAATTCAACAGAATTCACATACAAAGTTTTTGGGTAGTAATCGTGTAAAATGTATTCAAAAATTGAAAACATAAATGTTATTTTTTTGAAGGGTTTCCCATTATTTCATTTGTAATAGGAGTATCTAAAAGAATATGGTAGGCAGCAGCTTTGTTGGCTAGGATGCTTTTGAGAGCTTGTTTCTTTTGTATATCTTTGTTAGTATGTGTAAGTTAGCTTCAATATGTGTATCTTTTTTTATTTTATTCCAGAGTATTGGGATAACAATGAATGATATAGTGCAAATAGATAAGTTTGTTGAGCACGCAAAATTCCACAGTGAGCAATACGGTGATAATGTACTTGTATTTATTTCTAAACACTATGGAGAGTTAAAAGCGAACCACGATAAGGAACATCAAGAAGAAAAAGAAGACCACGACCAATTACCTTTTCAACAGCAGTCTCAAGGTACTTCTTTTACTGCCTTTGTTTTAAAATTACAAAAAGAAGAATTTAAAGTATTTGAATTTACCGAATTCAGAACACACAGTTTCTTTTATCAAGCGCCTTCCTCATCCCTTCATTCTGAAGGACTCTTTCAGCCACCTCGGTTTTCTTGAGTAATAAAGACCTATTTTATTTTTAATTCCTTATTCACGATTGTGTTCTGGGAATGTTAACATCGGTTATTCTATCAAAAAATGTTATCATATATTATCAATTTCAGCATAAAGAATAAGTTTATTATTCTTTTATTTACCGCTTTTATCATAGGGTTTGGATTGTATTCTCTATCGCAAATCCCTATTGGTGCTGTGCCTGATGTTACTAATAATCAAGTACAGGTTATCACCACATCGCGTAACCTCTCTACACAGGATATGGAGCAATTCATTACCTATCCAGTGGAGTTAGAAATGGCAAATTTGCCAGGTGTAAAAGAGATTCGCTCTGTCTCAAAATTTGGTTTATCGGTAGTCACCATTGTTTTTGATGATGCCATGGGAACCTACCTGCCGCGACAACTTATTGCTGAGAAAATAAAGGCGGCAACCGAGAAAATACCTGAGGGATTTGGAACCCCTGTAATGGGACCAATCACTACGGGACTTGGAGAAATCTACCAATACATACTTGATGTAGAACCAGCCTATAAAAACCTATATTCTGCTACAGATTTGCGTACCATACAAGATTGGGTTGTAAAACGCCAGCTATCCGGAATCCCAGGAGTGGTGGAAGTTAATACGTGGGGAGGTTTTTTAAAGCAATATGAAGTTGCTATCAGTACCGAAAAACTCAATGCGATGAATATTACCGCTCATGATGTTTTTACGGCACTTGAAATGAACAATAGTGTTTCTGGTGGCGGGTATATAGAGAAAGTAAATCAAGCATTTTTTATACGTGGGGAAGGATTGGTTTCTTCCTTAGAAGAGATTGAGAATATTGTTATCAAAAATGAAGACAATCTGCCCATTTACATAAAAGATGTTGCCAATGTTGGTTTTGGAAGCGCGACAAGATTTGGAGCGATTACAGGAAACGGTGAGGGCGAAAAAGTATTGGGACAGGTAATGATGCTCAAGGATGCCAATTCTAAAAAGGTCATTGACGCTGTCAAAGAACGTGTCGTACAAATTTCCAAATCATTACCAGAAGGCGTTTATATCAATGCTTTTCTTGACCGTAGCGAACTTATAGCAAAAACAACTTTTACAGTTTCGGAAAATCTCATTTTCGGTTGTTTAATCGTTATTTTTATAGTGGTACTATTACTCGGAAACTTTCGCTCAGGATTGGTGGTGGCTTCTGTTATTCCATTGTGTCTGCTTTTTGCTTTATCCCTGATGTATATTTTTGGAGTAGATGCCAACTTGATGAGCCTAGGTGCTATTGATTTCGGAATCATTATTGATGGTGCCGTTATAATAGTTGAGTTTATTGCCTTTCAAATAACACAAAAGAAAGAAGAACTAAATGTAATCACCAAGGCGGAAAAACAATCCATTAAAGATAAGATCATTTATAAGGGAGCATCAAAAATGATGAACTCTGCTATTTTTGGTCAGCTCATTATCTTAATAGTATTTATTCCAATTCTCTCACTTTCTGGAGTAGAAGGTAAAATGTTTAAGCCCATGGCGTTAACCTTCTGTTTTGCTTTGATAGGTGCTATGCTATTGTGCTTTACCTATGTGCCAGTAGCTGCTTCTCTTTTTTTAAAACCTTCTAAAGCATCTGATAAGAATATCTCTGTGCTGTTAATGAAATGGTTCAACAAAATCTATGCGCCTACTATTCACTGGGCATTGCAGCGTAAGCGGGCAGTATTAGGTATAGCTAGTTCCCTGTTGGTCTTATCAGTTTATGTATATAGCTCTATGGGAGCTGAATTTGTACCTACGCTAGATGAAGGAGATTTTGTAATTCAGCCAGTTCTTAAAACCGGAACTTCCCTTAGCAATACCGTTGAAATCACTACTGAAATTGAAAAGATTCTACTCAAAAAGTTTCCAGAGGTAAAACAGGTAGTAACCCGCATAGGTGCTGCCGAAGTTCCTACAGATCCTATGTCTATGGAACAAAGTGATGTGATTATAGTCTTGAAGCCTAAAAACCAGTGGACTTCCGCTACCTCAAAAGATGAGCTGGCAGATAAATTTAAAGAAGCGCTTACAATTATTCCCGGTATGGAAGTGGAATTTACACAACCCATCGAGATGCGTTTTAATGAGCTCATCACAGGAGTGCGCGCTGATATTGCGATAAAGATTTTTGGAGATGACCTTGAAATCCTAGCTAAGAAAGGAAATGAAATAGGTGCTTTAATTGAAAATGTTCCGGGAGCAGCGGATATTTCTGTTGAGAAAATTGCTGGACTACCAGAAATGAATGTGAAGTTTAATAGAACTAAAATTGCCCGTTATGGCCTAAATATCCAACATGTAAACGATATGGTGGCAATGGGCTTTGCAGGACGAAGTGCTGGAAGTGTTTTTGAAGGAGAAAAGCGTTTTGACTTAGTAGTAAGATTGGATAAAGAAAAACGAAAAGACATAGATAATCTTAAAAATCTTTATATTGATTTACCCAATGGCGGAAAGATTCCCTTAAGCGAATTGGCAGACATTACGTATCAAAAAGGGGCAGCAAAAATAGCTCGTGATGATACACGGCGCAGGATTGTTGTTGGAATTAATGTGCGAAACCGAGATTTACAATCTGTAGTTGATGATATCCAAGCATTAGTCAATGAAAACCTAAAATTGCCTGTAGGTTATACCATAACCTATGGAGGGCAATTTGAAAACCTTCAAAGTGCGAAATCTAGGTTGATGGTTGCTGTACCTATTGCACTTATCCTAATATTTATAATGCTCTATTTTGCTTTCAATTCGGTTAAAGAAGCTTTGATGATCTATTCAGCCATTCCATTGGCAGCGGTGGGTGGGATACTCTTATTATGGATTCGCGATATGCCCTTTAGTATTTCGGCAGGGGTTGGTTTTATTGCTTTATTTGGGATTGCTGTTTTAAACGGAATTGTATTGATTGAACATTTTAAAGAACTTAAAAAAGAAGATTTCCGTGATATGGAAGAACTCATAAAAAAAGGAACAAAAGATAGATTACGTGCAGTATTGTTAACTGCAATGGCAGCAGCGTTTGGTTTTTTGCCTATGGCCATTTCAACTAATGCCGGAGCAGAAGTTCAACGCCCGTTAGCAACCGTGGTTATTGGGGGCTTAATTACCGCTACGCTATTAACATTAGTGGTTTTGCCTGTGTTGTATGCCTATTTCAATAGCCCGAAAAGAGAAAAGAAAAAACCTAGTGGTAAGAACCTCACAAGCTTAAGTATCCTTTTATTTTTAGTCACCATAAGTGCAAATGCACAGCAAGATGCTATGAACCTTGAAACATTAATTCCAATGGCAATTGAAAATAACGCAGGGCTCAAGGCTAATTTATTACAGATAGACCAATCTGATGCACTTATAAATAGCGCTTTTAGTTTTGACAAAACACAGGTGTATTATGGTTTTGACGAAAACAATCGAGCTGTAAATGATGAGCCATTACGAGTATTAGGAATTCAGCAAGGCTTTCGTTTTCCAACTGTTTATTTTTCCGAAAAGAGAGTAAATAAGGCCAATGTAGCGGTAGTTTCCAGTGCTTATGACATTAGGAAAAAAGCATTAGAGCGCAGGGTGACTAGTGCTTATTATGAATATCAAATTGCACAGGTAAAACAAGCTGTTTTCAAAAATTTGGATAGTCTTTACTCCAATTTTGCAAGCATGGCAGCAAGACGTTTTGAATTAGGGGAAACCAATTATCTTGAAAAGATTACGGCAGCTTCAAAGCAAAAACAAATCAATTTAAAATATCTAGAATCCCAACAACACGTGGAGGTAGTTTACAATACTTTGGTAAAATTGATTCAAGCTAAAGATACGCTTGTAATCGCAAAAGAGTCCATTCTAAAAACAATGCCGGATACTATTGATGTAAGTACAAATATAGAACTCCAATATTATCAAAATAGAGTTTCGCTATTGCAAGCAGAACGAAGTTTTGAAAAGCAACAACTCTTACCAGATATAAACCTCAACTATTTTCAAGGCACAAATTCTGGATTGAATACTAGTTTATACGGATATCAAATCGGTTTAAAGATTCCGCTTTTATTTGGAGGTCAGTCTTCCAGAATTAAAGCAGCGGGGATTGCAGAAGAAATTGCGTCTGAAGAGTTCAAGGAGTACAAAATTCAACTCAATACAAAGTTCAATGTACTTAAAGCTAAATTAAAACAATTAGGCAATTCGCTTTTATATTACGAAAAAGAAGGAACGGTCTTATCCAACGAGATTTTAAAAACAGCAAATGGAAGTTTTAGAAATGGTGAGATTGATTTTTATCAATATATCCAAAGTTTGGAAAGTGCCTACGAGCTTAAATTGGACTATTTGGACAAACTAAATGAATATAACAACATTGTAATTGAAATCAATTACTTAACCCTATAAACCAAGCAATATGCAACGGATTATTTATAACATAGCAATTCTAAGTTTGGTACTGATATTTTTCAATTGCGGAAATAAAGAAGAAAAAAAAGACCAGACCGTACTTCAAAGAGAACAAATGAAAGAGAATAGCATCTTTGTTTCTAAAGCACAGTTTGAGCGCAGTAAAATGAGACTTGGAGGTATAAAAGAAATACCTTTTCCCCTCATAGTAAAAACTACGGGAATGATAGATGTGCCGCCAGAAAATAGAGCGGTTGTCAATGCCACAATGGGGGGCTATATCAAGACCACTCCTTTGTTAATAGGTGATAAAGTGCGCAAAGGAGACGCGTTAGTCACTATTGAAAATCCAGAGTTTGTGAGTATGCAGCAAGAATATATGGAAGTAAACGGGCAGCTTATCTATTTGAAGGCTGAGTTTGAACGACATAAAACAATGATCTCTGAGAACATAACGTCGCAAAAAAGCTTTCTTCAAGCAGAGAGTGCCTACAAAACTGCGATGGCTCGCCACCATGGACTGCGCAAACAATTAGTGATGCTCAACATAGCACCATCACAAGTTGAAAAAGGAAATATTAGTTCAGTAGTTACTATTTATGCTCCAATTACCGGTAGTATAACTAAAGTTAATGTGACAAGGGGAACGTATGTTTCGCCTGCTACCGCAATTCTGGAAATTGTTGATAATGACCATATCCACTTAGAATTAGCTGTATTTGAAAAAGATATATTGAAATTGAAAAAAGGGCAGCAGATCAATTTCAGGACTCCAGAGGCTTCTAATGACATTTACAAAGCAAAAGTACATTTGATAGGTACCGTCATTGAAGATAGTAGAACCATAAAAGTACACGGACATTTAGACAAAGAATCGGAAGTAAATTTCCTAATAGGGATGTTTGTTGAAGCAGAGATTGTTACAGAGTCCGTTTTAGCGAAAGCATTACCAGAAACAGCTGTTGTGGCTTTTGAAGACCATTTCTTGGTTTTGGAGTTAGTAGAAGAAGATAATAGCGGATACTATTTTAAGGAAGTATCCGTGAAAGTAGGAAATGCCTATGATGGAAATACAGCCTTGACCTCCTTGGAAAATCTGAGCATAACATCCAAAGTATTGACTAAGGGAGCTTTTAATTTAATTACAAATGAATAATCAAAAAAGCGTGAAATTGAACATAGTAGATGCTCCAAATCCTGCAAAAAGGGGTATAAAATAGTTGCAATTGCCCTAATAGGGATTTTAGTTTTAAGCTGTTCTAGCGAAACAGATAATTCTAATGTTAAGCAGCTGCTTATTCAACAATTGAAAAATTCACATACAAATCAGGATTGGTTTGTGCCCACTAAAATTGCAATTGAAGGACTCACGGTAGCACAATCCAATTGGAAAGAAAATACATCAAATCACTCAATTGCAGAATTGGTTTCTCATTTAATTTTTTGGAATGAAACAAATCTTAAAGCATTTAAAGGAGATACCCCAACTAACTGGGATAATGACAACGAACATACTTTCAAGAAATTCAAGGCCACGGATTGGAAAATAGCTGTGAAAAAATTAGATAGTATTCAAACCGAATGGGAACGAGTAATTGAAAAAGCAACTGACGATCAAATTGATGAATGGAAGGGAGAAATTGCTAGTATGTCTGCTCATACAGCATACCATACAGGACAAATTCATAATGAATGGTGGAAATAAATCCATTTTTATAGGAAGCTTTTACTTTTGGGTTTTTCGTCATTTAGTTCTGGCTTTTCTGGTAGACTAAAAAACCTGAAATATATTCAATACCTATTCGCAATTTTCTTCTTAACCATTTTAAGAATCAAGGCATAGGGAAATTTGGAAACGGGTATTATAACGGTAGTATAAAATTTGTTTTCTTTAAAGATATCTATCGGATTTTACATCAATGTAAAGTATATTGACACATCCTAACATTTTTACCTTAGTACTTACCTTCACGACCTCTATATCCTAATTTTATATATTTAGAAAAGTAAAAAAAGTAAATGCAATAATACGCTGGCATTGCCTTGCTGGAATGCTCTCAGTAATTATATTATTTTGAATTACTTTCTCCTTTGGTAACAAATGTTACTGCGCAGTATAAACTCTAGATTTAAATTTGTCCTATTAATTTTCGACAATGAATAAGAGAATAATACTGATAATTAGTTTAGTTGCATTACTTCAACAAGTAAATGCACAACAAACTACGTTAATTACAAAACAAGATGTAATTAATAAGGTGTCACAAAACAATACGGCATTAAAGATTTCAGAGCAGAGTTATCAAGAAGCACGTGCAGACTACCGGCAGACTAACGCAATTTTCTTACCAAATATCACTGCATCACATACAGCAATTGCAACCACCAATCCCTTGATGGCATTCGGTTCAAAATTGAATCAAGAAATTTTAACGCAGAACGACTTCAATCCATTGTTATTAAACGATCCTTCTCAAATAGAGAGCTTTGCAACCCGATTTGAAATTCAGCAACCTATAATCAATGTTGATGGGATTTACCAGCGTAGAGCGGCTAAGAGCAAAATGCATGCCATAGAACTTGAAAAACAACGTACCAAGGAGTATTTGGAACTAGAAGTAGAGAAAGCGTACATGCAACTACAATTGGCGTATAAAGGTGTTGAAGTATTAGAAAAGGTTTTAAGAGCAGCAGAGGCCAATTTAAAGTTAGCCAATGACCGTTTTAAACAAGGATATTTACAAAAAGCCGATGTACTCACAGTTGAAGTTCGCGTTACCGAGGTAAAAAACCAGCTACAGACCGCAGAAAGTAATGTTGCAAATGCTTCTAACTATCTATCATTCTTAATGGATGATAAAGAGTATATTATTTATAAACCTGAGGATAATTTTCAAAAAAATGATACGGTATTTAAAAGTAAAGGAACCATTTCACAAAATAGGGCAGATGTACAGGCGATGGAACTGGCGTCAAAAGCCTATAAATTCATCAGCCGAGCAGATAGGATGGCATTTTTACCGAGATTGAATGCCTTTGGATCCTATGAATTGTACGATAATGAAATATTCCAAGCCGGAGCCAATGGTTATACCTTTGGTGCGCAACTGAGTTGGACTGTTTTTGAAGGTTCTAAACGCTTCGGAAAAGCGCAAAAAAGTAAGGCCGAATATGAAAAATCACGGTTACAGTACGAGCAATATAAATCACAAAGTCAGTTAGAGCTCAACAGAGCCAGACGCATGCTCACAGATGCAGAGAACAAATTAAAATTGACTAAGCTAGCCTTGTTACAATCTGAAGAATCACTTCGTATTAGAACCAATCGTTTTAAAGAAGGACTAGAAAAAACAACAGATCTTTTACTAACCGAAACTCAATATTCACAAAAGCAATTGGAATATTACCAAACAGTATTTGAATACAACTATGCACAGGCTTACGTGCAATTCTTAACTAAATAAAAAAACAATAGGGCAATTAAAACAAATATGAGCATCATGAAAAGAATATTTTATATAGCAGCCTTAGTAACAATTATTCAAGTTTTTTACGCATGTGGTTCTGATGATAAAAAGCAACAAACCGCTACAACGGCAGCTGTACAAGTAATGGTTCAAAAAGCAGTGGCGTATGGTGGTAAATCTTACTTAACAGCTAGCGGAAAAATTCAGGCAAGCAACAGTGCCAATTTGAGTACTCGAATGATGGGGTTTGTTAACAAAATCCATATAAAAGTGGGAGATGAAGTACAAAAAAGACAATTGTTGGTATCCATAAACAATACCGATTTACAGGCAAAAGCTGCTCAAGCTAGTGCTAGCATTACGCGAGCTACCGCGAGTTATGAGAATGCAAAGAAGGACTATAATCGCTTTAAAAACTTATTTGCAGAAAACAGTGCCTCTCAAAAAGAAATGGATGATATGACCGCTCGTTTTGAAATGACCAAGGCACAACTGGAAGCTGCAAAACAAATGAAAAATGAGGTCAATGCACAGTTTAGTTACACAAATATCCGTTCGCCATTTAAGGGGGTCATAACTAATAAGTTTATAGAAGAGGGTGATATGGCAAATCCAGGCATGCCATTGGTGGCAGTTGAAACCCCAGGAAGGTTTGAAGTAACCGCAATGATTCCTGAGAGTGAAATATCCCGAATCATGCCTAATGTAGATGTACAGGTTATGATAAAATCTTTAAATAGAACCATAAGAGGAAAAGTAACGGAGATAAGCACTTCCGCAAGAAATACAGGTGGGCAATACTTGGTAAAAGTAGATCTAGATAAAACAGATGCCAAGATTCTTTCAGGAATGTATGCAACGGTGCAATTTCCAATTGAAAAAGTATCAAAAAACAACAATAAAGTATTAATCCTATCAAAAGCATTAGTCGCAAAAGGGCAATTATCTGGTGTGTACACGGTAAGTCAAAATAATACAGCAGTATTGCGATGGCTGCGCCTAGGCGAAACTTTTGGAGAAAGTGTAGAGGTGTTGTCGGGTCTGTCCGCAGAAGAATTATATATCATCTCTTCAGAATCAAAACTTTACAACGGTGTAAAAATCACAGTTCAATAATCGTAAACAACAAGAAAAAATGAAAGATGGTTTAGCAGGAAAAATAGCAAAGAGCTTTATAAACTCAAAGCTTACAGTGCTACTGATGATTGTTTTTATGGTTATTGGGGTGTACAGTTCATTTCTTATTCCAAGAGAAGAAGAGCCACAGATTGATGTTCCTATGGCCGACATTTTTGTAGGTTATCCTGGAGCCAGTCCTACCGAGGTAGAATCTCGTGTAATAAAACCGTTAGAGAAGTTAATCTCAAATATTAAGGGCGTGGAATACGTGTATTCTACATCAATGAAGGAGCAGGGAATGGTCATTGTTCAATTCTATGTAGGCGAAGATATTGAGCGTTCGTTTGTAAAACTTTACAATGAGATTAACAAGCATATGGATATCATGCCTCAGGGAGTAACCTTTCCTCTGGTAAAAACAAGAGCTATTGATGATGTTCCGATGCTTGGTTTAACCTTATGGAGCAAGAATTATGACGATTATCAATTAAAACAAATAGCAGAAGAACTCACCGATGAAATTGAAAAGGTAAATGATGTTGCCATCACTAAGAAAATTGGAGGTCGAAGCCGTCAAATGCGTGTTGTCTTAGACAAGGATAAGTTGGCTGCTAGCGGACTGGATTTTCTTTCGGTTGCGGAAATGATAAGAGCTAACAATCAACAACTAAGTGCTGGAAGTTTCAACAAAAATGATACTGAGTTTTTAGTAAATACAGGGGAGTTTCTAAAAACGGTTGATGACGTAGAAAACTTAGTGGTGGGTGTACAGCAGAAACAACCCATTTATTTAAAACAAGTAGCTTCTATTGTTGATGGGCCAGAATTACCCCAAAACTATGTGTCTTTAGGTTTTGGTCAGGCCAGTGAGTATGCTATAGAATACCCATCAGAATATCAGGCGGTAACCATTTCTGTAGCAAAACGAAAAGGGGCAGATGCCATGAAGATTTCAGATATTATCCTCAGCAAGGTAGAGCAGCTTAAAAAAACACTGATACCAGACGATGTACATGTGGAAGTCACAAGAAATTACGGTGAAACAGCATCACAGAAAGTATCAGAATTATTAATGCACTTAATTGGTGCCATTATAGCTGTTACCTTGGTGGTAATGTTGGCTATGGGTTGGCGTGGAGGTCTTGTGGTCTTTTTATCGGTGCCCATAACATTTGCCTTAACCTTGCTTAGCTACTATGTGCTAGACTACACATTAAACCGAATTACCTTGTTCGCATTGGTATTTGTAACAGGTATTGTAGTAGATGATTCTATCATTATTGCCGAAAACATGCATAGGCATTTCAAAATGAAACGCCTACCATTTAAGCAGGCAGCCTTATACGCCATAAACGAAGTTGGTAATCCAACCATTCTGGCAACCTTTACGGTGATTGCTTCGGTATTACCCATGGCTTTTGTTTCTGGGTTAATGGGGCCATATATGAGTCCTATGCCTATAGGGGCATCTATTGCAATGCTATTGTCTTTATTTGTTGCCTTGACTATTACACCTTATTTAGGATACCTGTTTTTGCGTGTAAAAGATAAAAACGGGAGTGTTAAAGTTAATGATACAAACGAGGTTGAGCAGACGCAGTCTTCTTTTATCTATAGAATTTATAATAAGTTAGAGAGACCACTTTTAGAAAATAAGACCAAACGTTGGATTTTTTTAGGAGTTACAGTTTTTCTATTATTAGGTTCTTTAGCTATGTTTTTCACCAAATCTGTTGCTGTTAAAATGCTACCTTTTGATAACAAAAATGAATTCCAAGTAGTTATAGATCTGCCAGAAGGTTCCACATTAGAACGAACTGCAGTGGTAGCAAAAGAAATTGCACAGTATTTGGCTCTAAGACCAGAAGTGGTTAATTATCAAAGTTACGTAGGTACTTCGGCACCCATTACTTTCAATGGGTTAGTTCGCCATTATGACTTACGTGGTGGAAGCAATATGGCAGACATCCAAGTGAACCTTACAGACAAACAGGATAGAACTGCTCAAAGTCACGATATCGTAAAATTAATGCGACCTTCTATTCAGAAAATTGCTGAAAAATTCAATGCCAATGTAAAACTTGTTGAGGTGCCTCCAGGACCCCCAGTCTTGTCAACTATCGTAGCAGAGATATATGGTCCTGATTATGAGAAACAAATTAAAGTGGCAAATGATGTAAAGAAGATCCTCAAAAAAACGGTAGACGTAGTAGATATTGATTGGATGGTAGAAGACGATCAGATTGAGTATGACTTTATTATTGATAAGGAAAAAGCCATGTTATACGGCGTTACGCCTAAGCAAATTGCCTACACTATGAATATGGCGCTGTCTAATGGTGCTGTCACTACACTCTATGACGAGAATTCCTCTGAACAAATTGAATTAGTGCTAGCGTTAGATGAAAAGGAAAAGTCAACTCTATCAGATATTTCACAGATTAAAATAAAGTCTAATCAAAATAGTATGGTATCGGTAGGAGATTTGGTGTCTATTGAGGAGCGTACTAAAGCGAAAAGTATTTTTAGAAAAAATCAGAAACGGGTGGTTTATGTAATGGCAGATATGGCAGGTAAGCTTGAAAGCCCTGTATACGCCATCTTAGGAATGGAAGAAAAATTAAAGGACATTAAACTGCCTAAAGGTTATGAATTAGAAGAAAAGTATTTGGATCAGCCTGAATTTGAGGATAATTATACGGTAAAATGGGATGGAGAGTGGCAAATTACTTTAGAAGTATTTAGGGATTTAGGAATTGCTTTTTTAGGGGTTATTATTATCATCTATATGTTAATTGTAGGTTGGTTTCAAAACTTTAAAGCTCCAATAGTAATGATGGTTGCCATTCCATTATCAATGGTAGGTATTGTAATTGGTCATTGGCTAATGGATGCCTTTTTTACAGCTACGTCTTTTATCGGTATGATTGCCCTGGCGGGTATCATGGTTAGAAATTCAGTGCTGCTTATTG
Organism: Ascidiimonas meishanensis; assembly: GCF_037782385.1. Taxonomy (NCBI): domain Bacteria; kingdom Pseudomonadati; phylum Bacteroidota; class Flavobacteriia; order Flavobacteriales; family Flavobacteriaceae; genus Ascidiimonas; species Ascidiimonas meishanensis. The sequence goes on from NZ_JBBEXD010000005.1 coordinate 305,210, forward strand.
ATTTTGTTAACATACGATTAAAAGATGGAATCCCTCTTAAAGAAGCCGTTATTGAAGCGGGTGCTGTAAGAACAATGCCCATTTTGCTTACCGCCGGAACTGTAGTAATTGGTGCGTTTGTTATTTTGTTTGACCCTATTTTTCAAGGGTTGGCTATATCATTAATGGGGGGTACCATAGCATCTACGGTCTTAACTCTGTTAGTCGTTCCATTAGTGTATTATTTAATTGAACGTAAAAATTATAAATAGTATAAAATCACATAGAGATTGGTAGCTATAAAAGTGAAGATTCTTTGTTGATGACAAATAGTTGGCTTCTAAGTGATTTATAACTGAGTCACGAATCCACTTTCTTTTAAAGATAACGATAAGATTGGTATGTATTCAAAATGATCAAAAGGGTTAAATGATAATTTAGAAACCAACAATCAAATCAGGACTGTGCTAGGGTCCATTCAAAGCATTTTTAAATTAAAAAATAGTAAAATGAAAAATAGAATTGTACGTGGAATTGCAGGAAGTTTTATTCTTATAAGTTTAATATTAGCTATCTATGTAAATATTAATTGGTTATGGTTTACCGCTTTTGTTGGGGCCAACCTTTTACAATCCTCCATAACAAAATGGTGCCTTATGGATGATATTTTGACCAAATTTTTTAAGGTTAAAGACTAAAAGTGAAGCATACCTAGATCTCATTCTTTGGATTATACTTATGATGTAATCTCACATCAAGATTTATTGAATTTTTTGGGAATTCACTTTTAAAAATAACAAACAAAAAAAAGCTACTTTAAAGAAGTAGCTTTTGTAGATATTAAAATTCATTTTTTATTAATATTTCTAGCAAATTCCGCAAGAAAAGCAGTTGGTTTCATAGCTATCACAGCCACCATTAGTATCTGGACCGGGACAAATAATGACAGTTTCAGCATTACAGACTCTAAGTGTTCCTCCTGAGATAGAATTAGTTGCCTTAAGATTTGCTACTTTACGAACATTCAATTTTAAATTCTTTAAACTTTTTCTTTTCATAATTTCTTTTTTATTAAATGTAAGTAAATATTACTATAATCATGTTAATTAAATTATAATATAAAAAAGAAAAATAATATATTTAGACATACCATGTAAAACACTTTTCAGGAAGAAACTGACAAGACTATACAATCATAGAATAATTACGAGATTATCTTAATAAATTAGTTCGTTATTTTTAAATAGAAAAAGGTATTCTTCTTCTTGTCTTGGTGTCGGTTTTTCATAAACAATATCTACACAAATATGTATGTCTCAATTATCAACTGTTGTGGTTATAAGCACTTATATTCAAAAAGATATTTAAATATCTATTTTTTAATGATTAGCTTTTATAGATAAAAATATGCCAGTACTAGTTATTATAACCAAACATTCAAATATTTAGCTAAATCTGGAAAGGAAAAGCTAGAGGAGAATGGATAACAGGAATGGTTAGAGAATAAAATAAAGTTTCTTATTGAATACTCTCTCAAATGTACCTAAAAATCCATACGAACCTGTACCTTTTGTTATTTTAGTTATACTTCAATTAGTAGCCTGTTATATTACCACATTTTAAAGGAAAGAAAGTTGATCTACCTTGAAATTTTCGCAAAATCCATTACTGGATTAATTTAATAGCAACTAGATAATTAATGCATAGTTAAATAAGCCCCAAATCTTTTACAACTGCTATTAAATGAGTTGAATTAGTTGCATTGAAATGTGATTTCATTCGATTGATCTTTTTTTCAATACTACTTAAACTAGAAGGTGTAATTTCTTCGTTTTTCAACTTTTCTGCGATTTGTTCTTGTGTATGCCCGGTTGCTAGAAAGTTTAGTAAATCAAGATCATAGGCATCAATTTGCAGGCTATTAGTATTGTGTAATGCACCAGATACCTGGGGAGATAGGAATCTATTTTGAGCATATACAGCAATTATAGCTGTTTGAAGTTCTTTAAGACCTTTCCTTCCTTTACAGACATAGGCATTTACATGATAAATATCCATGAGTTTTCGTACTGTTTGCATTTTATCTTCTACAGAATAGACAATAAGCTTTAAATAAGGAGATTCTTTTTTGAGTTTTTCAATTAAACCTACTCCCGACTTGATTTTTTGAACTCGATGATCTTTTACAAATGATAAGTCTGTGATGCACAAATCATAAGGTTCTTTTTCAAGTTCTGCTTTTCTAATTTTTAAATACGCATCATCACAATATTGAACATAATCTATATGATCAATATGAAGTTCTTTTAAAATTTTTTTTACGCCCTCACTGATGTTATCAATGTCCTCGGCAAATAGAATCTTTTGAAACATAATTAGTTTGATTAAAGAGGAAAATTCATATGGACCTTTAATCCTTTTCCTTGGTTGTTTTCAAAATTAAGAGTTCCTTTTATCGATTGAGTACGGGTTTCCACAATTTGGAGTCCATTTGACGAAATCATTCTGTTTTTTGGAAAGCCTATGCCGTTATCACTGTATAGAATTTGGACATTTTTATGGTTTATTGAAAATCTTACAAATACTTGAGTTGCTTTGCTGTGTTTTTTCATATTTGTCATTAATTCTTGAAGAACCCTATAAACCACTTGCTTTTTGATTTCATTTATGGTTTTCCAATTGATGTTTTTAAGGCCTATAATAGTTAATTTAACTTCTCTTGCCGCATAAAATTCTAACAACGCCATTAATTCGTCTGGATATTTGTCTCCCGTATTTATGATGCCTGTTTCTCTAGAAATATTTCTTGCTTTGGTATACACATCGTCTAGTTTATCTACTAAGGCAGTATTTTCTTCCTTCTGCTGAATAACAGTCATTACTTGATAAATACCATTGGCAATTTCATCATGTACCTTTTTAGATATCCTATTTTCAGTCCGGTAAATTTCTTTGATTTTTTCTCTGCGTGATCTTATAATAAGAAACCAAATACTGCTAACACCAGAAATCAGGAATAATAAGGCTCCAGCTACAGTTCGCAAATTTTTATGGCGTTCTTCAATGAGGCGTAATCTGTTTTGAGTGTTTCTAATTTTTAATCTAATGTTTTCTTCTTGTACTAAACTATTATCATATTTAATTTTTGAAAAATATTCAAAATCGCGAATTCTAACCTTTTTAATACTATCTGAAATTTTCGTATATCTTTTTGCGCAGACTTTACTTTTGTCTGGAGGTAAAAGGGTAATTAGTTTACTTAGAGCTTCCAATTGATCTTCTGAATTATTAATAGCCTTTGCAGTTTCCAGATGCTTTTTTATGTATTGAATTTGTTTTTGCGGATCTTTATCACTAAAAAAATGGGCTAAATGCGCATAATTTGCTTGCAAGCCTTCTAAGTCATTTTCCGAAATTCTAATTTTTAGTGCTTTCTCAAGTTCGGGTAAAATATTTATTTCGTTATTAATAAGCCATTTACTATAAGCAAGATTATCAATCACTTTGGCTAAAAGGCGAGGTTCTTTTTGAAGTATTTTTTCATTGAGAATAGGTTCTAAAATAGTAATCACTTTAGTATGGTCACCATTAAACCGGTGTACTACCGTAATATTATTAAGTATTCTCAAACTATCTATTTTGTTAGAAACATGTTTTAAAGCATTGCTGTATTCTTGAAGCGCATTGCTATACAATCCTTGTTTTCTATAGCTTATGGCAATAGTATTATGAGCAACATAAATATTATTTGATCGATTTAAAGGGGTAAGATATCGCAATGCTTCTGTTGCATCTGCTTGACAACCTACAAAATCGCCAAATTTTTCCTGAATTATAGCCATTTCTTTAAGCCGTTTGCCAATGTTTAAACTATCATTGATCAATAAAGACCATTTTTTTGATTCAGATGCATATTTAAAAGCGAGTTTTAGATTGTTTTTATAATCATTAATAATACTTTTTCTATAATTCCCTCTTGCGATATATGCAGTGTCTTTTAATCTAATAGCATGATAAATCAGACTATCAGAAATAGAAAGAGATTGATTATAGTTTTTTAGTTTGTTTAAATAAAATATTTTGTAATCAAGAAAAACTAGATAGAGGCTATCATTTTTACTGGTAATGTTTATTCCTTTATCAATAAAAGGAAGTAGCTCTTTTGCAGAAAGAGTATCCTTTAAACTTTTAATTTTTTTTAATTGAATTGCTGATTTGGATGGTGGTAAAACAGCTGCTGCAGAATTGGTTTGCTCGCATGCAATAAAAATATTTGATAGTGATAACAGAAATAAAAATAATAGCAGAATAAAAAAATAAGGTCTTTTCATAAAATGTAAAATATGAAAAAAGAAAAAGCTACGGAAAAATTTTCGTAGCTTTTTGTAAGTGATTTATCAATATAAATTATACTCAGGGAGTATCTTCATTTTTTGTTTCATGAGATTCATCACCTCCTTCATCACTTAGTTGATTTTGATACAGTGTATCTATTTCAGAAGTATCCCGTTCTGAGCAGGATATGATCATCGTGTTTACTAACAAAACTATGATAATTAATAATAACTTTTTCATTTTTCTCCTTATTTAAGATTTGACATAAGGGTGATGGCCCTGAAGTTTTCAGAGTTGTTTCTTTCTATCACCCACATTTTGTTTTCGATGTAAATCGAATAAGGAGCGCTCCTTTTATTTTGAGAAGTAGAAAAAACCTTCAACAGGATTTAAAAATGACCTCTCATACCACTTTTAGCACCATGTATTACGGCTTTCCGTAAAATCCGGTTAAACAGTTTTGTTATGTTAGCTAAACATAACAGAACATGTTTCTGAGTTTGAATTAAAAGGATATGAATTGTTTAAAAGCAGACAGACTCTTGACAGATTCTTGACATTTTTTTGACATGAAAAGAAATATTGTGATAAGCAAAATTTGAAAGAATCAATAGAGGGCAGATGAATGTAAATATTTGGATTCAAAAATTAATGAAGCAGGTATTTGAAAAGGCTAGAAAAGATTCATTGGAGTCTACCGCAGATGGTTTAGCAAAGTACCTTAACTATCACTTTCAGGATGAATTTGACATTGCTATTAGTACTAGAAATTTTACTAGATATTATAATGGGTATATCAAACAAAAAATTAAAAAAATTAAACCTGGTAAACCTATAAGAGATGCACTTAGTAAATATGTAGGATACGATAGTTTTGAAGATTTTGTAGTAGAGAATGAATCTGAAAATGATAAAAAATACAGGAGGATAACGATCAAATACCGGAAGTTTAAAAGAAGAATATATTTTCTTGTGGGACTTAGTATGGTTTTAGGATTTATGCTAACATTATTTGTGGTGAAATATTACAAAAGAAATTGTATGGTATGGGTAGAAGACCATTATGAAAAAGTAAGATGTTCTGGAGATCTTTTAGAGAGTAAGATAGATGAAATTAAATTGGAAAAGTTTAGAAAAGTAAAGGTCTGTGATACAACAGCATTTTTTAAAAATGGACAACCAGCTATTTGGTATTCAAAAGAAGATGGTCAGCTAGAATTTTTCACCTACCCAGGCTTGCATCCTATAACAAGTAAAACGCTGGACGATATCACCTTCTATATGATAGAAACTTATAAATTAAGAGAAATGAAATGTGATTAATACATAAATAAAAAAAGATAATTAGTTTAAAAGTATTTTGAAAGGAGAAAATGGCAACTCTATAGCATCAATAAGTTTTTTGTTTTTATCAAAAATCATAATTCCTTTAGTACCTTCCAAATAGTCTGCAGTAAAACCTACAAGAAATACTTCATTTGTAATGTCATAAACAACTGCTAATGGTAAAAATCTTGTTTCTTGCAATGGTTCAAAAGAAATATTGATGTTTGAGTTTACATCAATAAAAGTATTTTCTTGTGTATTAATATCAAAAATACCTGGATAAAAACGTAAAAAACTGGGCTGCGCAGCTGGATAACGATAATAAACTATGTTATTATGTATAATTGGCTCAGTAAGATTTCCAAAGCTAAGGAATGGGGGTATGGTGCCTAAAGTCCGAGTCTTGATTTTGTTAAATGTTGTTAGATCGTATTCAAAATATTTTTTAGAGTTTTGAAAAATGGAGAGATTTCCATTGGTGTTTTTGAGAATAAATGGAATGTCTTCATAAACAATAGTATCGTCAACAGAAAGAGTATTAATATTAAAAACAATTGTTTTATAAATCCCCTCATCAACAAAACTAATAAACAACTTTTGATTAAAGTACATGGGCAATCCGGTCAAAGATGCTCTAGAAATAGTAGCCAAGAGTATGTCATTTACTTCTTTATTTTGGCGATCTATTATTCTCACATACACTTGCCCAGAACCAATAGGTTTTTCATATCCAACATAAATATGTTGAGGTGAATGTACATTCCATATCAAAAATTCATTTTCTTCAAGGCTAAAATAAGATTCATATTTTTCAAAAGCTCCGGTGCTTAAATCTTTTTGGGATGCACTAAATTCATTCTGATTTCTATCATAAAAAGAAATTATATTATCAGCAAAAGTAATTCCCTGAAGGGCAGATCTATTGAGTCCAAGCTCATCGGTTAGACTAATTGTAGAAGCTTGATTAGTTGAAGCATCAAAAGAAAATTCGTAAAAAGTACCTTCTTCTTCTCCAATTGCAATGAAATTAGATAAAGCTTTTTCATTTTCTTCATTGTCTGAACTACACGAATTCAAAAAAAGAAGTATGAAAAATACATAAGAGAAGATTCTTTTCATGGGATGGGGTTTTTTGATGATAATCTATGAATATATGAAATATCTGGTTACGTTTAAGCAATAAGGTCAACAAATTAATATTATCTTAATTATTATAATAAGAGAAGTTCTCAGAATTTGCCTACAAGAATAAATGGTCTTATGAAAGCGTTTTTTTATGAAACTTAATGAGCTGAAATTTCTGGCTCAAGAAACTTGATTTGAACTGTTCAGTGCTTAAAAATTAAATCATTCATCAAATTTTTGTAGTTAAGGCGTTCTTGCGGGTTTCTGTTTTTTAGAGCTTTCATTATTGGCTGATAGCATAGGGCTATTAGCTCTTTTTCTTTCTGTAGTTAATCGTTCAGGTAATACGGCAAAGGCTTCAAAAGATGTTGAGGAAGCATTTGTAGCTACACCAACTTTAACATCTTCTTCGGAGTTGTTCTGTGTTTCAACTTTTTCAGGTAATACAGCCTTTTTTTGGTCAACCCCCAAAGTATTCTCCGAGATTACACGTTCAATATCCTGATTGAACTGATGGGCAAGTTCGGAAAGAGCATCCTCAATCAACCCGAAATTTTGATCTTTTAAAAGATTTTCTGATGGAGTCAGTAGACTTAATGAATCATCAAACTCCTGTTTGGAAGTTTCATCCATTTCTATCTTTTCAATAAGGTCTACTTTTAGTAGGATTCCATTCTCGTCAAAAGAAATATTTAGATCCCAAAGGGCTGAGTTTTCTATTTTTCCAACTTTATTAGGAAAAAATTCGTTTGAAAATTTTTCCATAATACCTCCATGAATTAAAACAACTGGTATCCCTTCATCACTTTCCTGTTTAAGTTGTTTATAAACTTTTTCAAGTCCCTTTTTGGTTCGCTCTACTACTTGTTTATCAGATTCTCCACCTTTCATTACTTGGTCTACATCAATTTCATCATCTAAGACAGTATAATTAGCATAATAAGATTTGTCTTGAGAGAATCGGTCAACATAGCGTCCTGAAGTTTCCATCAAATCTGGTATAATAAATACCTTTTGGTCAGCTTCTTTAAAATTATCTAATACACCTTCTAACGAATTTATGGTTCTTGCAAATGGAGAAGAAAATGCGGTTGTGGAAATCTTCAATTGTTTTTTATCTAAATAGGCTTTTAAAACTTTGCCAGAATGTGATGCTTGAAGCGTGCCTTTCTCAGTAAGTGAAGGGTCAAAATAAGCGGTAGGATCAACTTTTTCCAAGAGATTGTAGGCAAGATCATCTCTTTTATCTCTGTACTCTTTTATTAGTTGATTAAATGCAGCATTTATCTCTGGTGTGTTACCATGTTTTTTTGTGATTTCATCTCTTAATTTTTGGAGTTCTTTCTTCCAAATGGCACTTATTTGTTTACCTGCAACATTATGCAAACCTTCGCCATGTCTGGACATTATAATTCTGATTTCAGTATCTTTTAGTGATTTTGGCATCTTTCTTGTTTTTAATTGTTTTTTTAAGTATTTACAGCAGAAGAAATCCCCCAAATTAATTTTTAAAGACCTGAAAGACCATTTGAGCAAGCATCGTAAAGGCGGTTGATAATGATTGTTATTTCAATTTTTGAGAGCTTATAACCGTAAATTTCAAAGAGTAAATCTTTAATATTGGAGATACTCATTCCTTTTTCATAAAGAGTAAGAATAATCCTTTCCAATGGAGTGATGGTATTTAGAAGATTCAAAATAGCTGTAGGTTCAAACTTGATGTGGTTGGTTGTTCTTTTGTTTTGGGAGCTATTTTTTTTTGGATTGTTATTTTTAATGGTTGTGGGATTAACAGCTAAGGTTTGCAAATGAGAAGCATCATCGCTTTTGGCATAGTTACAATTTTTAAGAGAATTATGATTGGTGGGTAGTTTGTTTATAATTAAATATACAATCTCTCGCTGTGCCTTTTTAGCAAGAATAGAAAGTGCCTCTTCAATAAGTCCAAAATCTTGCTCTTTTAAAATATCTTCGGATGGTTGAATAGTGGTTAACAGATTTTCAAATTCTTCTTTTTGGGCATCATTTAATTCAATTTTTTCAATAAGTTCGGCACTTATAAGATTCCCGTTAACATCAAAAGATAAGTTGAGATCCCATAAGTCAGAGTTTTCAATTTCCTGAATTTCCTGATGAATAAATTTGCTGGAGAATATTTCCATAATGCCTCCCTGAATCATTATAATAGGCACTCCTTTAATTTTATTACGTATAAGATGTTTATAAATTTTCTCAAGGCCTTTTTTGGCACGTTCGGCAGTTTGCCAATCAGTCTCTGTATTACATATAACTTTATGTACATCAATTCCACCTGCCAAAATAGTGTGATTACCACAAACTTTATTCAAAGAGAAGCGGTCAACATATCGACCAGAAGGTTCCATTAATTCAGGAATAATAAATATTTCAGAAGGAAAATCTTTAAAATTTTCTAAAACTTCTGTTAATGAGTTTATAGTTCTCGAAAAAGGTGATGTGAACGCATAAGGTGCAATGCCTAGTTGATGGTGAATTAAATAGGTCTTTAAAACCTTACCAGAATATTTTGCCTGAACTTTTCCTTTTTCGGTAAGATTTGGATCGAAATAAGCAGTGGGATCAACTTTTTCTAGGAGGTTGTAAGCAATCTCATCTCTTTTAGTATTATAATTTTTTACATGTTTGTCAATAATGTGATTTATTTCAGGAATGTTTTCAAAGTTTTTAAAAATGTGATTTCTCAGCTTCTCCAGTTCATTTTTCCAAATAGAACTTATTCGTTTGCCAGCAACATTATGCAAGCCTTCACCGTGTCTTGATATAATAATTCTAATGTCAGTTTTCATTTATTGTTTGGGCAGTTTTAGGTTCTAAATTGAATTTAAGTACCCCAAACAAACATTACCCCCTAAATAAAATTTGTGATATTCTTAAAAACTTTACAAAATATATAACATACCGTTTCAACCAGTTTTAGAAATAGCCAAGAAGCATTTGTTAAATTCATTTTATTTTAATTATTATTATTATTCTTAAAATAAAAGAGGATAATTCATACAATTTTTAAATAATACATAATGATACACTTAATAGCTATTATCTTTAAAATTTAACATCTTTGTAAAAAAAAGTAGCGTGTCAGATCTTAAGACCTTTCTTATTAAACTTACTTCTTTAGAAGAAGATGCCCGACCTGTATTTGTTGCAGGTAATTTCAATAACTGGAATCCCAAGCATCCAGATTTTGAGATGGTTAAAAAAGAAGATGGATCTTATGAGCTTTCAGTGGATGTAAGCAAATGGGAAAGAAAAAAAATCAAATATAAATTTACCAGAGGAGGTTGGGAAAATGTGGAGATAGATCGTTACGGTAATATTACAAAAAACCGTAAAGCCACTGTTTCCAAAGGATTTGTAGAAGAGGTAGTTGAAAAATGGCGGGTGAATTGGGCGCCATTTAAAAAAGTATTTTTCCCCATTGTAGAATTGGTTTCAGAAGCGTTTGAGATGCCTCAATTAAATCGTTCAAGAAAAGTATGGGCTTTACTTCCATATGATTATTATGAATCAGACAAAAGCTACCCTGTTCTTTATTTGCAAGACGCTCAAAACTTATTCAGCGAAGGCTCTGAATATGGAAATTGGGAAATAGATAAAAAGTTATCTATTCTAGCAGAATATGGAAGAGGAGATATTATAATTATTGCAGTAGAACACGGTGATGAGAATAGGCTCAAGGAATATATATTCGGCAGAAATCCATTAGTAAAAAGAGGAGAAGGTAAAAAGCATATTAGATTTGTCACAGACACGTTGAAACCATTTATAGATAAAAAGTATAGAACTTTATCAGGAAGGGAATATACGGGTATTGGGGGAAGTTCACTAGGAGGACTTATAAGTATCTACGGAGGTTTTCTATATCCAGAAGTGTATAGTAAATTAATGATATTTTCCCCATCTCTTTGGGCTGTGCCAGAAATAAGCTTTCCGATGCTTCAATTTTTCAATCCGTTTCAAACAAAATTGTATATTTATGGAGGCTCAAGAGAAGGTTCCAGAATGGTAGCGTATATTCAGGAGTTTGTGACTCGTATGCGCACCGAGAGTAAAGGAAGCCATGCAGATTTAAAGTTTAAGGTGAGCATTAATCCAAAAGGTGAACATACTGAGTTTTACTGGAGCCAAGAATTTCCAATAGCCCTTGAATGGTTATATTTCAATAGCAGAATGGATCCCCTAGACATAAAAGCGCTCAAAGAAAGAAAAAATAATTTAGCTGCGAATGATCAATAGTAAAATAACGGAAGGTCTTGATTCTTCTGGATTACAACTAATTTTAGTACCGGAAGAAGATGTTAAAAATACCTTACAGCTTTTTTTAGGGAATAAGTTACCACCTCTTTTTAAAGCTACCTATAATGAGATTCAACTATATGAAAAAGAAGAAACCTTATTTTTCTTAGTTGGAATAGGTAGTAAAACTTCTATTTCAGACATTCGTAATGTAGCGCTCAACTTTTCTGTTAAGTTTGGAAAAAAGATTCAGGAAAATGAATTAAACATTCATATTCCTAAAAGCTATACTATAAATCAAAGGCTATCTTTTTATAATGGTTTATTTTTAGGCGCATATTCTATTAAGGAAGAAAATGACCATTTTCTGTTTAGAAAAGACGTAGAAATAAAAGTAGCTACTACTGATTACGGAATAGCCAAAGAGGCAAAGGTTTTAGCAAATGCGCAGGGTATCTGTATGAATTGGCTTAATAAACCTGCAAATAAGAAGAGCGGTCCTGTAATTGCAGATTATGCAGTTAGAATGGCGAATCAATTGGGTTTTAAATGTACAGTATTAAACAGACAGCAGGCTACAGCAGAAGGTTTGGATGCTTATTTGGCTGTAAATCGCGCCAGTGAGTTTGATGCTTCCTTCATTGTACTAGAATACAAACATGATAAAGCAGTAAAAAAAATAGGTCTGGTAGGTAAGTGTGTCACTTTTGATACTGGTGGAATTTCCATAAAACCTTCTCAAAATCTTCATTATATGAAAAGCGATATGGGTGGAGCAACTGCTGTATTGGGCGCTTTTCATGCTATTGCAGAAATGCAATTACCTATACATGTTATTGGAATTCTTCCGGCAACAGATAATGCAGTTTCTGAAAAAGCATATCTACCAAGTGATGTCATCAACTCACACGCTGGAAAATCTATAGAAGTAATAGATACAGATGCAGAAGGAAGATTGACATTGGCAGACGGATTGTCTTATGTAATCAAGAAATACAACCCAGAGATAGTAATAGATATTGCCACGCTTACCGGAAGTGCTGTTCGTACATTTGGATATGAATGTGCGGCCTTATTTGGTAACAATGAAGAATTACTTAGAGATTTACATTTTGCAGGAGAAGCTTCTGGAGAAAAAGTTTGGCAATTGCCTATGTGGGAAACATATGCAGAAAGTCTCCATTCTGATATTGCAGATATTAAGAATTACAGTGGTAAACCTATAGCAGGTGCTATTGATGCTGCTGTATTTTTACAAAACTTTACCCATAACCATAATGCATGGGCACATTTAGATATCGCCGGAGTAGCTTTTGGGAACACCCCATTTGGAAAAGACAAAACAGCTACCGGTTATGGAGTTCATTTATTAATTGAATATATTAAAAGAATTATAGATTAAAAACGAGAACATGGCGCATACCATCATATGTATATCAAGCTATTATAAGGGGAGTGACTTTATGAGGGCATGTAAGGCTTTAGGAAATACGGTTTATCTTATTACATCAGAAAGTTTAAGAAGTGAATCTTGGCCTTGGGAATCTATAGATGAGGTTTTTTATATGGAAGAAATAAAGCCTTTTAAATGGAATCTAGATCACCTAGTACTGGGAATTTCACATTTAATGAAGTCCGTAAAAGTAGATAGAGTGGTCGCTTTAGACGATTTTGATGTAGAGAAAGCTGCTTTTATTAGAGAAAACTTTAGAATTCCAGGTATGGGGCAAACCACACAACGCTATTTTAGAGATAAATTAGCTATGCGAAAAAAAGCACTGGATGAGCAAATATTGGTGCCCCAATTTACAGCTATTTTTAATGATGACGACGTTAATTTCTATGCGGATCAAGTTTCACCCCCTTGGGTGCTCAAACCCCGCTCAGAAGCCTCTGCTTCTGGTATTATAAAGATACACTCCAAAGAAGAATTATGGCAAAAAATAGACAGTCTTGGTGAAGAAAGACATAAATTTTTGCTTGAACAATTTCGTCCCGGTAAAGTGTTCCATGTTGATACACTGGTTTGTAACGGGAAAGTAGTTTTTACATCAAGTTCTAGATATTTAGATCCTCCAATGGCAGTTTCTCACGAAGGAGGAGTCTTTAGAACCATGACATTAAACCCCAAAAGTGAAGATGGTATGGAGTTAAAAAGACTTAATAATATATTACTTAAAAAATTCGGGTTGTTTTATGGCGCGTCACACTCTGAATTCATTAAAGATAATGAAACCGGAGAATGGTATTTCCTTGAAACTTCGGCAAGAGTTGGAGGTGCTTATATTGCAGATATGGTAGAGGCATCAACAGGAATAAGTTTATGGAAAGAATGGGCTATAATAGAAAATAAAATTCTTGCAAATGAGTCTTACCAACTACCCATTAATACTTATAAAGCAGCTGGCTTGCTAGTATCACTTGCTAAAGAAAAGCATCCGGATACAAGTATATTCACAGATGTAGAAATTGTAAAACGATTACAGAAAGAATACCATGTTGGATTTGTTTTTAGTGCAGAAGATGAAGAAATCATTCAGGATAAACTAGATCAGTTTGCAACTATTGTCACTGAAAAGTTTTTAAATATTATACCTCCAACGGATACACCAACCAATTAAAGAAATCAAATTAATGGCGCAGATTCAAGAATTTCAATACTACTCAAATATTCTAGGAAGAGATATTGCAGTAGAAGTTACTGGTCACTGGGGGTATCCGGTTGTAATGTTTCCAACAAGTTATGGAAGTTACCTTCAAAATCGAGATTTTGGGTTAAACCACTCCGTTTCAAGTCTGGTAGAGGCAGGAAAGGTTAAGCTGTATAACATTCAAACCTTAGATGGAGAAACCTTTTATGGAAACCATTTAAACAGTGATCAAAAAATATACAATTACGATTTGTATATGCAATTTATCATCAAAGAATTTACTCCTTATTTGCAAAAAGAGAATAATTCACACCGTTTTGCGGTTGCAGGCTGTAGTTTTGGAGGATATCACGCAGCAAATGTAGCCTTTAGATTTCCAGATGTGGTGTCACATTTAATTTCAATGTCAGGAGCATTCAGCATTCGAAATTTCACACCTAATACTACTAATGATAAGGTCTATTTTAATTGCCCTAATGAATTTATGAAAAATGAAGAATCCTGGAAATACCATCATATGAAAATCATATTGGGTACTTCAGAATGGGATATTTGCAAAGACAAAAATCAGCAAATGGCTGCTATTTTAGCTCAAAAAGATATTCCGTATTGGTATGATGAAAAAAAATGGGCAGAGCATGATTGGCCTTTATGGAAAATGGCTTTTCCTGAATACATGAATTCCTGTTTTGGAAACTAAATCAAAATAAGGCTTAAACTTGCAGCGAAGCATTCATATTTTTAATATATTGAAACAAATCTAGATAATCAAAAAATAAAAGCGTGAAAAAAATAGGGATATTGTTTGGAATGGAAGATACATTTCCATGGGCATTCATCGATAAAGTAAATGAATTAGGAAAAGGTAAATTTTTGGCCGAACCAGTTTCAATTGATAAATTGCAGCAGGGCATAGATTATGGCTATCATGTAATTATAGATCGTATTTCGCAAGATGTGCCATTCTATAGAGCATATTTGAAGAATGCTGCCCTTAAAGATACTGCGGTAATAAATAATCCTTTTTGGTGGAGTGCAGACGAAAAGTTTTTTAACAATAGTCTGGCAGTTGAGTTGGGTGTGCCTGTTCCAAAAACAGTCTTATTACCTTCTCATGATAGACCAGAAGATACCTCAGAGACCTCTTTTAGAAACTTAAAATTTCCTTTAGATTGGGAATATATTGAAGATTATATTGGTTTTCCTGCTTATATGAAACCGCACGATGGTGGCGGATGGAAAAGTGTCTATAGAGTAGAGAGCTTGCAGGATATGTTTGATAAGTTATCTGAGACCGGGCAACTTGTGATGATGCTTCAAGAGGAAATTGTGTTTGATGATTACTACCGTGTCTATTGCTTGGGGCAGAAATATGTGCACATAATGCCATATGAGCCAAGAAATCCGCATCACCTCAGGTATGCTGCCACTCCAAAAACAGAAGGAGCAGTGCATAAAGAATTAATGAAAACTATTAAAGAGTATACCCTAAAGTTAAACAAGGCATTAGGTTATGATTTCAATACAGTAGAATTTGCTATCAGAAATGGAGTGCCTTATGCCATAGATTTTTGTAATCCTGCTCCCGATGCAGATATCCATTCTGTTGGGGAGGAAAATTTTGATTGGATTGTAACCCATGCGGCAAAGTTTGCTATTGAAAAAGCAAGAGCTCATAAAGCGGGTAAAAATAATTGTAGTTGGGGAAGTTTTGTGGAAGATTCCATTCCTTTGCCCGTCGTAAAAGTGCCTACGGTGAAAAAAACGCCAATGAAGAAAGTAACTATTAAGGCAAGGGCATCTAGTGAAGTCAAGAAAGCTCCAGCAAAAAAGAAAACAGTTGCTAAGAAGACTTCTTCAGCAAAGAAATCAACTAAGAAATAAAAACCTATCGTATGCATAAATTTACCATAGGTATAGAAGAGGAGTTTCAGGTAATTGATGCTGAAACTCGTGCACTAGTTTCTCATATGTCTAAAATTATAGAAGGAGGGAAAGTAGTACTTAAAGAACAGATTAAATCTGAAATGCACCAGTCTGTAGTAGAAATGGAAACGGGTATTTGTGAACACATCACACAAGCACGTGATGAAATTACCTATTTAAGAAGCAATCTTGTGAATGTTGCTAAAGAGCAAGGTCTTTGCATAGGTGCTTCTGGAACTCATCCTTTTTCAAAGTGGACAGATCAAAGTATCACAGATAATCCAAGATATGATGAGATCGTAAATGAAATGCGTGATGTAGCGCGTTCTAACCTTATTTTTGGTTTACATGTGCATGTCGCAATTCCCAGTAGGGAAGAAGGGATCCGGATTATGAATGTTGCAAGGTATTTTTTACCACACATCTATGCATTATCCACAAATTCTCCATTTTGGTTAGGGCGCGAAACAGGATTTAAATCATATCGTTCAAAAGTATTTGATAAATTTCCAAGAACGGGAATTCCTCCATTTTTCTCTAGTGTATCAGAATATGATGAGTTTGTGAACTTATTAGTCAAAACTAAATGCATAGATAACGGAAAGAAAATTTGGTGGGATATTAGATTACACCCATTTTATCCAACTTTGGAGTTTAGAATTTGTGATATGCCTTTACGAGTAGATGAAACTATTTGTCTTGCCGCAATTATGCAATGTGTAATTGCCAAGATATACAAACTCCATAAAAAGAATTTAAGCTTTAGAGGCTACAGGAGGGTTTTAATTAATGAAAATAAATGGAGAGCAGCGCGTTATGGGATAGACTCAAAACTGGTTGATTTTGGTAAAGAAGAAGAGGTCTCTTTTCCTGGTTTGATAAATGAATTAATGGACTTTATAGATGATGTTGTAGATGAATTAGGCTGCAGGAATGAGGTGAATTATGTTTATCAGATGTTAGAACAGGGTACTGGGGCAGATAGACAATTGCATGTATATCAACAAAATAATGGCGACCTTAATAAGGTGGTAGATTTTGTAGTGGCAGAAACTGCATACGGACTTTAATTTATAACAAGTTATATATATTTTAGTTGTTAAAGAAGTTAAAGTGCTTATTTTTACGACCTTGTTGAGTCTCACAAATTTCCGGCGCATTAAAGATTGAATGAATGAAGAAGCGAGCATTAAGAATAGCTATATTAGATATGAATAACAACGTTCCTAATCAGGGTTTACGTTGTATAAAAGCACATGTAGAACAGTTTCTTTCTAAAGACGGAGATCAAAACACGTATAAAGTATTTGATGTTCGTGCTAAAAATGAAATTCCAGACATTGCTGATTTTGATATTTTTATATCTTCTGGCGGTCCTGGAAGTCCACTTCCTGAAGGACACAAATGGGAATCTCTGTACACGAATTTCTTAAATCAAGTATTGGCTCATAATACTATGAATGAACAAAAGAAATATCTTTTTCTGATTTGCCATTCTTTTCTAATTGCTTGTTTGCATTGGGAATTAGCAACCGTTAATATGCGAAAATCCTATTCTTTTGGAGTTATGCCTGTTCATAAGACCGATGCTGGTAAGGCAGAATCACTGTTAAAACCTTTGCCAAATCCGTTTTATGTAGTGGATTCTAGGGCATGGCAAGTGGTACAGCCTAAAAAGAAAAAATTGGAAGCAATGGGGGCTAAGATTCTTAACCTAGAAAAAAAGAGACCCCATATTCCTTTAGAAAGAGCTGTGATGACTATTCGTTTTACTGATGAAATTTTTGGAACACAGTACCATCCAGAAGCAGATGCTGAAGGAATGCGGTTCTATTTTCAGCAAGAAGAAAAAAGACAACAAATTATAGATGAATATGGCGAATCAAAATATTTGGATGTGATAGCGCATTTAGATGATCAAGATAAGATTATGCTCACCCAAGAAGTGATCATACCCGGGTTCTTGAGAGATGCTGCGGATGCCATAAGAAACCCTAGAGTTTTTGCCTAATGAGGAGTAAGGTTCGCCACTGGTTTAATTCTGTTTTTTCAGATGATAAACATCATGCATTACTTCAACATTTTGAAGATAATTATCCCGGTCAATTAGGATATAGGGTTTCTGAATCTCCTATTTTTATCACAGACAACTTTAAAGAGCAACTGCTACAAGCAAGTGATCAAATACTGGAACAAGTACAACGTATTCCTGACGAAATTCTTTCAAAAGCAACCCCTTCTTCAATGCGAGTACCAGGAGATCACGGGAGACCACATTTTATGTCTATTGACTTTGGAGTCTGCGCAAATGATAAAGGTGAATTAGAACCACAACTTATAGAGATGCAAGCTTTTCCCTCTTTATTCTGTTATCAACTAGAGTTAGGAAAACAATACTTTAAACAATACGGTCTTGAAGAGGAACACAATTTTTTGTTTAATAACTTTACATCAGAAAGTTATGTAGATGCTTTTAAGAAGTTAATTATTGAAGATGCTGCACCAGAAAATGTAGTGATTCTTGAATTGCATCCTGAAAAACAGAAAACCCGTATTGACTTTGTGCTAACAGAAAAATATTTGGGCATTAAAACGGTCTGCCTTTCCAAGGTTATTAAAGAAGGAAGATATTTATTTTATGATAAGGATGGAATAAAAACACCCATTCATCGCATTTATAACCGGGTTATTTTAGATGAGTTACTTCAGTATGGCTCTTTAAGTACAGCGTTTAAAATGCAAGATGAAGTAGAAGTAACATGGGTTACCCATCCGGATTGGTTTTTTAAAATATCAAAAGTGATACTTCCATTACTTGATCATCCTAATGTACCTAAGTCTTACTTCGCCGATGAATTTCCAGTGGGTGAAGATTTACAAAATTATGTATTAAAGCCTTTGTACTCTTTTGCGGGACAAGGAGTTAAATTATCACCAAGTATAACGGATATAAAGAACCTGAAAACACCACACGATTATATTCTACAGAAAAAAGTAACGTATGCACCGGCATTTTTAGACACCAATAAAGAGTTGGCACGTGCAGAAATCCGCATGATGTATATTTGGCCTAAAGGTGCCAAAAAATCAGTTCCAGCTATTAACTTAGTAAGAATGACTAAAAGCGAAATGATCAATGTAGATCATAACAAAGCAAATACTATTTTTACTGGAAGCAGTATTGCTTTATTTGCAAAATAAAAACGATCATTTCTTTTTAATGGCTTTGAAGTGCTAGAATTTTAGTTTAAGCCCACCATAAATCCCAAAAGTATAGACATTAATATTGTTTGGATTATCCTTGAACGGTTTTAGCTGGTATTTAAAAACGGGTTCAACTGTAAACAGCCAGTTATTTGCAAAATTATAATAGATACCAGTACCTGCATTCAAACTAAAACTAATATCAGAGACTTCAGTAGCATTACCAATAAAAACGGATCCGGATGGTGAGGTAGCAAATACCTCATTTCTATCTAGCAACCAGGTACTAAACCCAGCAACTCCGGCAAACTCTAATTTACCAGTTTTAAACAAATAATTAACTTCTAAAGGAACTTCAATATAACTGAGTTCATGCTTGAGGTTAACTAGGCCAGTATCGTTAAATAGTTGGGATAACTGGGTTTTAGAAACTAGCCTTGGAGCTTCTATTTGATAACTTAATAAATCAGTAGCGTTATTATTATTATCAAACTCAGGAATATTTTTCGTAAGATATCCTAAGCGCAATTTGTTGGCACCAAAACGGAGTTGGAGCCTTTCAGAAGCTTTGTAATAAAAGAAAAAACCATAACCCATATTCCATGTCCCTTCAGTTTCATTTTCGCTTAGTGTTCCATCCAAAATAGAACCTTGTTTAAAGAAATTGTAATAAATAGTTGCTCCATGAATTGAAAAAGCCAAACGTTTCTTCTTGGAACCCTCTGTTATGAGGCTATCTTTTGATTTCTCTTTCTCAATTTCTGCAAGCAATGCCTTCTTTTTTAAATCTAAAGAATCCTTTTTCAACGAATCACTAACTAATTCGTTGGAAGTATTCTTATTATTTAGAGCATTCAAGGCACTTAAATTTTTATTTTTAGAAGTATCGCTACTTTTCTCTTTGGTTTTTGAACCTGAGTTTTGCAAAACAGTTTCTTTAGTTTTAATCGATTTTTTAAGAGAACTATTCACCTTTATTTCATTAAACGCTACTGTGTCAATATTATTTTTAGAGGCAGTTTTAGAATATTTTGGGAGGGTAGTTTTATTGGTTGAGGTACTTTTGGTTATTGTTGGGTGATTTAATGTTTGAGAAGTTGAAACCTGATTACTGGTTACCTTTATTTTTTGTGTATTCTTTGTTTCCTCATTCTCAGGAGTCGCCTTGTCAGCATTAATCTTATCGATATTTGGGAGGGTGTCTACATATTCATTGCTTTTTAAATAATTGTTGTTTACACTATTAAGAGTATCAGCTTCTAAAATAGTAGATACATTTATTTTATCACGATTGGTCTCGTTTAGATTTTCTGGAAGATCTGTTGTTTCAACAAGGGTTGAATAGTGCCAAATAACACTGCTGCCTATAATCAATAAAAGTACAAATGCAAGTCGGCTCCAAAGCCAAACCGCTCTTCTTTTTTTGTCCTTTTTGAGTTGGGTTTCCAATTGTGTCCAGAGTAAATTAGAGGGAGCTTTTTTCCCTTCTTCTAATGTTTCTTTAAACAATCTTCCTATGTCTTTTTTAGTTTCCATGTATTTTAGGTCGCTTGTTTCTTTTCAAGCACTAATAATTTCTCTTTTAAAATTGCTTTTGCTCGGTGTAAATTAGATTTAGAAGTTCCTACCGTAATGTTTAGGAGATTTGCAATCTCTAAATGTGTATAGTCATCCAGTTCATAAAGACTAAACACCATACGGTACTTATCGGGGAGTTCTTGAACGAGTTTTAACAGGGTATCTAAGGAATAAGAAAAAGCTATTACTCCTTCTGATTCCGGTTTTTCAATAGCCGTTACATCTTCATTAATTATGTCATAGACAACTTTTTTCTTATATCTATCTATGGCTTTATAAATTACGATACGTTTCATCCATCCTTCAAAAGAACCTTTTCCTTTATACTTTCTAATGCTTTTAAAAATGGCCATAAATGCCTCTTGTAAATTGTCTTCTGCCTCCTCTATGTTACCACAATATTTGAGACTCAGAAAAAACAGGATGTCTTTGTATTGCTTGTACAAAGATTCCTGAGCTTTTAGATCGTTCTTTTTGCAACGCTTAATAAGTGTTTCTAAGCTCAAAAGTGGAATATTCCTTTATTTAAGAGTTTAATTAGTTCTAATATTAAAAATTATAAATTGATTATCTTCTTATTTTGACAGTAAAGTTCAATAAACAGTCAAGTAAGTAGACTTACTATTTCATAGTCTATGAAATGAGAAAAGGGTTGCGTTAAATAGCCAGATAAAAAAGTATTCCTAAATTTGCGTTGGTATTGTTATAGTTCAATGGATAGCCCCGAGGAATCGGGGGAAGTTTCCCGAGACTATAAAATAGATTGGCCCCATAGTTCAATGGATAGAATAGAAGTTTCCTAAACTTTAGATCCAAGTTCGATTCTTGGTGGGGCTACGTAGGAGACGCACCAAACGTGCGCAGCACGCAAAGCATTTGCTTTGGAATGGGAGCTTGTCCCGATTCCTCGGGGATTCTTGGTGGGGCTACGTAGGAGACGCACCAAACGTGCGCAGCACGCAAAGCATTTGCTTTGGAATGGGAGCTTGTCCCGATTCCTCGGGGATTCTTGGTGGGGCTACGTAGGAGACGCACCAAACGTGCGCAGCACGCAAAGCATTTGCTTTGGAATGGGAGCTTGTCCCGATTCCTCGGGGATTCTTGGTGGGGCTACGTAGGAGACGCACCAAACGTGCGCAGCACGCAAAGCATTTGCTTTGGAATGGGAGCTTGTCCCGATTCCTCGGGGATTCTTGGTGGGGCTACGTAGGAGACGCACCAAACGTGCGTAGCACGCAAAGCATTTGCTTTGGAAAATAGAAATATTTGTTTTTGATTATTTCAGTATTAATTAGGGAGCGTATTTTTGAACTCTTTTAGATTGATTTTTGAATAAGGTTTTACTCATATTCTTAAAATTCAAACGCTTCCTTAGCCTGCCACTATACTTTAAGGAGCTTGGGTTTATATCTAAGGGATTTTCTTTTTACACCCCAAATTGAGTCAAATGGTGATCGAGGTGTTTACTCAGCATATTATTCCACTCTTTTTTTGTTAGAACTCCAAAGGAATGAGATTCTTTTCCATCAAAATAGTCTTCTCCAAGTTGTTGTGTTTTATTTATATAGTCAACTAAACGTTTTTTTTCTAATTCAAACTTTTTACTGTCCTTTATTATAAATTCTGGAGCTGTTCGTCCGTTTTTTTTAAATGGCTTTTCACTTACTACAAGTTTCTTCACAAATAGTTTAAAGATCAGTTTTTTAAGGCCTTTTGGTTTTGGGGGAGTAGTATCGTAAATCATTTCGTAGGATACATTGCAATGTGCGAGCATTTTCTCTACATTCATTTGTCCCCAATTTGGTCTTGTAGTGGGTGTTAATTTATCAATGCGGCTTATAAATGCGGCCGTGTCTTTTGGATCGAATACATTTTTCATTTTCCTTTTGATTTAGTTGGTCACTTCTGTTTCAAAGGGCTTTTTAAATACACCTTATTAACAGCATAAGAACCATAGAGCATATGATTACGATGCTTTTGATTAGCACTAAGTCAAATATAAATATTTTGCTTTAATATTTAGATATCTAATATCCATTGATTCAAATTATCAACGGGATTAGGCATTTTTTCTTCTAACAGTTTCTTTAATATTTCTGGCTTAAAAGAGATCTCTTTACTTTCAATCACCCAAAACAAATAAGCCTCTGGACCTCCGTTTAAATAGGGGGCAGGAGAAGAAGGATAAAAGAGTATTGGAGGTTTTTCATTGGTAGATGGGTAGTTCATAATATGTGCCAATTCTTGTACCACATTCCATGCATATTTATGGCCTAAGTCAATCTCAAATTTCACCCACCAATAACCTTCTTTATTACTACCTTTTCCAATAGACGATCTAATTGCAGGAATTCTTATTAAAAATTTTTCTAAAGACTCAAAAGTGCTGTTGTCCATCAGTTTTTTCTTGTATTCGTTTTACCTAATTTTTTTAATATTTAAATTATGTTCTATAAACATGTTCTAAATTCGTTATAATTCCACCTTATCCATACTAACCACATCCTCCATATATTCAAAACTCATTTGAGTATCTTCTTAAAACAAGTCGGAAATAATCATAATAAAACCTTCTCTTTTGTTAAAAGTATGGAGTCCACAGCGGGGACACCCCAATTGCGAGCTTATATCCTTACTACTTTATATTTCATCAAACTTGGCAAGAGAATATGCTTATAGTTTTTGATTTCCAGAGCATTTGCAAACCAACCAATATGATGTTGATGCAAGCCAAAAGCCTTACACTTAACAACTTTCCAAAACACTGTTTTTTGAAGCATAGTTGTAAGGCATCTTAGTTTGTTTTTCATCTCATTTTCTAAACGGAGATACCCACTCTTAGCGATTTCAATTGTTCCTTTGCCAAAGTTAGAAAAATCAATAATTTCTGGATGAAGAGAAACCGTAAATACTTCTTTTTTAATATTTTTCTTAGTTCCTACAAACATTCAATTATTCATTAAAAAGGAAATTTAATCCCAAGGAGTTGTATGGGTACTTAAAAACAAGTTAAGAGGCATTGCTAGTACCTAATTCTTTTAACATAATCTGAGTAATTTTATCCAGATCATACGTATGTTGCCATTGCCAATCTGTCCTAGCTTCACTATCATCTATGCTCTCTGGCCAACCATCTGCAATTTCTTGGCGGTAATCAGGTTTATAGCTGATAGTAAAATCAGGTTTTATTTTTTTAATGCTGTTGGCAATCTCTTCTGGACCAAAACTTATAGCAGCTAGATTATAAGAAGAACGAATCTTAATAGATTCCTCGGGAGCTTCCATGATTTTTATAGTAGCATTTATGGCATCCTCCATAAACATCATAGGTAAAACAGTGCCTTTTTTCAAAAAACAAGAAAAATGCTCGTCGTTGGCGGCTTTGTGATAGATCTCTACCGCATAATCGGTAGTGCCACCACCGGGAGGAGTCTTATAGCTGATAAGTCCGGGATAGCGAATACTCCGAACATCTACCCCGTATTTTTCATAAAAATATTCGCACCAGCGTTCACCAGCCAACTTGGTAATGCCATAAACAGTCAATGGCTCAATGATGGTTCTCTGTGGGGTGTTTACTTTAGGGGTAGTAGGACCGTATACTGCAATAGAACTTGGCCAAAATATCTTTTTAACAAGATTTTCTCTTCCCATATCTAAGACATGAGAGAGGGAATTCATGTTAAGTTCCCATGCTAATTGTGGATTCTTTTCAGAAGTTGCAGATAATAGTGCAGCCATTAGATATACATCTGTAATCTTATATTTTTTTACCACATTAACCAGAGATTGTTTGTCTTTTGCATCTACTATTTCAAAAGGACCTTTGCCTAAAAGTTGCTCACTACCTTCTCGAATATCAGCTGCGATTACATGTTCATTTCCATGACGTTTTCGCAATGCCAAAGTGAGTTCGGAACCAATCTGTCCGCATGCACCGATGATAAGAATTTTTGTTTCCATTAAATTTTTTAGAAAAACCTAGGTCAAAGATAAATATTTCACCTTGTATTTTTTAATTAAAAACAAGAGCTTATATTAAATATTTCATAAAAAAAGTACATTTGACAAACTCCTAATTATTAATAATTTAAATATTGGGCTTAATTTTTAAGAAAATCCCTATGTTTATGATGGGTAAAAATTCAAACTAATATGGTATTTTTAAATGTTGAATATGAAAAGAATTAGTTATTAATGAAAGAAGTGGTATCCACAAAAAAGAGATTCATAAATATGCGTTCCTATTTTAGAAGATCTATTGTCTTTTTAGCTTTCTTTCTTGGTTTGTCTTGTGAGGATAAAAAGAAAGAAACTACAGTGACAACGAATAACCTAGAAGCTACCGAAGTAATCCAAGAGAAACTTCCAAAACTAGTTGTACTCGTGGGAAAAGCAAAAGAAAATGTGGAACAGTGGACAGAGTTTACCGATTTTGATATTGAAATGCAACGTATTTATGAAAAAGAAATAGATCTTGAGACGCTATTTATAGAATTATTGAGAAAAGAAGTAGAGTTAAGAGATTCAAACTTTCCTGAAAAATTTGAGGTTTCAGCGGTGAAAAGTAGATTATTAGTACTTAGAACCTATCTTGGCAGGGCAAAGGCAGCACTTGAAGAAAACAACCCTGATGTCATCCATAAAGAAAAAATAGCAATTCTAAATGCATATAATGCATTTAGAATTCAGTTAATGGATGTTTGGAAAAAGAATATAGCTGAGGAATTTCTTAAAAACGATTCCATTTAAATAATAGATATCTATGAGATATAAATACTTAATAACCATCTTTTTAATACTCATTACGAGTGTTAATATACTAGCGCAAAAAACTGAAAAAGAAGTCATAAATGAAGTTTTAGATGCATGGCATCTGGCAGCTTCAAATGCCTCTTTTAATGCGTATTTTGACTTAATGACAGAAGATGCTGTATTCATTGGCACAGATGCAACCGAAAACTGGCAGAATGATGACTTTAAAACATTTGCCAAACCGTATTTTGATAATGGAAAGGCATGGTCTTTTACGCCAATTGAACGAAATATATATCTAGAGGAAACGGCAAACTTTGCTTGGTTTGATGAACTTTTAGATACGCAAATGAAAATCTGCCGGGGCAGTGGCGTCTTAAAAAAGGTATATGGAAAATGGAAAATCACACATTATGTGTTATCTATAACAATTCCTAACGATAATGTTGATAAAGTTGTTAAAGATAAAGCAGATTTCGATCATAAATTGATTGATGAACGGAAAAAGAAATATTAACATCTAAATTCTTAACATTTTTTTTAGATTTTTAAAAACTTCTCATATATTTAGCCCTTAACTTGATATTTTACTATGAAAAGGTTATTAATCCTCTTCGCCTTTGCATTTTCTGCAATGGCGTATTCACAATTTAATGAAGGTGCCCCCTGGATGGAAGAACTCCAAAATAATTCAGCGAGAGGACCTCAACAACCCTATTCTATTTATGAAATAAGCGAAGCTTTTGATGAATATTGGGAAAATAGAGACTACACCAAGAAAGGGAGTGGTCATAAACCCTATAAAAGATGGGAAAGTTACTGGATTCATCTAGCAGATGAAAATGGATATTTACCAACTGCAAAACAGCAGTGGGAAACCTACCAGAGAAAGCTAAATGGAATTGGTCGTTCCAATCCTACCAGTAACTGGCAACCTCTGGGTCCTTTTACCCATTTAGCACCTGGAAATCGTTTACCAGGACAAGGAAGAGTAAATGCAATTGCGATTGATCCTGTAGATGCCAATGTATGGTATGTGGGTGCTCCTGCGGGGGGGATCTGGAAATCTGAGAATGCTGGAGTTGATTGGACGCCACTATCCGATAAATTACCTCAAATTGGAGTTTCCGGAATTGCGATAGACCCTACAGATACAGACATTATTTATATTTCAACTGGAGATGATGATGCGGGTGATACCAGAAGTGCAGGTGTATTTAAAAGTATAGACGGCGGTCTCACCTGGAATCAAACTGCTTTGAATCCATCTAATACACCAAGTTCTATGAACGAAATTTTGATGGACCCAGGCAATTCAAGTACGCTTTGGGTAGCCACTAATGATGGTGTTTACAGAACCAGTAATGGAGGAGACAACTGGAGTTTATCTCTTGCGGGGCAGAATGTAAAAGACATTAAACTAAAACCCGGAACCAGCAGTACTATCTACGCCGTTACTAACGATAGATTTTACCGTTCTACAGATTCAGGGGTTACTTTTAACCCAATCACAATAGGGTTACCAACCTCCTCTGGAAGACTTACCATGGCTGTAACACCAGCGAATGCGAACTATATTTATATAGTGAGTGCCAATACGCGCTCTAATGATTATTCATTTCAGGGAATTTATAAGTCTATAAACGGTGGAGATTCTTTCTCTAAAACAGCTAGTAATACAGAGATTTTAGAAAGCTCTCAAGCATGGTTTGATTTGGCAATTGAAGCAAACCCAAACAATGCAGAACAAATTTTTGTAGGATGCCTTAATATATGGCGCTCTAATGATGGGGGAACTAGCTTTTCAAAACTCAACAATTGGTTTACCAAAAATGCCGCCTATACACACGCAGATATTCATACCTTGAGGTATTTTAATGGTGATCTTTATTGCGGTAGTGATGGAGGTATCTATTCTTCATCAGATAATGGTACTTCTTTTACAGATCATACTTCTGGTTTAGCAATAAGTCAGTTTTACCGTATTTCAGTGGGTAAAGATGATGCGAGTAAAGTAATAGGAGGCCTGCAAGATAATGGAGGACATTCTTTAAAAGATGGACAATGGAGAAACTATCATGGAGGTGATGGTATGGATAATGTGATGGATCAATCAGACAACGCACTGATTTATGGATTTACACAATATGGAGGCTCTCTTAATATTTCATCAAATGGAGGCGAAAGTTTGATTGGAATTGTTCAGGAACCAAATTCGCTTCGTGGAAATTGGATTACCCCTTTAGCAATGGACAAAAATGGAACGGTTTACGCTGGATATAATGCACTTTTCCGTCTAGATGGATTATCTTGGACTAAGCTTTCAGATAACTTCTTTGCAGATGCAGACGATCTTGAGATAGATCCTATTGATCCTTCTATTATTTATGTTGCCATAAACCGTGCCTTATTGAAAAGTACAGATGCTGGTGCTACGTTTACAAACATGTATACCTTTCCCTCAAATATTACAGAAATTGAGGTGAATAACAACGACAATTCTATTGTTTATGCAACCACAGCAAGCAATGGTAATTATGGGGTATTTAAATCTGAGAATGGTGGAAATGACTTTACCAGTATACGAGGAAACTTACCAACAGATCAACCTTTCCTTGCGATCGTTCATCAAGGAAGAAATACTACCAACCCTATATATGTAGGGACTAATATAGGGGTCTATCGTTTAGATGATACGCTAACAGAATGGGAAGAGTATTATACCAACCTACCTAATGTACCCATTCGTGATATGGCAATTAGCCTTTCAGATGGAAAACTTGTTATAGGAACTTATGGACGTGGTGTATGGGAATCAGCAATTCCAGTTGAAATTCCAGATACCGATATAGGTCTTTTGGCTATAAATCAGCCTACCGGTAGCCAAATATTTTGTGGTGGAGCCGTTCCTGAAATTGAAGTGAAAAACAATGGTACCTCGCCTATCACAGAGGTAACAGTTACTTATTCTATTAATGATGGAACCGATAGTGTTTATAATTGGACAGGGAATATTGCTGTAGACGGTGAAGGAAGTATTCAATTACCACCATTGACGTTTGAGAATGGAGAGTCAGTATTAAAAGTTAATGTATCTATTCCAAATGATGCGTATGGTGATAATAACGATTTAGCAGTTACTTTCTTTGGAAATGTAGAAGGGAATGCAGCAGAGGTAAATTCTTTTGAGGATGAAACGGACGCATTAATTGCCTATAATGAAGCGGGCGGCACGCCAGAATGGGAACGCGGCATCCCTGCGGGCACATTATTAAATAGTGCAGCAAGCGGAACTAGTGTTTATGGGACTAATTTAGCTGGAGATCATAACAACAATGTGAAAAGTTATTTAGTAACAAGATGCTATGATTTCTCTACCATCACCAATCCAGTCTTTAAGTTTAAGATGGCTTATGAGTTAGAGATTAATTTTGACATTATGTATGTTGAATACTCTACAGATCAAGGAAGTAACTGGAATGTTCTTGGAACCAAGAATAGCGGTCCAAATTGGTACAATAGTGATCGTACCAATGCTTCTTCTGGTGCTTCAGACGATTGTCAGAACTGTCCCGGGGCACAATGGACCGGAACCAATGCAACTATGACCGAATATTCATATGATTTTTCTTCAAACGTAGCAAATGGGGATACAGATCTTAGAAGTGAAACTAATGTAATGTTTCGTTTCGTATTTCATTCAGATCCAGCAGTACAGGAAGAAGGTGTAGTAATTGATGATTTTGTTATTGAAGGCGAGCAGGATGACGATGATGATGATAATGATGGTGTTTTAGACGATGTGGATAACTGTCCTTCCATTGCGAATGCAGATCAGTTAGATACAAATAATGATGGCGAGGGTGATGTTTGTGACGATGATGATGATGGAGATGGTATTCTGGATGTAGATGATAATTGTCCGCTTACACCAAATCCAGATCAGGCAGATGCAGACAATGATGGACAAGGAGATGTATGTGATAATGATAGTGATAATGACGGGGTACTTAATGAAAATGATGTTTGCCCAAATACTCCACAAGGAACCACCGTAGATGTCACTGGTTGTGAAGTATTCTCATTACCAGCAACTAATTTTTCTATCAAACTTTCAGGTGAAACTTGTATTTCAAGTGATAATGGGAAGATCAATCTAACTGCACAAGCAACTTATACCTATACGGCAGCGGTTACTGGGCCAAACGGGTTTGATGAAACATATCCGTTTACGAATTCTTTAGAAGTAGCAGATCTTGCGGCTGGAGAATATACTATTTGTGTTACTATGGCAGAACAGGCAGGTTATGAGCAATGTTTTAACGCAACGGTATCAGAACCTGAAGATTTATCCGTATTCTCAAGAGTTAATGGTATTAAAAAAGAAGTGACCCTTTCTTTAGAAGGTGGCGACCGTTACTTTATTACACTTAATGGAGTCACTGTTACTACTACCGACGATGAAATTACAATGGAGCTTCCGTATACAGAAAACACGCTTCAGGTGAAAACAGATAAAGATTGTCAAGGTGTTTATGAAGAAACTATTCTATTGAATGATCAGATATTGGTATATCCAAATCCTTTAACTGGAAACACGTTATTTGTAAATCTTGGTGAGTTTAATCAGGAGAAAGTATTTATTTCTGTGATTTCGCTTCAGGGACAAAAGGTATTAGCCAAAGAATATCCTGTTAGTAACGGGCAAATTCAGATTAATGTAGGCGGATTGGCTCAAGGAGCTTATCTACTTAATATAAAAACGGATGGTTCACTCTTAAACTATAAAATTATCAAGCGATGAAAAAGTTAACATTATTATATACCACAATACTAGCTATTGCGATTACATCCTGTGGTGGAGGAGGAGATGACGTACAAGAAAAACCTGAGGTAACGCCTCCATCGGCAGCAACCCTCATTTTTCCTGAAGACAATACAGAATGCAACGAAGGAACGGTGATTTCAGATACGCAAAGTACTGTAACATTTAGGTGGAATGCGTCTGATAATACGGATTCATATACAGTCAATGTTAAAAATTTGAATACCAATAGTACAACAAGCCAAAATGCTTCCACGAATCAGTTAGACATTACCATTTTAAGAGGAGTTCCTTACTCCTGGTCAGTTGTTTCAAGAGCCAATGGCGCTTCACAAACGGCAACTAGTCAAACATGGAAGTTTTATAATGCTGGTTTACCAGTGGAGAGTTATATACCGTTTCCTGCAGAAGCAATTAGCCCTACAACAGGGGCAGATGTAGATGCTTCCTCAGGAGCGGTCACCTTAGAATGGGAAGGAGAAGATATTGATGATGATATTCAGAATTATGATGTTTTCTTTGGTGTGGATAATCCTCCTGCTACAAAAGTAAACACAGTAACCGCTTCCAGTATTAGTGTAGATATAACAGCTGGTAATGTGTATTACTGGAGTATCGTTACACGTGATCAAGAAGGAAACACTTCTAACTCAGAAGTATTTCAATTTAGAGCTAATTAATAGTAGACTACCTGTACTAATTTTAGTTAAGCCCGGCTTTCTATAAGTCGGGCTTTTTATTTAAATTATTTAAAAGGAGTTTTCTTAATTATTCTATAGTCTGAGCGTAAGAAAATGATTTACCCTCAAGTTCATAACAAACCCAATCTGCAAAAGATAGTAGAACGTGCTAACTTAAATAGCAATATTCAATAGAAAATTATTAGTTTTTAGGCTTCTTATCCTCAGGTAGATTCTTTCTTGATAAAAGTGCTTTTTTACTCAGTTCTGCTAGGTTAAAATTAGGAGAAACCGCTAGTGCTTCGTCTAATAAAGCGACTGCACTGTCAATATTATTTGCTTGATCTTTATTAAATTCTATCAATGCTTTTAAATGAATAAAAGCAGCTTTTAAAGATACTTCATAAGGAACCTGACTTTCATAAAAACCTTTTAGATCTTCCTTTTTAGCATTTGTAATTCCGTATTCAATTTTTTCCATCGCTGCATCCGTCTTTCCCGTTTGAATTAAAAGATCCGCCATTTCATAAGCCATATAAGGATTGGGTTTTCTGCTAAATAGAACTTCATACTGTTCCAATGCACGTTGAGGTTGTTTTAACGCTTTTAGAGATACCGCCTTTACTTCAACTGCGAGATCCGAATCAGAAGAAATTTTATCTACACCAATAGTATTTAATGCCTGAATATATTTACCACCATTAGCGTATAAATATGCTAAAGTATCTTTTCTTGACTGTGATGGTTTCAGGAGGTTTAAATGCGTCATAGCATTAATAATACCTTGCATATCACCTTGAGACCGCATTTGTTGGTAGAAATTCTCATAATGTTGTACCAATGCAGCTTTGTCTTGTGCTTGCAATGATACCACTGTGATTAACATTAATCCTAGAATAATCTTCTTCATGTGTTGTTTATTTTTAGTGGGATCAAATCTATTAAAATTATTGTAGATAACTCTTAATGAGATGCTAAAGGTTGATGTCTTTTTGAAAATGATAGTTCAAGTCTTCTGTTAAAAATGAAGAGTCAATATATTTTCCTGTGAATGGTGAAGATTCATATTGAGGAGGTGGGATGTTTCTTTTCAATGCAGCATTTGTATAATATACTTCTTTTGAAGGATGTAGGGGGTAGGCAGCATTATAAGTTTTGCCTAAAGGCTCTTGTGCAATTAGTTGTTTGATAATGTTAATACAATCTTCCTGATGAATCAGATTTACAAAAGCGTTTGGATGTTTAATATCTTGTTTGCCGGAAAGATAAGTAACCGGATGTCTGTCTTGCCCAATCAATCCTGCAAATCTGAGGATGGTGGTATTAAATGAAGTTTCTTTTTTCAGAAGTTTTTCACTCTCTAGTAATTGTTTTCCGCTTTCAGTTTGGGGAATAGGTAAGGTTTGTTCTGTGATCTTACCTGTTAGGTTTCCATAAACAGAAGTACTACTAACGAAGATTAAATGCGTGATGTTACTATTCTTAACCGCTGAAATTACATGCTTTATTTTTGCTACAAAATTGGCAGACGAATTTCTCCTTAATTTTGGAGGAATGTCTACGATCAAAGTATGCACCCCGTCTATAAAATTTGTGATGTCACCTTCAATCCCAGACTCATTCACTTCAATTAGAAAAGGCAGAATAGCAGCACTGTCTAAAATGGATAATTTGTTTTGAGAAGTAGTGGAACCTTTTACTTGAGATCCTTCTTTAATTAAGGAAGTTGCCAAAGGTAATCCCAACCATCCGCAACCTAAAATAGCAATTGATTTATTCAAAAGAAATAGTTTTTTTAACGATAATTGCATCATTCAATATGAATGGTTTAGGAATGCAATTTTCTGGTCTGGGGGGCACCGAGAAAAGTTCATTCATTAAGAGGTCATAAGAGGATTCAAAAACATGAAGTTTGATAGGTTGATTTACAGGAATAGACATTTCAATCTCTGTAGGATCATTGTTGCTTACATAATGTGTAATTAAGCGTTTTCTAGTTTTTACGCTTTCAAGAAATTTTTTAGATAATGAGCTTCCATTAACAGTACATGAATTAATAACCGCCCCTTTTTCAGTAAAAACAGTAAGTCTGTTGATGGTTCGTTTAGATTTAATACAGATTTCTAAGAGACGTTCATTACCTACTACGGTATCTTTGGAAATTAGAATCTCTGGCAAAGGAATTGCTTTAGGTGTGGCAGTAGACGCATAAGAAAGCTTGGTTCTGTATTTACTGGTAAAAACAGTATTTAACATATTGGTTTCAACGTTCTTTTTGTCATTTACATATTGCTTTACCCAGTCAGCAGGCATTACATCATAAGTTGCCCAGTAACTTTTATTTGAATTGCCATCTTGCAGGTATACAAGACTTGTTGGTTTTGGGGTATTTTTAGTGAAACCAGCATCAAAATGAGCAGACATAAAGAATATAAACCCTAAGAGAATGCCAAAGTATCCTAATTTTTTTAGTTTAGGAAACTGATGAAAGGTAGCTATAAGCAATCCAAAAATGCAAACGCTCAAAAGTGCGGAAAGTACAAAAGGAGAAAATTCTGTACTTCCCACATTCATTTTAAAACCTAAGCCTACGGGAAATGCTTGAATAAAAGGGGTTAGAATCCAAATAGCAGGAATCCCTAAAAGCGTTATAAAGACAAGAGAAGATTTCTCATATACACTTATCATATATAGGATAGCCAAAGATGCAAATGCAGGAATAATAAAGAAACTGGCTCCTTTAAGATAGAAAGATGCAAGTGAAGTTATCACAAACCACAAAACAATGGGCGCTATTAATAAATTAGCCGCACTTATTTTCTTAAACTTACTGTAGACCCAGAAGCAAATACCTATAAATGTTAGTATAAATGCACTTATATATGTATATCCATTGTAAGGGAATTTGTGTAGAATTTCATCATATTGAGGATAAAAGCTATGTAGAATAGTATAGGCAAAAAATCCAAGAACCATGCAAATAAGTAAGGAAGCTAAGAAAGGAACAAAACCTTTAAGACTGTCTGTAATAGAAATTGTTTTTCGTTTGATTCCAATAATAAATATGATCACAAATAGCAGTATGGAAATAATCAATGACGGGAGTATCCATGAAAATGGATAATAGACCATTTTAAAGAATGGAACCGTAAAATAGACATAATCATTTGATGCTTTCAATGAAGAGATGTCATTTTCTGAGAAATAGTCTAATAAAGGCATTAAATAGCTACCTAAGTGCGCCACCGTATTCTTGTCTAAGCGGTCATACCTGTCTAAAGCAGAATGGTAATCAAAATGATCGTCAATAAAAGCAAAATTAAAACCATCAATATTTTTGTCTTCTCTAAAAACGGTAAGGTCTGTATCATTTGGCAACATTTTATAGATGCTGTATGCCAAAGAGTTTGCAACGGGATAAGAGGGGTCTGCTTTATAAAATTCTTCAATAAGTTTGCTGTTTCCGCCATTAGTTTCAATAAGCATATAAGCAGGGCCTCCGCTTCCTCTGGCTTCAAAATTAAGAACAAGTCCTATTTCTTCTGCCCATGGATGCTTATTTACAAATAAATCGGCTCCGTTTAGCCCAAGTTCTTCTCCATCGGTAATTAAAATAATGATATCATTGGTGGGTTTCTTACCAGCTGCTAAATAAGCTCTGAGACCTTCTAAAATAGTAGCCACTCCACTTCCAGCATCACTAGCCCCATAAGAAGAATGTGGGCTGCTGTCATAATGGGAAAGCAATAAAAGTGCTTTCCCTTTAGAAGTACCTTCAATTCTTGCCATGATATTGGTTGCCTTACTAAGGTTGCCATAATCTCCACTGTTCATGCCTTCGTGGATTCCGGTTTGCAGACCTAATTTTTGTAACTCGTCAATAACATAATCTCTAACTTCGGCATGTGCTGGTGCTCCCACATAATGTGGCTTTTCTGAAATTTTCTTCACGTGCTTTAAAGCACGTGCCGCAGAGAATTCAGTTTTAGGAGCGTTTTCTGGATTTATTTTTTGTGGAAGGCGGTTATAAAATGTAGTATAGACTGCCGCTACCAGAATCAGAAAACTTATAACTATAGAATATTTTTTCAATTTTTTGAAATTTAGCCAGGTTAAAAAAATTATGAGCAAATGTAAATCATATCGTAGCTTAAAACTACTAGTATTTGATAGGGATAAGCTACAAAAAAACAACTTTTGCTACTCTTGTATTTAAGCCCTTTAAAAATAAGGAATTCATAATTTTTAACAGCAACCTTTACCAAATAATTATTTTAATTGACACAAAATGAGTAACTTTAATATGAACCAAAAAATAAACGTATGGGCATCAAGAGTTTTCAAGGAGAGCGAGCAGAGCTAAAAAAGGAATATAATGCTCCTATATTAGTATCAGATTATATGAGTAAAAAGCTGGTAACTTTTACACCAGATCAATCTATTTTAACAGTAATGGAGATGTTTACAAAGCATCGCATCTCTGGGGGTCCAGTTTTAGGAGATAGGGGGCAATTAGTAGGAATTATTTCGGAAGCAGATTGTATGAAACAGATTTCTGAAAGTAGGTATTTTAATTTGCCAATTTTGGATAAAAGTGTAGAACGATTTATGACCAAAGGGGTGGAAACAATACCGCATGACACCAATATATTTGATGCGGCTTCCATTTTTTATAAAAATAATAGAAGAAGACTTCCAGTACTAGAAGACGGAAATCTTGTGGGACAAATTAGCCGAAAGGATATTGTGGTAGCTGCGTTAAAACTTCAAAGTATGAACTGGCAGCACTAATTCTCTCGTTTTACCAACATATAATAGTCATTATCTAAGAGTCTGTACCCAAGGTCGTATACAAAGTAGTAAGTGTGTCCGGTTTTTGTGGTATAAATACTAGTGAAATAGTCAAAATCAAAACCTTTATCTATCAATCTCAATTTGGTAGTTTTAGGTTTTGAAGCTGGATTCATTTGTTCCAAAATGCGGTAATTTTTCCGGAGTCGGTTATTGATATTTCTAATGAGATTTTTACTGTCTTTATTTATGCGGTTATTGTAGATATTTCTGCAGTAGTCGCTACAAAATTTCTTATCGATTCTACCTACCAGCTTCTCCCCACATTCTAGGCAACTTTTCTCCATCACTGCTATTGCTTTTTATAATTGAATTTTACTTCACTTTCGTGCTCACCATCTTCACTAATCATTACATAGATATTCATTTCAGTATCACTCACTTTTTCAAAAGTGAAATTATCAAAATAAACAATACTGCCTTCCTTTTTAATAAATTTAAAGTCTACAGTTTCATCTTTTGTTTCCCAGCCTTTTAAATTACTGTGAAAATGTTTCAGTTTTAAAACAAGACCTTCTGGCATTTCCATGATGGCTCCAACTTCATAAAAATTAACCTTATTATCTATGATATGACGAAATACAAACATCATAGAACCCGCTTCTGGTGCACTCCAGATTTCTTCTGCAATACCACCAAAGGCTTCTCCTCTCCAATGACCTTGAATCCAAGAGAGTTCATTTAATGCTATTTGCTCTATAGCAGTATCCTGAGTAAGTGTAATTGTTTTTTCTCTTTGAGAGAAGACAAAGGCAGACATAAAAATCAGTAATAAAAAAATGCTTTTTTTCATGGCTCTATTATTTATTATTAAGAATAATAGCAGGCAAATCTAGTGCCTTGAATTGTTCATTAAAGGCATGCATTTCCTTACTAATTATTTGATCTCTCATGGTTGTATATTGCTTCCAATCTTCTTGAAGATCCTTTAGGCGTTCTTTAGCTCCTTCGGTAAGTTTTGGGTCTGCCGTATCAGCATAACTTCTAAGGTACATAAGCTCTGCATTCAACTGGTTATTAAAATTAATAACATCTTGAAAGGTCTTTTGTTTTGGTTGAATTAGATTTTCTTCCCAAGTATTAATCTGTGCAATGAGACTGTCTGCTAGTTTAAGTAAGCCAGACACTTTATCTCCTGCTCCCAATAGGTTTTTATAGTTCTCTAATTGAGATTTTGCAGAGCGCATGGTATTTACAGATTGGTGAATATCACGAATCATTCCTTCAATGGTAATAAGGAATTGTTGTTGTTCTTCAAAATTTATTTTGGAGACTTGCATACGCGGATCCTGAAGAATTTCTACCTTGGTTTTTACACTTTTATCTTCTAAGGTAAGTTGTAAAGTATAGGTTCCCGGTGCTACGTTAGAACCTTTGTAATTTCCAAAAACAAAAACATTATCTACAGCCGGAAGCATTTCTCTGGTAAAATCCCAAGTAAACCTGTTTATTCTGGCTTTAGATGATAGTACCTCTGGTTTTTCTGGACCACCTGGCCAAGTTTTAAAGTCTTTTGGTTTTTTATTGGTGTACGTTTTAAGGATGTTTCCTTGTAAATCTATTATTTCCAGTTTAAGTGAAAGGGAATCCGCAGCTTCTTTTAGGTAATAATCTATGGCAACTCCTTGCTTAGGGTTCTTGCCAAGGCCAGGCGTAAATTCATCTTTGCTACCCCCAAAAAGTCGATAAGTGTCTTTGGGTTGATAGATTGCTAATACTTGTTCAGAATCTTTTTTCAGGTATTGTTGTAAACCACTCAGATCATCTAAAATCCAAAAAGACCGTCCCGCTGTAGCAGCTACTAAATCATTATCCTGAATAGTCAGATCGTTAATAGGTACTACTGGAAGATTCAATTGAAACGGCTCCCATACCAAACCATTGTTTTTAGAAATATACATTCCGGTTTCTGTTCCCGCATAAAGCAGTCCTTTTAGTTTAGGATCTTCTCTCACCACTCTTACAAATGTATGTGGAGTATCTATCCCATTGGTAATTTTCTCCCAAGATGCTCCATAGTTGGTGGTTTTGTATATATAAGGATTTAGGTCATTGAGTTTGTAACGCATTAAGGTGATGTATGCAGTAGCTTTATCGTGTGGAGATACTTCTATAGAATTTACAATACCTTCCTGCATTCCCTTAGGGGTTACATTCGCCCAGTTTTTGCCCCCATCTTTAGTAATATGCACGAGACCATCATCTGAGCCTGCCCATAAAACTCCTTTTTCATGCACAGATTCTGTGAGATACATAAGGGTGTGATAGTTTTCACCACCAGCTGCTTCATTGGTAAATGGAAACCCTCCGGGACCTAATTGCGATTTGATATTTCGGGTAAGGTCTGGACTTATTTTTTCCCAGCTAATTCCTCCATCGGAAGTTTTGAAAACCACATTTCCAGCGTGATAAATGGTATTTCTGTCATGAGGAGAACTAATGATAGGAGCATTCCAATTATAGCGATATTTAAAATCTTTTGGAGCATTGCCAAGAGCAAGCTCTGGATACTCTTTTATTTCTTTAGAAATTCCTGTTTTTTTAATCCATTGTTCAATGATTCCTTGATAACAACCTCCATAAATTATTTTGGGATTGTCTGGGTCAAATGCTAAATAGGCACTTTCACAGCCTGCTACAGAATACCAGTCTTTCCATCCAATGCCTGAGCCAGCTGTTCTACTAGCGATGGCAATTGCTGAATTGTCTTGTTGCCCACCATAAACAGCATAAGGAACCTTATTGTCTGTAATCACCCGGTAGAATTGTGAGGTTGGTTGATTTTGTTGACTAGACCAACTTTTACCACCATTTAGAGAAACATTAGCCCCTCCATCATTGGAGTTAATCATATATTTTGGCTGCTTAGGATTTATCCATAAGTGATGGTTGTCGCCATGCGGAGTAGCAACCTTGGTAAAATTTTTTCCACCATCAACAGAAACCATTACAGGAGCATTTAACACATAAACAATATCTTCATTTTTTGGATGCGCAAAAATTTCCATATAGTACCAAGAACGGGCTATATTGATTCGGTTTTTATTGATTTGAGCCCATTTTTTTCCTGCGTCATCAGATCTGTATACGCCACCTTTATCACCATCCGCTTCAATAACTGCCCAAACTCTATCAGAATTTGCTCTTGAAACGGCAACACCTACTTTACCCATTACTTCTGGTAACCCTGTTATTAATTGATTCCAAGTGTCACCACCATCTGTGGATTTATAGAGACCAGAATTTTTTCCACCAGATTTCATGGTATAGGGGAAACGTTGATGCTCCCATAAGGCAGCATAAAGTATTCGTGGATTAGTCATGTCCATTCGCAAAGAAGATGCGCCTGTGAGGTTATGCGTAAATAAAATCCGTTTCCAGTTTTTTCCACCATCTACTGATTTGTAGATGCCACGTTCTTCAGATGGTCCGTATTGAGCCCCCTGCACGGCGACATAAACAACATCAGGGTTTGTAGGATGAATGACTACATCTGAAATATGCATGCTATTTTCCAAGCCTAGATGTATCCATGTTTTACCCGCATCTGTAGATTTGTAAACGCCATCTCCACTAGAAGTCATTACGCCTCTTATAGCATGTTCCCCCATGCCCACATAGATTACATTGGCGTCTGATTCTGAAACGGCGATAGCACCAACCGTTCCTGTTTTTAAAAAACCATCTGAAACATTTTTCCAAACAATACCGCCATCTGTTGTTTTCCACACACCACCTCCCGTACTGCCCATATAATAGGTTAGCGGATCTGAAATCACACCGCAAGAAGCTACACTTCTGCCACCTCTAAACGGACCAATATTACGCCATTTAAGGTTTGTAAAAGTCTTCTCAATAAGAGGTTGATTTATTTCTCTCTTCTGTTTTCTTTTTTGTGCATTAGAAAGAATGGGTACAATCAAAAGCAACAATATGGATAAACGGAAAATTTTCATGGTATTTTATTTAGCTAAATTTACTTTTTTAAGTTCGTATAGGTCATGTCTACGGTCTTTGAGGATACGAACACTTCCATGCTCATGAAGTTCTTTGAGCAAATCTAGGTTGACGTCTACAATTAATGTCATTTCTGTATTAGGAGTAGCTTCTGCTTTGATTCCGTTGGTAGGAAAAGAAAAGTCGGAAGGTGTAAATACAGCAGCTTGGGCAAACTGGATATCCATATTATTTACTTTAGGTAGGTTGCCAACACAACCTGCTATGGCCACATAACATTCATTTTCAATAGCACGAGATTGCGCACAGTGCTTCACACGGGTATAGCCGTTTTGTGTATCTGTTAGAAAGGGAACAAATAGAATTTTCATTCCTTGATCTGCTAGTAATCTTGGGAGTTCGGGAAATTCCACATCATAGCAAACTACAATGCCTATTTTACCACAATCTGTATGGAACGTCTGAATTTTATCTCCACCCGTCATTCCCCAATGTGCTACTTCATTTGGGGTAATATGAATTTTGGTGTACATCTCGTAAGAGCCATCTCTTTTACAAAGAAATCCTACATTATACAATTTACCGTCTTCTACATAAGGCATACTTCCGGTAATAATGTTAATATTATAGGAAATGGCAAACTCCAGAAATTTTTGGCGAATGGGTTCTGCAAATTTTGCCAATTCTCTAATGGCATCTGCTTCTGATAAATGATTGTAATCTGCCATAAGCGGCGCTATAAATAACTCGGGGAAAAGTGCAAAATCACTTTCATATCCGGAAACAGTATCAATAAAGAATTCAGCCTGATCAAAAAGAGCTTCCAGATTACCAAGAGGCCTCATCTGCCACTGAATAAGACCCAGGCGAATAATTGATTTTCGGGTATTAATGAGTTTAGGACTTTTATCGTAATAGATATTATTCCATTCCATCAGTACCGCATAGTCTAAAGAACTCACATCTCCTTCCAGATAGTTTTTCATGACTTTTTTAACATGAAAATCGTTACTCAATTGAAAGGATAACACCGGATCGTGTAATTCTTTCATTCTAACTTTTTCAATGTATTGTTTG
The DNA here is from genome assembly GCF_037782385.1 of Ascidiimonas meishanensis. Taxonomy (NCBI): domain Bacteria; kingdom Pseudomonadati; phylum Bacteroidota; class Flavobacteriia; order Flavobacteriales; family Flavobacteriaceae; genus Ascidiimonas; species Ascidiimonas meishanensis. Next base: position 345,754 of record NZ_JBBEXD010000005.1, read on the forward strand.
GGAGACATATCGTTAGCATGTTTCACATAATTTGGAATGCGCCCAGCAAATACAATGGACTTTAGGTTGAGTTGTTCGCTTAATTCTTTTCGAGTATCATAGAGCCTTCTTCCCAAACGGAGTCCGCGAAATTTTGGATGAATAAATACATCAATACCATAAAGTACGTCTCCATTGGAGTCATGAGTAGAAAATGTATATTTTCCGGTAATATCTTCATAAGTATGATTGTCATCAATAGAATCATAATCAACAATTAAAGACAATGCTGCTCCTACTACTTTATCATCTGCTAAGACTACTAGCTGGCCTTCCGGAAAGATTTCTAATAATTTTTCTATATGATGCTCTTTCCAGTAGGAGCTTTCCAGTTCTTGATAGGCTTCTTGCATAGAAGCTTTTAATTCTCGATAATCATCAAGTTTGAGATTTCGTAATTCTATTTTGCCAACAGCTGTATTCATTTTAGATACAATTTTTAATGGGACACATAAACGTTTACAAACGACTACAAACGTTTACAAACGATTTTAAACGAAAGCAATTATTTACGAACCGAATATAATTGATTTGCTACAACATCTTTGCATTATCGATTTGAAATCGTATAGCAATATCTTAAAAATACTTATTAACTTTTAATTATTAAATCATGAATGCATTAAGAAACAAAGTACAATTAATTGGAAACCTAGGTAACGATCCTGAAATTATTAATCTTGACAGCGGTAAAAAATTAGCGAAGTTTTCTATTGCCACCAACGAATCTTATAAAAACGCAGAAGGCGAAGTAGTAAAAGATACCCAATGGCATAACGTAATTGCTTGGGGAAAAACAGCGGTAATTATTGAAAAGTATTTGGTAAAAGGCAATGAAGTTGCCGTTGAAGGAAAACTAACAAATAGAACCTATGAAACTAAAGAAGGTGGAAAACGATATATTACAGAAGTAGTTTGTAATGAGTTATTGATGTTGGGGAAGTAAACGGCACTTTTCTAATACATACAATTTAACACCAAGGGTTTGGCTTTTTTAGAGCTGAACCCTTTTTTAAATAGATTTAGTTTAAAATGATTCTCATCCTCATAAAGATATGCCATAGTGTTTTATTACTTTTTGTTTTAGTGGATGGGTACTCCAGTCTTCCTATGTATTGGTGTACGAGTTGTAGCCACATTTAAGGGGGGTGATCATAATTGAATACCCAAATTCAAGCTAACTTCACTCAACAATATTTTTAAGAATGGACAAGTTGACGAGATGAATCCTAAACCAATACACCAAAAACAAACCACCCAACAAAAACAAACCACCTAAAAGATAGTACACCGTTAGGCTAGACTCCTTGGGTTGGTTGAGACTTCCATAAAACACAAAAGAGCTCCAATAGTAGGGAGACTTTTTGAGAGTACTAATCTGGTCACTTTCTAAATAACTCAATTTAGCATGATGGTTGGCAAGGTATTCGGATTGGTGTGTTGCATAATCTGAATAAAAAGAACGCATTATTTGAGAAGTAGCCAAATCATTTATAGGCCAAAGAGAGAATAAGATATTTTTTGCACCAGCATATTGAAAACCGCGTGAAATACTCATAGGGCCTTCGCTTTTATAGACTTTTCCCACGCCTGTTTCGCAAGCACTTAGTACTACCAAGTTTGCATTTATATTCAGCGCATATATTTCATTTAAGGTCATAGCCCCATCATAGAAGCTAATATTTACAGGATTTTTGGCATTTCCGGCGCTTGCATGTGTAGAGAAGTGCAGTATATTGTAGTTTGCTTCATTTTTTATAAAATTGGCTTTAGTAGCTTTATCGTGCATCAACAGTTTTGCAGTCATCTCCTTGCGTATATAGATGGCTTCTTCTAAAGAGTACGTAAGTTTTTGATTGGTATTTTTAAATACTGGAAATACCCCTAAAACTTGAGGCATATCATTTCTTTTAGACTGCTCAAGATAAAAGGGAATGGCGGTGTTATATAAGACACGATGCTTTTTAATTACAAAAGGCATTTTCGTATAATTAGTGGTGGCAGCCTCAGCCGTTAATAAGGCTTCAAAAGGAATAAAATTTAATAACCCATCTGGAATAACAATGATATTCTCATGGGAAGAAAGCTGCTTGAAACCTAGCAATTGATACATCTCAAAAGCATATTTTTTAAATGTAGGGATATCATTGTTTATAATAGAAGCATTGTTAAAGAGGTTATTGAAAGCAACAATTTTATTTTGGGTAGTTTCACTTAGTGCGATCTTATTAAATACCACAGAATCTGGGGTGATACTAAATTGATAAATAGCCCGGGTACCATAAAAGTATTCCACCAAAGTAGCATCGTCAGTTTTAAGTTTTTTTTGCAGCTGTTTGCTATCAAAAGGAGTAAGGTCTCTTTGATGGATGGCATCAATGCTTTTTTTCAGTGTTTTTAGTTCAATACTAATGGTATGCAAACGTTGACTTAATTGGGTGATGATAGCAGCTTTTGAAGAGCCCATTTGTTCTTTAATCAAGAGATTAGTGTACCGCTCTTGTGCTGTTAACAGTTGATGTTCTTTTTGTAACAAAGAGTCGCTAGGGAACTGTGTTAACAATGCTTTTTTAAGAAATGCTTCTTTCAGAATAAGAGATCTACTTCGTTCTGCATACTGCAAAGCAGCGTTAAAGTAAGAAGCACTTTTTTCTTTTTCATACTCAGAGTAAAGCAGGGCAATACATTTTTCTTGACGTACTCTGTTTCGTGCTAAGGTTTCAATTTTGGATGCTTGCGAGGTGAGATTGCGGTATAATAAAGAGGATACATAGGTACTTAAATCATAACACTCCAGTGCTTGCGGGGTAGTAGGTTGATTGGCTGCTAACAAGTCTAAAATAACCGTAAAAGTAGCATCTGCATAGAGGTCTTCTTTCTTGGGGAGCCCTTTGCCGTTAAAATTAGGAAGCAGTAACCGCAATGCCCTTTTTAGGTTTTTTGAGGCAGCAGCATAGTTAGTACCCATTAAATAAAGCTGCGCCTCTTCTACGGCTAGTTTGGCTTTGGTTCTTATAGATAATGTATCTTTTTCAAGGAAGTCTTTTTTATACTTAAAATAGCGCAATGCGTTTTGAAAATCCTTGTTTTTTATCGCAAGCTGGTATTTTACTTCATTCGCATTGTAGGTATTTTTGCTGGTTATCGCATTAATTTGGTTTAAAGCAATAAGGCTGGTATTTCTAATATTTTCAAGCTTTTGGGCTTGTTTGGTAGTGAGTTTTTTGATTTTTAAAGCTTCATATGTAATAGAAAGAACCGTTTCATGCTTCCCCATGGTTTGATAAAGCAGCCCCAAATTAATAGCACCTCCTATTCTATGTGCTGTATGATTATTTTTTTCGGCTAGAAAGATATATTGCTTAATAGTACTCTCCGCATTCGTATAATCGCCTCCTTTAATATATAAATTCCCCAAAGGTTTCAGGCAATTTTCAGTGATGTCGTAATCAGATAGTTTAGAGAGTTGGTAGTTGTTAAACCGTGTCCATGCCTCTTCGTAACTTTTGGTAGCTTCCTCAGGACTTTTATATCGTAAATAGTAACCTTCAAAACAAAGCAAAAACACAAATGCCAATTGCTCATCCCTTGTTTTTAGCAGATTTCTAAAAGGTGCTATTTGTTTTTTAAAGACCTGATAAGAGGCATCATTTTGGTTTTCAATAAAGTTTTCGGTAGCCACATAAATTTGCTCCTCAAGTGATTGCGACATTGCAACACAACCCATGAATAAAACCCATATGTAGACTATTTTTTTCAGCACAAAATACGTTTACTATTAGAATTTCCAGATGGCATACAATTGCAGATAATTAAAGTTGTCTTCAAAATTCACTACATACCGCGCCCCTAAACTAGGCCCAATACGTGCAAACCCGGCAGTGACTTCTATTAGAAAACCAGTTCTTACATTCGTAAATGAATTAGAGCTGTTAAAAGATACTTCTTCTGTATTAAAAATGGGCGCATCAGGGGAGGTACCTTCAAACTGTGTTACAAGAATATTTTGCGCTTGTTTTTCACTTACAGAGATGGTTCCTTGTACACCGGCACCCAACCCTATATAATTATTTACGTTGTACCGCAAGAGAACCGGCACTTCCCAATCTACATTATCATAACTGGTATTGGTTGCCGTTCGTTCTAAAAACTGAAATCCTTGCGCACCATCTACAATTCTTTCTTCCACCTGGGTATTGCCATTATAGCTGTGAAAACTATTTAGTAATTCTACCTGCCAGTAGAGCCTGTAGGATTTATAAGGAGAAATAGTAGCTCCCAGAAAATAACTATTAGAATTATCTAAATTGGCAAAGGAATTATAGCCTGCTTTCACCCCTATAGAAATTCCCGGAAGAAACCGTGTGGTAGAATAATTGGTAATTATAGGTTCATTTTTGTCGAAAATAATGGATGTTCTGCTTTTGGTTTTCTTTTTATGAAAGTCTTTTGAAAACTTGATCTTGTATTTTACAAATCCCTTGGTAGAATCGTACTCTTTTACATTTTTCTGTTCGCTTCCGGGCAAATAAATATTCTTAAAAGTAAAAATAGCCTGCGTTTTTGTATAGGTAGTATCTAAGCAACTATACGCTACCTCCTTTTTAGGGCAGATGTCGCATTTAGGGTACATATCCGTTACTTGAAGCGTAGCTTTATCCAGCATGTCTGGAATGTCTGTTTCTAAACGAATGGTTCTGGCAGGCCCTTCCCCATTATTTTGAAACTTGATTTTGTATTTCAAGGTTTTAGAACGCACAAATCTGTAATTCAAAAAGGTAGCATTAGAAGACATTTTGTTAGGATCGTGCGAAGTCACAATCTCCATTTCCATTTCCTTTACTTTATGATTATCAAAATTAGCATCTGGAACGTACACCCCTCTTACCGATATAATGGCGCTGGTATCTTTGAGCATTTCTGGTGTTGTTTTTAAGGTAAAGAATATATTGCGTTCTTCATTGGGCTCCATAGAATTAAAATCAAACGAACTCCAATTCTTATAGTAGGTCTTGGCATCTTCAAGGGTTAAGGCAAGATTCATTTTTTCGGTTGAATCCTGTAACTGAGCATTATTGGTAAGGTAATTATGGGTTATAGAAGCTAGATAGGTATGGGTATCATTGGTTTCATTAGTATAAGCAAATACATTTTCTAGTGTCGCTTTTTCACCATGGTGGGTTCTGGTAGCTACCAACTCAAAATTATTGGCGTTGTATTTGTGTTCGTTATAGAATAGGTAGATTTTACCGTTGGTGGCATAATTTTTTAGATTTTTATACCTGAGAATAGCCACCATTTCTTCATTTGGAATGGGTTCTCTATTCCGCAGCAACTCAAAATCTGTTTCCATAGAAGCAGTTTCTTTCATAGCGGTAGTTACGGTATCTATGGCTACTTTTTTAGGCCTGGTAGTGGGCGGTTTTCCGGTGTCGTAATTATTAGTTGCCCAAAGGGTTACCTCATAGGTTCCTTTTTTACTGTAGGTGTGTTTTGGGTTTTCTTCGGTGCTATAATGTCCGTCGCCAAATTCCCAGTAATGGGTATAAAAAGCTTTAGGTGCCCCCGCAATTTGATTTAGCGGTGGTGTTTCCGGAGTAAAGTTTACGCTGTTTCCGTTGAGGTTGTATTTTATAGACGCTTCCCTGCTTAATGTATCATTTACCTTAATTTCTTGTGCTGTCCCAGCAATAGCTACTAATATGAAGAGATAAAACAGTCGTAATTTTTTCATGATTAGGTTAAAATTAAAGGTGTTGGTAGAGATTGAAAATAAGCATTAATTTCTAATTAGATCTAGAAAACATTAAAATCCGAAAGCCTGAACTTTCGGATTTTTAAATAAGGTAGGGATTGTATTACGGCAATCCGTTAATGATGGTAGTTAGTTCTGCTTCCGTAGCAATGGTGGTTTCACCTAAGGTAAATGTGAATACATCGTTAGCGGCTATGGTTACTGCTTTAATAGCATACCTCCAGTTTCCATTATCTTCGGTTGCAAAAATGATATGACACTCTAAGCCCACAGGCACTTGTCCATAATGCTCGCTAAATAATCCCGTTCCGGCATCGTAGGTATCTAAATTTGCCAATCCTGTTTCTTCTCCATCATACGATAAGTATACATTACTGTTTTGATTGTCAAAACCATCTGGCACACCTACTAAAATTGTTGTTTTGGGTCTTGGATCGTTGTAAAATCTATCTACATTGCTCCATCCAAAAGATTGGAAGAATGCATAGTATTGTCCGCCTTCACCAAATACACCCCCTTGTCCTGCAGCAGCATCTTCTTCTCTCCAGGCAAGGTTGTCATTTTCATCTATTTGGCCTTCCCAAAGAGTCATTGCAGGGTCTGTACCTCCGGTAAGATCAGAGGGTATAATCAACTGTATGTTACAGTTGGTTTCTAATGCAACCCCGTTTTGAGTAGCTTCCATAAAAAACTCACCTCCAGATATTAATAGAGCCTTGTCTCCGTTTGGTAATATCCCCATAGTAGGTTTGTTGGTACTTAACATGTTTCCTTTTTCAAAAAGTTCTACATATTCTAAATCAACCGTTCCAGATACCACATCTCCATTTAGGGTTAAGCAGTTGGTATTGATGTTGATTTGAACCCCGTTATCTGAAGTAAGGTTGATATTGCTACCATTGGCTTCAAATTGAAAGTTTTGTGTGTTGTTTTCTAAGGCAGCATCTTTTAAGTCTTTAAATGCTTGTGGGCTGGGGCCATCAAAAAATTGAACATCTACATCGTCATTAGTAGTACAACTGGTAAACATAAAAGCGGTTAAGAATGCGGTTCCTAGAATTGTTTTTAAATTTTTCATAATTTCTAAAGTTTATAATTATTATTTTGTTTTCAAATTGTGCAGCTTTAGTGCTGTTACAACTTTATATCAAAAGCCTTTGGAAATTGTTACCCCTATTTTGAGAAAAAAATTTAAATTCGTTGAAAACAAAGGGTTTAATGAGTGAAAAAAAAATACATGAAGACCAAAAATATATAGATGGTCTACGGGAAAACAACTCATTTATAATACAGGCGATCTATGATAAATTTGTTCCTAAGGTTGTCAATTATATAAAAGGGAATAGTGGAGACGCCGCACAGGCAAGAGATGTTGTACAAGAAATATTAGTCACCATATATGAACAGGCTACGTATAAAAAACTCCAATTAACCTGCCCCTTTGATGCGTATTTTTTCTTGCTGTGTAAGCGTAAGTGGTTAAATGAATTAAAAAAATCTTCTTATAAGGAGGTAACAATTAATGAAGAAGTCTTATCTAAAGGTGACGATGTAGATGAACTGGCTTTTAGCACAGAACTCTTTGGAGAAAAGCAGCTTTTATTTACCCGAATGTTTCAAAAGTTAGGCGAGGCATGTAAAGATTTATTAAAGGCTACCTTTAAAATTAAATCTATGGAAGAGGTTGCCGCTAGTTTAGGATTAACCTACGCCTATGCCAGAAAAAAGAAATCGCAGTGTATTGGGAAGTTAACAAAGCTCGTTCAGGAATCGCCAAAATTTAACCAGCTTAATAATTAGTTGTAATGGAAGATCAAGACTACATATTATTTGACAATTATATTTCAGGGGAGCTTACAGAAGATGCTAAGATGGCCTTTGAAAATAGATTGCGTACGGATGCGGCTTTTAAAAAATCGTATGAAACCTATCAAGAGGCAACCCATTTTTTAGCGCAAAAATTTGAGCATGAAGAAGCAACGGTAGCATTTAAAGAAAATTTACAAAAAATAGGAGATACGCATTTTAAAGAAACGCCCACTTCAAAGAAGGTACGCAGTTTTACTTTTTTAAAGTATGCAGTAGCTGCGTCTATCATTCTAATGATGGGCATCTTTTTGTTTGACCAAAATACAAGTCCGTCTTACGAAGATTTTATAACGTATGATACCTTGAGTTTAACCGTTAGAGGAGGAGAGACCAATGCCACCCAAAAAGCAGAAGAAGCTTTTAATACCAAGAATTTTAAAGTAGCAGAAGGCTATCTAAACACCCTTTTAGAAGCCGATGCTGATAATCAGGAATTGTTACTATACAAAGGAATCACCCTTTTAGAACAAGACAAGCTGGAGGAAGCAACGGCGCTATTTGAAAAAATACAACACGGCAATTCGGTATTTAAAAACAAGGCAAGCTGGTATTTGGCGTTAACCCATCTTAAAGCGGAAAAGTTTGCAGAGTGCAAAGCTAGTTTGGAAAGCATACCCGAAGATGCCGAAAGCTATGCACAGGCGCAGAAGCTCTTAGAGGCATTGGAGTAAACGATGCAACTGGCTATAGCGTAGGGTGGAGTATTTGGTAAATTCCCTTAGCTGTTTGGGTGTATAGAAGTGCCACCAACGCCCAATACGCATGCGGTATTCTATCGTTTATAATCTACACGAGGGGTTTTTGGAGACTGGCAATAGCTACCTGCTTATAAGAAACTTGTTTTATTTTGGCTGCTACCACAGGCTTTGTAAAAAGGCTTATTATAGGCTTTAAGGCAGCGTATCTTTTATTAGAATGCTTGCGGTAGGCGCTGGGGGCTTTTTGGGCTCGGAAAACCTGTTTTTAAAGGTGTAGTGGGTTAAGTGAACTTATTGGCATTTTTAAAAGTGGGTAAAATTTTTAAAAACACCTATTGCGGAGGAGTCTCTCGCAAGGATCAGTCAACGTAAACAAGGTTGCAGGGTTGGAGAAGCAAAAAAGATCAGAAAAGATACTTTTATTTAATATTCTAATGGTAGTCTGGATAGCTATGATGGTTAAGTTAGGGATCAAATATTATGGAGAAGTGTCTACTTGTTTTTCATTTCTTTTGCTCCTCCAAAAGAAACGAAACAAAGAAAAGAGGCCTTCGCCAATGAATTTTTTGACTTTAAAGTCAAAAATCAATTCCAAAACTTCGCGTCGCTTCGTACCTCCGCTCCTGTTCTTGAAGCTTTTGGAATTTATTCTGCGCCGAAGGGATTCACTGCGTAGTGCTTTAATTAAGAAGGAGCGTAGCGACGGAACTCTAAGGTTTTGGGTACCAAACACTATCACAAAAACGTATCAAGATTCAAATCTGGACACAGAGGTGTTTGAAGTGCAGTCTTAGTATGAGAAATCTTTTAGATTGCTAACCAAATGCTTTTGAGCATATAATTCTTTCCGAACCCCTCGACTTTGCTCCATTTGCCGCTCTGGGATTTTTGATTAGGTTTTTAATTGTGATTGACCCCTACTATAAGGGATTCTTTTGGTTTCCCCACGCCGCCTGGCTGCTTCACTAAAAACAGCTACTAGCTGTTTTCTTTACGTTCGCCCCTAGACAAGCAAAGAAAATGAACGCAAGTAACTTATATGCAACAATTTTAATAAATAAAATACCCTATTTAAGGTTAAAAATAAAACTGAAATTAGATCGAACTCACGTTATCTAAAATCACGTTATCTAAAATCATCAAAATAGGAATGAGATACTTTTTTAGCCCAATATGTATACAATAGCTAAAAATTAGCTTTTCTCATAAACAAAAGTAGAAATACGTATTTTTATTCTAAATCTTTGGTGGTTTTGAGACAAACTGCCATTGGCAATAATTATAAAGAAATTGAAAATCTGCAATATTAGTTCTAAAAAATGAAATACTTTTCTATAAATCTATATCTCAAGATGCTTAATTGTGCGATAGCTGAAGGCATGTCTAGAAATGATTTTATGGAATTGCCTACATCAATAGATGAAGCAGAACATTTACAGGTTATTGCTGCGGACGAATTTCTGGATTTACATGAATTATTGGACGATAAACTTGGTCCTGGATTTGGGATTCGTGTAGGTCAACAAATGCTTATTGAGGATTATGGTGTTTTAGGACTTTCGTGGCGCACCTGCTCAAGGGTAGGTGAAATTTTTGAAAGGAGTGAACGCTACTTCAAATTATTATCCAACACCTTTGTATGGCAAATTCAAAAAGAAGAAAACGTCTCTCATGTCACTCTCAACAGGGAAGCTCATAGAAGAGGCATGGAACTATCCACAGAAGCAAGTTTATCTGCAGCGGTTGTTGTATTACAAGCCATTTCTGAAAAACATATTTCACCAACTCAAGTCAGTTTTAAGCACAAGTCACCAAAAGACTTAACCAGCTTCAATATAGCATTTAATTGTCCTATATTATTTAATCAACCACAATATGCGATAAGCTATAAAACAGAAGACCTTAATTTAAGAACAGCCAAAGCCGATGCCAGCATTAATAGTTACCTCTTACAACAAGTTGATGAAAAAACTAAAGGCATTAAAATCCCAGGCACAAAATTTGTCAGAGATGTCGAATCTCTCATAAAAGACGCACTACCCACCGGAATTCCAAGTATTCATAATATTGCGGACCTTACTGCTATGAGTAACCGAACGCTTACGAGAAGACTTTCGGAAGCAGGTGTTACTTATCGTGACTTAATTAAAAAGACTCAAGAAAACATCGCAAAGGATATGCTGGGGAATACTACACAAAGCGTTGGCGAAATTGCATTCTTAACAGGTTTTTCCGAGCAAAGTGCATTCAATCGTGCTTTTAAAAAATGGACAGAACAAACACCATCAGAATTTAGAAAGTCCATCTAAAATTAGCCATTTGGCCCAAAATGTCAAAATCTTGTCTTTAAGTGTCAAAAAACTCTTTTGAACACTTCACATCTTTGTATCATCAAATTAATTAACACAATTTAATGATGGTTACGATAGTAAAATTTATAATAGGAATTATTATAACACTTTTAGTTAATTCAACAGATACTTATGAATCAATTGACACAAATAACGAACAAAGTGAATTGTATGCATCAAGTTATTTAAGTAAATCCCATAACGAAAAAGCATTCCAAATTTTAGATAACAAATGCAACGTTTGCCATAACAAACGGAACAAAAGGCGTGTATTCACAACAGAAAATATGAATTCTTGGGCAAATGATATTTATACGCAAGTCTATGTTAAGAAACGAATGCCTAAGGGTAAAAAAATAAAACTCAACTCTAATGAGTATCAAGAATTATTAACCTGGATATCATCCACTAAAACTTCAACCAATGGAATTTAAACTAAAGTTTATCGTGCTAATGCTTGGTATATTATTTACTGGTCTTACAGCTGGACTTTGCTTTACTTGGTCTAATGCTGTTACACCTGGGATAGGTCGGCTAGACAACTTAACCTTCTTAAAATCTTTTCAATCAATGAATAGAGTTATCATAAATGGCAGTTTTATAGTGGTGTTTTTTGGACCTGTATTATTACTTTTTTTCAATAGTTATTTATTTAAGAGTAACGGCACCAGCTTTTGGCTATTTCTAATTGCAGCAATACTCTTTTTTATAGGAATTGGCTTGGTTACCATTTTTGGTAACGTTCCGCTAAATGAAGTTTTGGACAAGTCCAATTTAGAAAAACTTTCAAAAATTGAATTACAAGAGCTTCGAAACAAATTTGAAAACCCTTGGAATCGTTGGCATTCCATAAGAACACTCTCATCATTTAGCGCTTTCGTGCTCTTAATCATAGGTATGCTTTACACAAAATAAGACAAGCCATCAAAGAGCCATAACAAATCATCAATCAAAAAACGAACAGTTATGAAACATTTAAGAGCTATTAGTATTGGAATTATAATTTGGATTATCGGCGTGAGCTTATATGCGTTATCCTTTTATGTACCACTTTTAGAAAATGCAGAACAACAAGCTAATATATGGCTGTCTATAGTCATAGTACCAGTGGTTTGGTTGGGAGCAAAATTGTATTACGGAAAGAACATTAGTACTCACGGATTATGGATTGGTCTGATTTTCTTAACGATTTCAGCAATTTTAGATACACTCATTACTGTTCCCTTTACAATACTTCCCTATGGAGGAACCTATTATGATTTCTTCGTCGATTTCAGCTTTTGGTTTATTGCACTAGAGTTTATTGCTACGGTAATCTTGTATTGGTACACCAAAGTTTATCCCAAAAGAAAATCAGCATACTATTTATAAAAGTAAAATCAAAAAATTTCCGTCTGCGTGGAAATGAACATTAACATCTATTTAAAACGAAAAACAATGAAAACAGAAAACATTTTAGTTATCGGAGGAACTGGAAAAACAGGTCGCCGAGTTGCAGAAAACTTAACTCAATTAGGTCACAACGTACGCGTTGTAAGTAGAAAAACTAATCCAGCATTTGATTGGGCAAATTCTGACACCTACAATGATGCTTTAAAAAATATGGACAGAGCCTACATCGTATATTATCCTGATTTGGCCTTGCCTGGCTCTAGAGACGCTATCACGACACTTACTAAAAAAGCTTTAGGTGCTGGTTTAGAAAAAGTGGTATTACTCTCTGGTAAAGGTGAAACTGAAGCTGAAGCTTGCGAGGAAATCGTAGCAAATTCTGGCTTAAACTATACATTAGTTAGAGCATCTTGGTTTAATCAAAATTTTAGTGAAGGTGCATTTTTAGAATTTGTACTAAATGGCACTGTTGCGTTACCAATGCCAGAAGCAAAAATTCCATTTGTCGATGTCAATGATATAGCAGATGTAGTTTCTAAAGTTATAGTCGATGATACTTATAATGGACAAACCATAACCGTCACGGGACCTCAAAAAAGAACCTTTAAAGAAGTCGTTGAAATTATGGCTGAAGCCACCAACAAACAAATACAATTTATGCCAATTTCTATTAACGAATTTAAGGATGGAATGAGAAAAGCAGGACTTCCAGATTCTTATGTATGGCTCTTCGGTTATTTATTCCAAGAAGTATTAGGAAATCCTGAGAACCAAGAGGTCTCTGATGATGTTGCCAAAGTATTAGGTAGATCTGCTAAAGATTTTGAAACCTTCGCTAAGCAAACTGCTGCAACTGGTATTTGGAATCAGTCAATTGCTCAGAGTTTATAACTTAAACATCTAAAAATCAAAATGTGAAAAATAAACATATAACATTAGGTTTAGTTTTTGGAGCAGGAATTGGACTTTGCATTGGAGTCTTAATAAATAGTATTGCCATTGGTTTGTTATTAGTAGCTGGTGTTGGTTTAGTCCTTGTAGCTGTTCTTGGAAATGGAGTTAAAAAAAGAGAATGAGAAATAGGAATTGAAAACACAAAATCTTAATTGAACTATGGCTAACAAGGGTAAGCGTTGCACAAGCCTTTTGTAGGTAAAAACTGGATTATTTTAAGCCCTATTAAGGGCTTTTTCCAATTTATTTCTCTTTACTGGAGGCTAAATTTAGAGGCTTTTAATGAAGCCAAAACCAGCCTTGGAGTAATGATCTTATAGCTTACATAAAAGTGATGCTTTCAACCTCACTTTTCATTTTATTTTGAGTGAATGTTAAGTAATTCGCAAAGTTTATTACATATTGGAAGACAAAACAGCATCTCTGGAATACTATTTAAAATCATCAAAATAGGAATGAGATACTTTTTTAGCCCAAGATGTATACAATAGCTAAAAATTAGCTGCTCTCACAAGCAAAAGTAGAAATACGTATTTTTATTCTAAATCTTTGGTGGTTTTGAGACAAACTGCCATTATCTGCAAGCTGAAATAACCAATGAAGAAATATCTACCAATAATTTTGATTTTGTCCTTTATCAAACTAATCATACAATGGTTTGGAAATGGAAACTACGGATTCCACCGTGATGAGCTACTTCACCTTTCTGTAAGTGAACACTTAGCTTGGGGCTTTATGGAATTTCCCCCTCTTATAGCCTTTATTGGAAAAGTTTCTTATTGGTTTTTTGATTATTCACTGTTGGGAGTACGCCTTTTTCCAACCCTTGCGGGTGTTGGGATTTTGGTTTTATGTTGTTTAATTGCTAAAGAGCTCGGTGGGAAATCAAAAGCGATTTTCCTAGCAGGAATATGCATTTTGGCATTTCTACCTTTTTATCGCAATCATACCTTATTCCAACCTGTTGCGTTTGACCAATTATTCTGGACGCTTGGGTTTTACTTTTTTATCAGATTCATTAACACAGAACATATAAAATTCTTAATGCTCTTAGGACTCACTTTAGGCTTGGGCTTATTGAATAAATACACCATTTTAGTTTGGGCTTTTGCCATGTTCGTTGGACTGTTTTTCTATAAAAAAGGGAATGCTTTTAAAAATAAGTGGTTTTACGTTTCTGCATTCATCTCATTATTAATATTCTTACCCAATATTATCTGGCAAATCCAAAATGATTTCCCGCTATTACGGCATTTGCAGACATTAAATGAAAATCAGCTTGAGAAAATAAGTACATCAGCGTTTATTTTAGAACAACTTGAAATTACGCCACCATTTATTATGTTCCTTTGTGGTCTAATTGGATTATTGTTCAGTAAAAGGTTAAAGAATTACAGAAGCATCGGAATTGCTTCATTAGTCATATTTTTGACTATGTGGGTACTGAAAGCAAAAACATACTATGTATTTGCATTATATCCAGTCGTATTTGCGGCTGGTGCTGTTGTTATAAGTAATCTATTGGTAAAAAAGCCATTTATCATCTATTTAGTAGCTGCATCGGTATTACTGCCTATGGTCTACTTTATTCCGCAACTAACTCCTATTCTTCCTATTGAAAAATACGTTGAATTTTATCAAATAGAAGAAGATAATGGCCGCATAGAATTAACTGGAGATTATGCAGATATGTTTGGTTGGGAAGAACAAGTGAAATTAGTAGATAGTGTTTATCAAACTTTAAGTATCGAAGAAAAAAATAATTGCGTATTGTGGGCCGAGAATTATGGAGAAGCAGGAGCTCTCAAAATTTTAGGCAATCAGTATGGTCTTCCAAATCCAATAAGTAGGCACGGAAGTTTTTGGACTTGGGGATATGGTAATAAAAATGCCGATGTATGGATAAGTTTAGGTAATGAGAAACCCTCTGTAGAATATGTTTTTGAAGAGGTTGAATTGGTGAAAATGATCACTCACAAATATGCAATCAATGAAGAGAACGGAATCCCACTTTACATCTGTAGAAAACCAAAAATTGATATAGAAAACTGGTGGAAAGATTATAAAGATCATGTATTTGATTAAAAAAACCAGCAGGTAAAAACGTATGTAAAAATCATGGTTCTAGGCTTAAACGGAAGGTAAATAAAAAATATAGCTCAGTAAAAATACAAGAAGTAAGTACAGATTCGTTACTTTTCATAGGCTAACCGCTGGAATTAATATAGTAAAAGTGTTCATAAAATAAAAAATCTATAGATTATGATTTTTAGTAAAAAAATATTTAAACCCAATGCTTTATATTTCATCACTTCCATAATGTTATTTTTATCATCATTTGTGATGTCTCAAGAAAAAAAGCCTAAAGGTTCAGAATTAGCAGCACCTGAAATTGAAAAGATGGTATCAAAAATTAATACTGAAGTTAATCCTGAATTTGTTTACGATTTTGACAAGACAAAATTTGTTCCTCAACAGGGAAAAAAATTACTTATCATGGGACAAACGGTTGAAAGTATAAAAGAGTATAGAGATAGCTTTCAAAATGAACCGGTTCCAAGTGGTTGGTCTGCTTATTGGGGAGTAACAGAATTTAAAGGTGTTACAAAGTCTCATAAAAACGATACGGGCAGTACACAAAATCATCAAATGTTAATTGATAGCTTTCCAAATACAGTTATACAAAGTGCAATGTGGATGGTAGGCAAATGGGATGTTGCAAAAAAAGCAGGCAAAGGAGACTATGATAAGGTTATCAAAAAATATGGTGCTTGGGCAAAATCTACTAAGAGACCTATTTACCTAAGAATAGGCTACGAATTTGATGGGCCTCATAACGAACTAGAACCCAAGATATATATAAAGGCATACAAGCACATCGTTGATCTTTTACGAAAAGAAGGTGTGAATAATATTGCATTTGTTTGGCACTCTTACGCTGCTGTACCTTTCAAAAACTACCAACTATCTGATTGGTATCCTGGTGATACTTATGTAGATTGGATAGGCATCTCAGTTTTTGGTCATGCATACGGTAATTCTGATTTTGGTACACATTGTGATGACGTTCTACAGTTTGCCAAACTAAAGAAAAAACCTGTAATGATTGCTGAATCTAACCCAATTAAAGGTATTTATAATGACAATACTGATGTTTGGGATCAGTGGTTTGTTAATTTTTTCACCTTTATTTATAATAAGAATATCAAAGCCGTTAGTTTCATAAACGAAGATTGGGAAAGACTCTACATTCAAGGAATTTCCGATTGGAAAGATTCTCGCCTTTTTAATAATGAAAAAATAGCAAAGGCATGGTTTATGGAAACCAATAGAAACGTTTATTTAAAGCAATCGCCTGAACTCTATGGGCAATTAGGATATAAAAAACAAAAATAGCTAGTGCATAAATTCGCTGCTAGTTTTATGCAAACATTGTCAACAAGCAAAAAATGGATAAATGATTGAAGATGAAATAAATGAAATTGCTGAAATAAGAAAATTGAAAAACGAATGAGAATAATTGAGATAAGTAATGCCTAAAGTTCAGTATAGCATATATGTCATAGAATTATCCAAACGGGTATTTTCTGAAAATTCAAGGTTTAGGGCAGCAAATCCACAATTTAATGGAGTTTTGCAGTGCCTATATGTTGGAATGACAAGTAAAACTCCCAAGGAAAGATTTCTACAACATAAAACAGGATATAGAAATAAGAAAGGTTATAAACTTTCTTCAAACATAGTCCAGAAGTACGGTATGTATTTAAGACCTAGTCTTTACAATCATATTGACCCATTACCAACAAGAACAGAAGCACTAAAAATGGAAGAAAGGCTTGCACTAGAATTAAGGAGGCAAAGATATGCTGTCTGGTATAATTAAATGCCAGTTAGTGTAACTACATTAGCCGTTGCACAAGTCACTAATTAAAAAGAACTGTCTTCTTTTTAGCCCAAGATAAATACAATCGCTAAAAATTAGCTTTTCTCACAAGCAAAAGTAGAAATACGTATTTTTAATCTGAATCTTTTGGTAGTTTTGAAGCAAACTGCCGTTGTGTACAATGATGAAAACAATAAACTTTATAACTAATGGATAAACTTACAATAGTAGGCACTATTACTTTTGTTATTCTGTTTTTTTCCGTATTGCTGTCCTTTTTTCTACTAACTGTAAAACCTAAAAACAAAATAGGAAATATATTATTAGCCATATACTTTATTGCATTTGCAATACATATTAGTGTTTTCTTCTATTCTCAATATATAGAGTTTCCATCTGTTATTGAAATGTTACGAGATCAAATTATTGATGTATCGAGTCCGCTACTTTTTTTGTATCTATTGTCTAATATATACTCAGATTTTAAACTTCGCCTTATACACCTTTTACATTTGCTTCCTTTAATTATTGGCATTTTAATATTCACGCCTCGATTTTATGGAGTTAGTGAAAGCGATAGAATACTTTTTACTGAAAATTTCAACTCGCAAATTGAAGTGAAAATTAGTTATGCAGTTAGCACACTGATTAGCTTATTTTACTTGATTTTAATGTTTATTGAATTAAAAAAATACAAAAAACTACTAATAGAAAATTATTCAAATACATCTTCTTTTAACTACAAATGGCTATATCAATTAACCTTAGTTGTTTCGTTTATTTTTGCATTTTCTCAATGTAAACAATTGTATAAATTGACAGGTAGTGATGTAGATACCTTAAATTTAATGCGTCTGTTACTTATAGTAGTTTTATTAGGCTTTCTATTTTGGATTGTATTGAAAAGTATGTATCAACCGGAATTATTTAAGGCCATTGATTCTAAACATCTTTTAATAACTGAAGAACTAAAAAAACCGTATGTAGTTACAGAGGTGGATAGTGTAGTAAAGTCAAAAATTAAAGATCTGGAGCATTTCATGCAGGAGAAAGAACCCTTTCTGGATGCTTCCTTAACTATTCAGAAATTAGCGTATCAATTTGGAATACCTTCACGAGAATTATCTATTTTAATCAATCATCATTTAAATCAGCATTTCTTTGATTTCATAACAACGTATCGTATAAAAAAAGCAATCACATTAATAAAAGATCCTTCAAATAAAAAGCTTACTTTTTTAGAAATTTTGTACGATGTTGGCTTTAATTCTAAATCTCCTTTCAATAAGGCTTTTAAAAAACATACAGGATTAACACCAACGGAGTATCGCGCAAAAATCTTAAAAACAGCACGTTAGAATAAAGTAGCACGTCTTTTGAAAAAGTAACACGTACTTATAGTGTAAAAAAGCGTACTACTTTATTTAGTTGTACGCCATATTAATTACTTCTTTTCACTTTTGTCTTGAATTTAAAATACAACAAAAATGAAAACGCTTTTTTTATCAATCTTTACTTTGCTAAGCTTCTCTGCTTTTGCACAAAATAGATCGCAAGACATCAATACTCAAAAAGCAAATACGTTGCTCAATGAATATTTAATAAAAAATACCCCAGGAATAGCTGTTTCTGTAATTAAAGATGGTAACGTCATCTTTAAAAACAATAGGGGCTATTCCAACTTAGAGCACATGATTCCTATCACAGATTCTACAAAATTTGTTGTGGGCTCCATATCCAAACAATTTACAGCATTCTCAATCTTACTATTAGAAGATGAAGGAAAACTTTCTATAGATGAGGCCATTGTAAAATATTTACCTGAACTTAATGGATTACCACATAATGTAACCATCAAGCATTTTCTAAACCATACTAGTGGATTTAGAGATGTAACAGATTTGAATAGTCTAAAGGGAAGAACAGATTTAGATCGTACAAGTCAAGCACAAATGGTAAATCTACTATTAAGACAAAAAGGATTAAATTTTATCCCAGGCACTAGATTTCAATATTGTAATTCTGGGTATGTGCTATTAGCGGAAATTGTGGCGCGTGTTTCTGGAGTGACATTTGCAGAGTTTGTACATAAAAGAGTTTTTGAACCTCTTACTATGAAAAACAGCCTTTTTTTAGATGACCCAGGTCTAGTGATTAAAAACAAGGCACTTTCTTATGTTAAACGAAATAACAAGTATTATTATATCCCACTTAATAGGTCTATCGTTGGATCTACAGGACTTTATACCACAATTAGCGATTTGTCTCTTTGGGCTAACAATTTTGACCATATAATCATTGGAAGTGAAAGTATATTTAAAAAAATGGAGACAAAAAGTCATTTAAACAATGGCGAAATCATTCCGTATGCATTAGGTCAAGAATTAAAAGTTTACAAAGGTTTAGATGTTATTTTTCATGGAGGTGGAGATGCAGGTTATAGATCGTATTTATTAAGAGTGCCTGAACATAAACTTAATATTGCTGTGTCTGGTAATTTTGAATCATTCAATCCTTTAAATATTTCTTATGGTTTGATAGATATTTTTTTATCTGATGACATTGAAAACCCTATCAAAAAAGAACTGCCCAATTACACACATAAGAATTTAAAAAAGTTTGAAGGAGATTATCAAGTTTTTCCAGGTTTATACATAACTATGATAGCCCACCAGGATTCTCTTTTCTTTAAGAGTTATGGCAATGATGATAAATTGAAATTACCTGTTTTTGGAGAAAATGAATTTGAGTTTCCAGCAAGAGCACATAGTAGGTTCAAGTTTACAAAAAATGGTCTTAATTGGCATTTTTCAGACTTCCATTATCCAGCAAAAAAAGTTGTTCTGAATCCTCCAATATATGCTGATATAGATTTAAATGAGCTTACAGGAATTTACAGAAATAGTGAAGTTGAAACTTCTTATGAATTTATCATAAAAGATAATATGATAATAGCTACCCATAACTTTAATAATGATATAGAACTAAAGCCAATAGACAAAGATAGTTTCATAACTGATGTACCATATATGGGTCGAGTGGAGTTTACAAGAAACAGCAAAGGAGACATTGATGGGTGTAAGATATCGGGACAGAATTCCTATGATGTATTTTTCTATAAAAGTGAATAAAATAATGACACCTAACACCGGTAAGTATTGTACGAGCCTTTAGAATGAATAAAAACTCGGTTTTTAAACCGTCCCTACACTTTGGGATAAGCGGTTTTCTCTATTTGCATGATAATGTATACTAAATTCAAGGTTCCTAAAACAGATTTACAGACGGTGGTAAAAATTAGTTGGGGGAATGCGTTTACTTAAATTAAAATCAATTATTTATTCTAACTAATTTACAAACCCCAAAAAGTAAGGGCTCACGTATTATAATCGGGTTGTATTTGCTAACTTAGGTGCTTAGAATACGCAACAAACTAAAGAAACACATTGCACCACATTAAAAGCCAATCAACATGAAAAGAATTTTTATCGTTTTTTTAGTAATGCTACTTAGCTTGCAATCTTACGGACAAAAACCAAGAGCAAGAGATTTAGGAGTTCCATTTGTTGGCAAAACAGGAGCATTTAATGCAATCACAGATGTGAAAGGAGTAGAGGTAGGATATAGCACTATAATTTCTGGAGAAGGCGAAAATATAATTGGCAAAGGCCCTGTAAGAACTGGAGTTACTGCAATATTTCCAAGAGGAAAAGCCAAAAAATTCAGTCCGGTTTATGCCAATTGGTACAGTCTAAATGGAAATGGAGAAATGACAGGTACCACTTGGGTTACCGAATCAGGATTTTTAGAAACACCAATTATGATAACCAACACTAATAGTGTAGGTGTTGTTAGAGACGCAGTATTGAAGTGGTATGTAGATACAGATTGGTATAGGGGAGAAGATTGGTGGTACACCTATCCCGTAGTAGCTGAAACCTATGATGGTTTCCTTAACGACATCTATGGTTTTCACGTCAAAGAAGAAAATGTAATGGAAGCTATAAAAAATTCATCGAGCGGAAAGATTGCTGAAGGAAATGTTGGGGGAGGAACTGGAATGATGTGCCTAGGCTTTAAGGGAGGAACAGGAACGTCCTCAAGAGTTTTTAAAATCAAGGATTCAACATATACAGTTGGAGCAATTGTTCAATCAAATTTTGGAGCTAAAAGAAACCTATCCATCGCGGGTGTTCCTGTGGGTGTTGAATTAAAAGACACTTTAAAATACACATTTAATGCACCACCAAAATCAAGGAGACAAGAAGGAGATGGTTCAATTATAGTAATTATAGCAACAGACGTACCTCTTTTACCTCATCAACTAAAAAGAATTGCTCAAAGAATACCATTAGGAGTTGGCATTGTAGGTGGACGAGGAAGTAACGGCTCGGGAGATATTTTTTTAGCCTTCTCAACAGCAAATGAAAAGGCATTCAATCGTGATGAAATGACCACTGTAGTAACCATGGCAAATGATTTACTTATGCCAGTTTTTGAAGCGACTGTTCAAGCTGTTGAAGAAGCAATTATTAATGCAATGGTGGCCGCTGAAACTATGGAAGGAATCAACGGAAACAAAGCCTATGCATTACCACACGATTTACTGATTAAAACCTTGAAAAAATACAATCGCTTGAAAGAATAAGGATTTACAACCATGGCAGATAGCTGTATACACTTATTGATTTTTCTGAAACCTATGATATAAATCTTTTCTGGCTTTAGTAAAACCAACTTTTAATTTTAAGATCCTTTAATAAAAGAAATACTTACTTTTAGGATTCATTTTGGGTAGTTGTAAATAAATTACCGTTAGCAAATAATAGATTCAAATGAAATATCTCAATATCTTTTTAGCAGTCTTATTTTTTCCATTTAGCAATCTACAATCACAAGAAATTTCTGTGCTTAGTAATGAATATACCTCCATACAAAAACTGGAAATATTTGCAAAAGGATGTAATTCCTCTCAAGTAAAACAGTTAATAGCAAAAGATACCACATTTAATATAAACTATGGAGGGATTACACTAACCCCTGTTCAATTAGCAATAGATGCTTTTATAGAAGCAAACAACAATAAATCGCTTAGGAAATGCGATGAATGTATTTCTACCATTCTTGCTATCATGCAAGACAAGCGCTATGATTTTAAGGTGCAACCATTAAGACAAAAAACAGATCTGGTACATGTTATTTCTCAAGAAATAAAAATTAAAAACGAGCCTCCTATCAAACAACGTTATGAGATTCTCTTAAATGGAATTCTTAGTACTTTAGAAAAGAAACCTAATTTTCAAATCACTTATTCATTTCCAACAAACACATTTAATTTGCCAGAAACCCCGCTTCAGGCCGCTGGCGCATTTGGTGATGAATCTTTATGTATTTTAATTAAAAGATATCCCTATATACTGAAAGAAATAGACCAAAGAAGCGATACCAATAAGTATACCCCTTTAATGTTTGCTGCTAGGCTTAATAATATAAAGGCTACAAAAAAATTGCTTTTTTTTGGCGCAGACTATTTAGAGAATTTTACCGGTTATAATGTCAATGGTATAGCGGTGATTGGCATCGCCCAAAGTGCTGGACATATTACTTTGTCAAACTTGATTAAAGAGTATAAAGATGGAAAAATTAATTTTGAAGGGTGTGAGAGAAATTTTCTAATGACTCCATTGACAAGCCAATGATTAGGGAAGAAGATTTTAATTTATAAATATACCTGTTTTCATCACTCTTAATCTAACTGATTAAATGATCTCATGTTTTAGGATTAACTCCATTTAATAAAAAAAATCTGATTAACACACAATAGACTGTACCCAAAAGTTTAGACGAATTTATAATTAATTTTGATAATAATGAGGCTGATATTGTATCGGGCTCATTTTGTTTAAATTTGATTCTTTCGTTATCGTAGTAGTTGATGTATAATAAAAACTAATAAAAGATCTTTTATCAACATTAGCTTAACTTGGAAAATTGATTATAAAGGCAGCCAAAAAAGGTGGGATTCCTATTATGTTTTGAAATTTGTAAGAAATATAGTATTTTTAAGAGAGTAATACATTAAATATATATATCATGATAAACAAAATTTCAAAACTAGGAAACAAATTAACCAAAAATGAATTAAGAAAAATTACGGGGGGATTGTTGTATTGCGACAGCGATTTTCCATGTCCCACCAATCAGTGTTGTAATGGCTGGTTTTGTGTAAGATCGTATGGAAGTACCGGAACTTTTTGTTAACTAATTTACCTTATTCCATTAAGAGCTAATTTGTCTAAAAACTGTGTTGAGTTACATCTCTATTACAAGTTGATTAGCCCTGTCAATGTAGGAATTGTATTTTGGTGCGTAAATCCGAATTGTTTCGTTCATAGTATAGCTAATATTAAGCTGGAACAATTTGCTGTCTAGCATTTTTTAGCTTGATGGCTACAATTTGTCTGCAAACTAAAAACATTATAAGAATACATCAACTCCACTTTGGGTATGTAATAAAGAATACCCCATATTTCAAAATCAAATAATTTCACCTTCTTTATTTAAGGACAAGAGCATTTAACCTTTATAGTAGCAGAGGCACATTGCCAATTAGGATATCCTGTACAAATAGATACATAATAGTATCTAGGATTGTTATTTGATAGATTACCTCCAAACAAGATTTCACCTTGTCTATCAGGGTCGTATCCTAAAAAATCATCACCAAAACTATGTTGCGAAGAAAGTTCTTGTAAGTTTAAACTTGATGGAGCTTCACCATCAAACCATTTTCCCCACTCGTATTCTTTTGGTCTGTACCAATTTTGATAATCAAATTCCCAAACACCTACCCAATATTTATCTTCGCAAGCAGTATTAGTTGGGTCAATAATAATTTTAGAGGGACAAACTTCAATAGGAATTTCTGGATCTGGCACTAACCCATTAATTGTGAAAGCAGGTATAGCAGGATTCCTTTTAACTATAAATGAACTTGTATAACCTGAGTTTTGAATTCTCCATCTCCAGAGAAATCCTCTAACCTCAAGCATTATGTTCGCTCTATAATGTCCTTCTGAAAGGTTAAAACCACTATAAATATCATTTATCCAACAACTACTACTTGATGGATACATTCTTGTAGAAATTAGAATATTATCTTTGTAAAGTTTAATTGTAAATCTATATCTATTTGCTCCCCATCCATTATATGGACATTGAGAATCGTTAGCATAAGAGGCTTTTAGACGAACTTCTTTTGTTTCTCCACATATATCTATATCTGAACTTGAAAAGTTGTTTGTGTTAGGCTCTGCCCATTCTAAAGTTAAATTTTGAGAATTGGCTAAATGAGTACTAATAAATAGAATCATTAAAATGTAAATAAATTTTTTCATTATATTTAGTATTAAACTCACCTACTCTGTTTACAGTTTTCGGCTTCCCTGTTTTTATAATATCACAAATCTCTAGATACTTCTATGGGTAATTGAGGGGTGATGCACCTCAAAACAGTAGTTGCATTGCGTTAAAATGATGGGGTTATTTAACCTTGTCTATTTGGGTTTTTCTACGCGAGGTTGATTTGAGTTATAATTGTTCTTTTGTGGTCTAACTAAAAAAATTTAATAGCTTAAAACCCACAATTATGAAAGTAAAACTCTTAACTTTAGTAGTATTTTTAGGAATAACAACTATCTTAATAAATGGCTGTGCCTTTTTAAAAGGAAAGGGAAGCACTTCCAACGAAACCTCTATTTGCATGAATTATGCTAAGTCTGAAAAGCCTTTATTGTCCTTGAAATTAGTTCATGAAATGACCCAGTTATATCAAAGTAATCCAAATATAGACGACACCAAAGCTATTAGATTTGACCTGGAAACCCTCAAAAATTTTATATATCACCTAGAAATAGAGGCGAAAAAAAATAATATTCCAAGTAAAGATTTAGGGATTAGAATTTACTATTCCCGTTATCCTAAATTATCCACTTGGTATGATGCTTTTCAAAGAGATTTATTTGGGTTTACAGGTAATGCAATAACAAGGCAATACGAAATGAGACACACCTTGGTAATGATACCCACCATCCATAGAGATTCAATAAACTATGATTTCAATCCCTTAGAGCCCGGCACATATAGTACCGGACTGCAAGTAGCAAGGTTCCTTTCATCATCTGAACAAGATACGCTAACTAGTAAAAAATATACTTTTGCATTATCTGTTACCCAACCTGTTACAAACGCCCAAAATCATGGCGATCTTTATCCTCCTTTTGGAGGTGCGGGGCTTGCGTTTTAAAACTACAAATGGAAGATCTTATACCCATATTAAAAAGCATCCTGTTCTTAGTTCAACTAGTAGCTGCACTAGCAGGATGTTTTTATTTCTTTAAATTAAAGACCAGTTACTGGAAATGGTTTGGGGTTTATTTGGTGATCTTGTTTATTCAGCAGCATCTTTTAAAATACGTATTTCCTAATATGGTAGCTTCAAAAAATGTGTATTATTTATTGTTTGGAATCCCACTAGAGTATATATTTCTTTATTGGCTCTATGCCAAACAGTCTTTAAAAAAAGAAAAACTATTCTATATTTTTAGCATCCTTTATATAGTAACAGTGCTAATTTCATGGTTCGTCCAAGAAACGGATGATGCCCTAAGTATTTCCTTAAATACAGGTTCTTTACTCCTCACCGTTTTAGTAGTTCTGGAATACCTAAAACAAATAAGTGATGATAGTATTCTTAAATTTCGAGAAAATAGTATGTTCTATATAAATGTAGGCGTCATATTATTTTATATTGGTGCGCATCCATTTCATGTCTTTCAAAAATACTTATATGCCGATTATAAGGTTTTTATTGAATATTATTACGTATATTTTTTAGGGGCAAATTGTAGTATGTATTTACTATTTATAGCTTCGTTTGTATGGGGGAAAAAGAAATCATAATTATATCATTGGTTATATTCAATGTTATTTTCATTGTCTTTATTGTAGCAATCGTTATGTTTAAGGGGCAATATCGTATTAAAAAGAAAATGCATTTAGCCCAGATTCAAGATATTGATGAGACGCATAAAAAAGAGCTGTTGGAAACTGAAATCGAAATTCAGCATCAAACCATGAAACATATTGGGAGGGAGATTCATGATAATATAGGGCAGAAACTTACTTTAGCAAGCTTATATACACAGCAATTAGCTTTTGAAAATAAAGTGCCTCAGATCACTAAAAACATTGAGGATATTAGTGAAATCATCAATCAATCCTTAACAGAACTTCGCCAATTGTCAAAGTCATTAACAGATAATACCATTGAAAAATCATCCATTTCTGTTTTAATTGAAAATGAGTGTAAAATTATAAACGACTTAAAGAAATGCAACGTCAGGTTTAGAAATGACACTCAAATTGATCTTAAATCGTATCAGATTAAAAGTATTCTATTAAGAATAACCCAAGAATTTTTGCAGAATAGCATAAAGCATGCCCATTGCAAAAACATTGAGGTACTATTAAGTAAAGACCCATCAACTATAATCTTATCTCTAAAAGATGATGGACGCGGTTTTGATATGGAGCAATCAAGAGCTAATGGAATTGGTCTCAAAAATATTGAAAAAAGGACAGAACTCATAGGAGGAAAGTTTAGCCTAGAGAGTCAACCTCAATTTGGGACTTCCATAATCATAAAAATTCCAACCTAAATGAAGCATACCATTGTAATTATTGACGACCATGTATTGATTGCGAATGCTTTAAGTAGTATTATTTCTAATTTCTTCCAATTTGAAGTGCTTTATACCTGTGAAAATGGGTTAGATTTTCAAGAAAAAGTGAAAAACATGCCGTTGCCCGATATTGTATTATTGGATATTAGTATGCCTCTTATGGACGGATTTGAGACTGCCAAATGGATAAAAGAAATGCATCCTCAAGTTTTAATAATGGCGTTGAGTATGCAAGAAGATGAACAAAGTTTAATTAGAATGATCAAGAATGGTTCTAAGGGGTATATGCTTAAAAATGTACATCCTTTAGAACTGGAAAATGCGTTGAATAGTCTCGCAAAAAATGGACATTTTTTCCCGGAGTGGGCAGCAAAAAAAGTATTTACCAGTATTCGTGAAGATACAATTGATGCCAGCTCAAAACTTAATTTATCAGATCGTGAAAAAGAATTTCTCAGGTATACGGTCACCGAAATGACCTATAAAGAAATCGCTGAAAAAATGTTTTGCAGCCCCAGAACCATAGAAAATTACAGAGACAGTTTGTTTGAAAAACTCGAGTTAAAATCCAGAGTAGGTTTAGCAGTATATGCCATTAAAAATGGGTATTCTGGATCATGTTTATGAGGAAGCATCTTAAAATTAAACCAATTTTATAAGTATTTTATTACAAAAAATACGTATATTGATAATAAGAAAATACTTAAAATTTTTAAATGATGCTTAAAAATATATCAAGATTTGCAGAGAAATTGAGTAAAACAGAACAAAGAAACATTATAGTAAAAGGGGGTAGAATTCCATACTGCCCGTTTAGCAATGATCCTTCTACAGATTGGTGTTGTGATCTTCCCCGAGGTTGTCCTTCCGATTTTTGATTTTTAGAGTTGAATCTAAAATAGTCATTAAGATTATCTTTTAGAGTGTTAAAACAAAAATTTTTCACTTGAATAAAGTTGTTACATGTATTTACAATCGAAAAAAACTTAAAAATGTTTAAAAATATATCAAAAATAGGTTCAGAATTGTCTAAGAAACAGCAAAGAGGTATTAACGGAGGTAAAAAACAGTGTTATAGGTTTGGTGTTTGTACCGACTATGGAATTCACTGTGCGGAAACAATATGTATGCTAACGATCTAAGAAAAGTTAATTAATAGGATGGTATCAAATAGTTGGAGCAAATACAGGGTATTTATGTGACGGGTCTTTGATTGATATATAAAAGAGCAGTCTGCATTAGGTTTCTGGAAAGCGGTTGTAAACCCATAACATGAAAGCTTAAAAATAAATGGTTTGTGCCAACCTGAAGGTGTTGGCATGCGCCTCAATAATTACTTTTATATCTTTAGAATACCCGCCACCCATACTACATTGCACGGGAATTTGATATTTTCTACAGGTTTCCAATACAAAAAGATCCCGTTCTTTACAGCCATCCATACTCAAAGCTAATCTGCCTAGTTTGTCTCCTTCAATAACATCTACGCCACAGAGATAGAAAATAAAGTCTGGTTTCACACTGTTGATAAGATGGGGGAGTGTTTTGCTAAGAATAGTTAAGTATTCATCATCTTTTGTGCCGTCAGCCAACGCTATATCAAGATCGCTTTTCTCTTTTTTGAATGGATAATTTCCTTTTCCATGCATGGAAAAAGTATATACGGAGGGGTCACCTTGAAAAATTTCAGCAGTACCGTTGCCCTGATGTACATCCAAATCTACAATCAATATTTTTTTTGCCAGTTTCTTGTCTTGCAAATACCTAGAGGCTATAGCTTGATCATTTAGCAAACAAAAAGCTTCCCCACGATTGCTGTAGGCATGGTGAGTGCCGCCTGCAATATTCATGGCAATACCATTTTCTAGTGCAAATTCACAACCTTTAATGGTGCCATCTGCAATTATGACTTCTCTTTTTACTAACGCTGCAGATAGTGGAAAACCAATTTTCCTAGCGGCTCTTGGTTCAAGAGTTAACTGCGTTAGCTTTTGATAATATTCCTGAGAATGTATTCTTACTATGATTTGATCCTCAGGAATTTCTGGCTCAAAAAAATTTTCAGGAGTACAGGTGCCTTCATATAGCAATTGCTTTGGGAGCAAATCATACTTTATCATCGGGAAACGATGCCCTTCTGGTAAAGGATGTTTATAAATAGGATGATAGGCAATTTTCAGCAAGAATAAAGCTTTAAATAATTAGAAAATTTCAATAATAAATAGTATTTCTTTGTTTGAAACCGATACTATTAATTAATAGTTTGCCCATTAGCAACACCGTCTTCATCAGGGTTAACAAATACCAGTTTTCCTTCGGTATTTTCAGTCATTAAAATCATTCCCTCACTTTCTACACCTCGTAGTTTTCTAGGCGCAAGATTAGCTAAAACAGTTACTTTTTTACCTACAATATCTGCTGCATTAAAACTTTCGGCAATACCAGATACAATGGTTCTAACATCAATTCCGGTATCCACTTTGAGTACCAAAAGTTTGTTTGCTTTCGGCATTTTTGCAGCTTCCAGAATAGTACCCACTCTTAAATCTAATTTTGTAAAATCATCAAAATTGATGGTTTCTTTTTGTGGTTCTACAGGAGTTTCCATGATTTCATTCTGTTTCTTGGTAGCTTCCAATTTATCTAATTGATGCTGGATAGCGTCATCTTCAATTTTAGAAAACAACAACTCCGCTTTATTGATTTCTTGCCCTGCTGGAAGTAAGGTTTCTTTTGAGGTTACATCATTCCATTGAAGCTTGGTATCTGCCAGTGCTAAGATGTTTTTCAATTTGGAAGAAGTAAAAGGCAAAAAAGGTGCTGAAAGTACCGCTAGACCAGTGGCAATTTGTAAGGCCACAAACATGATGGTTTTTACCCGTTCTTTATCTTCTTTAATCTTTTTCCAGGGCTCCTCATCTGCAAGGTATTTGTTACCTAACCTTGCCAAATTCATAAGTTCATTAAGGGCTTCCCTAAAGCGATACCGCTCTATAGATTTACTAATTATTGCAGGATAGGTTTTAAGAGTTGCAAGAGTCTCTTTGTCTATCTCTGAAAAAATTGCGGGCTCAGGAACAATCCCCTGGTAATATTTATGAGTAAGAACGGCTACCCGGTTGATAAAGTTTCCAAAAATAGCAACTAGCTCATTATTATTACGAGCCTGAAAATCTTTCCAGGTAAAATCATTGTCTTTGCTTTCTGGCGCGTTGGCAGTAAGCGTATATCTTAAAACATCTTGTTGGTCTGGAAATTCTTCTAAGTATTCATGCAACCATACCGCCCAATTTTTAGAAGTAGATAGTTTGTTTCCTTCTAAGTTTAGAAATTCGTTAGCGGGAACATTGTCTGGAAGAATATAACTACCTTCTGCATGCAGCATTGCTGGAAATATGATACAATGAAATACAATATTATCTTTTCCTATAAAATGTACCAATTTAGTGTTTTGATCTTTCCAGTAAGGTTCCCAGTTTTTTCCTTCACGGGCTGCCCATTCTTTGGTAGCAGAAATATAACCAATAGGCGCATCAAACCATACATACAGAACTTTTCCATCCGCTCCCTCTACAGGAACAGGAATACCCCAATCTAAATCTCGGGTAACTGCTCTTGGTTTTAAGCCATCGTCTACCCAGCTTTTTACTTGACCGTAGACATTGGGTTTCCAGTCTTTTTTATGCTGATCAATAATCCATTCTCTGATAAATGAATCATATTGATCTAAAGGAAGAAACCAATGTTTGGTTTTTCTTAGTGCGGGCTTGCTTCCAGAGAGGACAGATTTTGGGTTGATAAGGTCAGTAGCATTTAAAGAGCTACCACATCTTTCACATTGATCTCCATAAGCTTCTTCATAATTACAGTTTGGACATGTGCCTACCACGAATCGGTCTGCCAGAAACTGCTCCGCTTCCTCGTCATACAATTGTTCTGTAACCTCTTCTATAAATTTACCATCATCGTACAATGTTTTAAAAAAATCGGAAGCTGTTTTATGATGAATTTCTGCGGAAGTTCTAGAGTAATTATCAAAGGAAATTCCAAAATCATTAAAAGATTTTTTTATAATGGCGTGGTATTTATCAATAATTTCTTTTGGAGAAACTCCTTCTTTTTTAGCACGCATGGGTATGGCAACCCCATGTTCATCACTACCACATATGTAAATAACATCTTTACCAATACCTCTAAGGTAACGGGCGTAAATATCTGCGGGTACATAAACCCCTGCTAGATGGCCTATATGAATGGGGCCGTTTGTATACGGTAAGGCAGCAGTAATAGTATATCGCTGCGCGGATGAATCTTTTAGAATCTTCTCTGACATTTGTAATTTCTTAGCTGTGCAAAAATACAGATTTTGACAATGTAGTGCATCAGGAAATAAAACCCATTTTTATTTTCGTTAATTAGTAGGTTACAAGTAAAAAACTACTAACCTCTATCCATCCCTTTTGGATTTAAAATTTTAAATAGTAGATGTTTCAAAAAGTCTTCCACAAAAAAAGAAGTTACCTTTTCAGATAACTTCTCCTTAATTTAAGTGTTAAAAAAAATCTCTATTTACATGATGTAGTACTTTATTCGTTAACCAAAATTTTAATAACACGTCTTGATGCTTCTGTACGTATTTCTACAAAATACAATGCAGGGCTCAATTGTGTGTCTAAAGAAATTTGGTTGGTTCCTTCTCTTAATCCCTTGATTTTTTTTGTGTATACCGTTTGCCCTACCACATTTGTGATGGAGATGATTGCATTACCATTAGCAACATCCATAGGTAAAATAAGGTTAACTTCTCCATTTGAAGGATTTGGATATAATTTATAATCACTCTTTAAATTAGAATCCAAACTTACCGGACTTTGAACTCTATTGGTTGTGCTATTTGTTAGTCTGATATTATCAATTCTTGAAGTAACATTTCCTGATTTTTTTCTATATAACCTAAACCAGTTCAATCTCGTCTTATCAGGAGTTCCTCCGCTAATTCGAGCATCACTAAACTTTAAACGAATGTAGTTCCATCCATCATTTAAGGTAGATCTGCTAATTTCCCAATTATATTCATTTGTATCTGCCCTACCACCAGAGCCTAGTTCTACCTGATCTGAACTGCTTAAATCACTAATGTCATTAACGTAATACCAAAACTCTAGTGCTGTTGCACCCTGTGCATTTATTGATGAAAAAGTTCTTCTAAAATCATCTGTTCCAGAACCAACAGATTTTAGTGAACCGCTTCCTTCTTTATAATTGCTAGAAATAGATAACGTGTTAGAAGATGAACCAGACCACCCACTTTTACTGTCACAAGTATTTATAACCCAATTTGTACTTGGAGGGTTTGACCCGCCAGAGGCAGGTTTAAGGGTGAAGGTTGCTAGTACATTTTCTCCATTACCTCCCACACAATCTGTGCCTCTGAAATGTAATTGATCGGTTCTGCTACCATCAGTAGTTTTCATCCCAATTGCCATGGCATCATCTCCCTGTTTCCAAGATTCTATAACATTCATAATTCTTGTGTTAGAAGTACGACTCCTATAGATTCCAATATTAAATGGGTTATCATCATACATTACAGCGGCAATTTGCAAGCCTTTATTGTATGATCTGATTTCTTTATTTACATACGCAAGTCCTCTGTATCTTCCTCTTCCACACCCACTGCGCCATAGATCTCCACCATATCTACGATTTGTATTAGCATCGGTCCATCTGTACTCTGAGTTTTCTTTGTCTTCCCTGATTTGTCTTAATGCATTTAAATCAACATTACGTAAAGTTACCAGATATACGAAAGCTTTTGAATGACTGCCAAAATCAAAATCTTTTTCCCCAGTTCTGTTATGAACATAGTAGTAAGTTTGTAGGTTTACATCACTGAAACTTGCTTCATGTCCTTCTCTAGTTATTCTATTGATACCAGAGGGGCGTTCACCGTCTAAAGATCTAGAATCACTTTGACCTACAAATATTATAGAAACATCATTGTTTCGGGTATTGGAACTGGAAGTTACGGTTATGTTTGAACGACTACTGCTACTATCTCGGTCATCGCCAATTACTCTAATATCAGAACCCGAATATCCTTGTGCGCTTAAATTTAAGGAACAGCATAGCGCAAGAATAATAGCTATTCCATAAGAATGTAATTTAGTTTTCATAATTTTCTACTTTTTCAATAGTTATCTAAATAATAGACTTCAAGATAACCTTTACAAAGAGTAGATAATTCTTACAATTAAATAATTGGTTGTGATAATGTAATAATTGGCAAAATGGACCTGCCAATAATTTGAAGAATATGAATAATTTGAACAAATAATTTATTAATACTATAAAAAAACCTCCCATTGGGAGGTTTTAACTGTCAAATTATTAAGATCGGACGAGAACCGATTTACTGTATTTCTGATTTTTATAAGTAACTCTATAAATGTATTGGCCTGTAGAAAGGCGAGTACCCATACTATTTTCAATCGGAATGGTATAAGAGCCTTCAATCATCATTTCGTTTTTAATAGTGCCGATGTGTTGCCCAAGAATATTATAAAGCTGCATGTCTACCAATCCGGCTTCAGGTATTTCAATGTAAATGGAAACTTCACCTGTGTCTGGATAAACCGGTTTATGATCAAAGCCTTCTATGACTACTACTGGGGTATCATCATCGTCATCTGGCGGATTAACAATACCGTTACAATCAAAACCAAGGTCTACCAATTGTAAAGGCCTTCCAAGAAGGTATTCTTCTACCAATTGCTGGTCTATACAAAGCCATTTATTCATGACCGTGCCATAAAGGTCTCGGAAGTCTGATGTAAATTTTAGATTTCCATTATCTAAATCGCTTAGACTTGGATGTTCTCCAATAAGTCCATTTCCATTTAGCGCAGGTCCAAAGAATAAAGTAGGAGCAGAGGCACCGTGATCTGTACCTAGCGAACCATTTTCAAATACCCTTCTACCAAATTCAGAGAAGGTCATACTTAACACTTTATTTTGCTTATCTTGAAAACCGAGATCTTCGTAAAAGTTATTGACTGCTAAAGATAAACGAGACATAAGTCTTTCATGATTAATAGGCTGGTTGGCATGCGTATCAAAACCTCCCATACTTACCATATAAACTCTTGTGCCTAAATTACCTTTAATAAGTCTGGCTAAAATTGCTAATTGCTTTGCAAATCCGTTATCATCATACTCTACATCGTTGGTACCTCTTTCATAAGCCTCATGTATTACACCTGCATATTTATAGGTGGTATTGGTAGTACCTCTTAAAAAACGAAGTTGATCACCATACATACAATCAGGAGTATTTTCCACATCATATACCAAACCTAATTCTGCAATACGTTCTAGCTGATTTGGGTTTGCTGTGGTAAAAGCATAATTAGTCTGTGTACCTTCAAATATTAGATTTCCAAAACTACCAATTTGAATCGCTGCAGGAATGGCAGGTGGCTCCACCAAATAATCAGGATAAATATCTTCAAAATAGCGACCCATCCAACCGGTACGAATTCGGGTTAGATTTTCTGTGGAAGCCCAAATATCTGAAGAGGTAAAGTGAGAGAGATTTTGTTCTGGATACCCTGTTCCATGAACTACTTTCATAGCACCTTCTCCCCAAAGAGGTTCCAGATTTTTCATGTATCCAGCCATTCCAAAATCATCATTTAGCTTTATTACTTTACTTTCTGGAATATAGATGGAAGGGCGGTTATTTGCATATACATCAAATTGATTTAGAGGAACAATTGTGTTTAATCCGTCGTTTCCTCCATTTAGGCGAATGAGCACTAATATATTGTCGGTATCTGCATTGTTAATGGCCATACTGAGCGGTGATAGTGAAGAGGCACTCATCATATTGCCGCCTATCATCATGGTACCAGCTCCTGTAATTCCTAAAGCTTGCAGAAAAGATCTTCTACTCCAGAACGTGTGTTCCAGATCGTGTTGTTCTTCTTTTGTTATTTTTTTAGAATGTGAATCGCACATAGTGGGGCTATTTAAGTTGAAATTCGGGTTCTTTACTAATATGTAGCAATAATTGCAAAACCTGATAAGGTGCGCTCTCCCAGTACAAATTCCATGAATTATCTTCATAGTAGTTATCTGGAACATCACTTTTAAAAATATCTGATGCTACTTCATAATCGGCATCTGTAAGGAGCCCTTTAGGTACAACGGCATCCACTATTTCACGGGTAACATAGTATGGGTCTGAATTATCTCCTGCTAGGTTGAGTCCAAAAGTCCTAAACTGTTCCTGATCTAGGTTCCAGTTGTAGTAAAGAAACCATTCCATTATAGACCATCGTCCAATAAGTGCATTTGCACTAATCCAATTACGATTTCGGCGCCAACCAGCAACATCTACCGGATTAAAAAGACTTTGTCCTATCAAACCGTTGAAATAGATCACACTTTCCAAAACTTCATCATTATATTGAAAAGAAGTTTCATTGATAAAATCAAAAATTACGTCATATGGACTTTTAATAATAACCCCAATAGACTCATCATCAAAAAAGTGTTCACTTTTAAATAATTGTCGTAAAACAGGAGCTAATTCCCAATTTCCGGAAATAAAGGTGGCTGCCATTTCATTTACAATAGCATCAGGCGCTTCTGGATGCACAAAGTAAGTATAGAGCTTGCGGCAAATAAAATTGGCAATTTCATCTTGTCTTTCGGTGAATAGAATTTCAATGACATCGTCATAATTCCAAGCACCGGTCTGGCCGAATATAGTTTTTGTACCTGCGTCAAACTGACTGGGATCAAAAACAAAACCACTATAATTATCGTCTTCAATAGCACGACGTACGTAGCCTGTTAAGGCTTTGGAAGTCTCTACAATATCTGTTTCGGTATATCCATTTCCTTCTCCAAGCGTAAACAATTCATATAGTTCACGGGCATAGTTTTCATTAGGGCGATTTCGGCGATTTCGGTTGCCATCTAAATAACGTAACATGGCATTTGTTAAACCAATTTCTCTAGTGAATTCTTTGAAATTACCAAGTGCATGCACCTGTAGTTTGTTAATATAGCCATATAAAAACCCAGGGATATCATAAACATTGAGTTCTGTAACAAAATGATTACTCCAGAAAAAGCTTAAACGATCTCTTAAAGAATCGTCTATCATCGCTCTACTGTATGTTAATGCCCAACTTTTACGTTGTGCATTGACCATTTCATTTCTCAAATCATTATCCTGCGGATAATTTATACGGGTCCAGTTGGCCCATTCGGGTGCTGGAGTTGGGGGTAAGTTGATTGCTTGGTCCACAATTTCATCTACCAAATCACCAGGATTCCGAGAAAGACCTGCATTAATTGTTGGTACGGATGCACTAAAACCTAAACGTCTGTACAAGTGATGAATTCTGGCTATATCCCATGGTTTCTCTGCTGAGGGAACATAGGGATCCAGCGTGGAGGTGTTGCAATTTTCAAGTATTTCCATAAGACTTAAGGGCGTAAGTTTTGTCTAATATATTAAAAATTAGCAGATTAAACATATGTTTTCTTAAATTAAACGCTCATCTACCTAAAAATAGTATTTTAGAAACAAGATATTCAAAAGCTTTTATACTTTGTTATATACGATATAGCGAGTGCTTTTGGATTATATAGAATTGTTAAAATACGGAAATCCACAAATATACATGAGACTTTGGTTTAAAAATATGTTGATTTTTATCAAATATAATCTATTGAATTATAAAACTATTTAAGTATGGCAGAACATAATGAGTTTGGAAAGATAGCAGAAGAAATGGCTTGCGTACATCTTCAAAAAAAAGGGTACGAAGTGCTAGAGCGTAATTTTTTTTATGATCGTGCAGAAGTAGATATTATAGCTAAAAAGGAGGATTTGATTGTATGCGTAGAGGTAAAAGCAAGAAGTTCTTCAGATTTCGGAAATCCGCAAGACTTCATTAGTCAAAAGAAAATAAAGTTATTGGTCAAAGCAATGAATGAATATGTAAATAGGTTAGAAATAGAGGTAGAGGTACGCTTTGATGTAGTGGCTATTGTAAAATCTAGAAGCAACTTCTCTATAGAACACCTGGAAAATGCTTTCTACCATTTCTAAATTTTTTTAACTTTTTGTTTTATTTAAAACAAAAAGTACTATTTTTGCCATGTAATCAAATTTTATAACCAATGAAAACGATTTCTTCTGTGGTGGAAGGATATATTAAATCTAAGCCATTTCTGCAAAGCGCGCTATCTCAAGGAATTATAAACCTTACCTCGTTGTCACGTATGATAAAGCCTGAGATTGAAGAACATTTAGGTAAAGAAGTAAGAAACGGAGCTGTTGTGATGGCTTTGAAAAGATTGTCTGACGATCTTGAATTTAGAGCAACCCATAAAATAGTAAAAACACTTAAAAACATTGGGGAAATAACAGTGCGTTCGTCTCTTAATGATTACACGTTTAAGGTTTCTGATACTTTATTACATAAGATGGCATTACTAATCACTAAAATTGAAGATAATAAAACTGCATTTTATACATCTTCTCGTGGAGTGAATGAAACTACCATTGTTGTTAGTAGTAATATTTCAAATGAAGTTGAGGAAGTTTTTAGAAACGAGATCCTTATAGAAAAATTGGAAAATGTATCTTCCATTACAGTAAAATTGCCAAAGGAAAATGTTTCCATTCCCGGGATTTACTATTTCATTTTTCAAAGGCTTTCTTGGGAAGGGGTAAATATTTACGAAGTAATTTCTACTACGTATGAATTTACCATTTTGGTAAGTGAAGAGCAAATAGATAAAGCATTTAAAGTGATTAAAGATTTAAAATCTATTTGAGACTAAATCACTAACTCAAGAGGAAACTGTTTCGGTTTTTTGAACAAAGGGTTGCATTACCTGTAATGCTTTATCTACTGATTTAATATTTTCAAAAGTAAGTAATAGTCTTAACCCATTTCTGGTTTCTTTTTCCTTGAGTCTACATAGTTTAGGATTTTGTTGTACGTATTTCACCACTTCTCCAAATATTTTACTTTGGTAAAAACCACTTTGTTGGTCTGAGATAAAGTAACCAATCATTTTTCCTTGCTTTAAAACTACTTTTTCAAGTCCCATTTTAGTAGCAATCCATTTAATTCGTACACTGTTCAACAAATCTAAAGCTTGTATTGGTAATGGGCCAAATCTGTCTTTTAGATTCATTTCATAAAGATAGAGTGCTTCTTCGTCTTTTAAATTGGTTAATTCATTGTAGAGATTTAATCTTTCAGAAATATTATTTATATAATCATCTGGATATAACAATTGAAAATCGGTATCAATTTGGGTATCTTTTAAATACACTTTTTCTCCTTCATCACCTTGGTCGTAGAGTTCTCTAAATTCATTTTCTTTGAGTTCTTCAATGGCTTCATTAAGAATTTTTTGATAGGTCTCAAACCCAATTTCATTAATAAATCCGCTTTGCTCTCCCCCTAATAAATCGCCAGCACCTCTAATCTCTAAATCCTTCATGGCAATATTAAAACCGCTTCCAAGTTCTGAAAATTGCTCTAATGCCTGAATGCGTTTTCTCGCATCATTAGTCATGACTGAATATGGAGGGGTAATGAAATAACAAAATGCTTTTTTATTGCTTCGCCCTACACGCCCTCTCATTTGATGAAGGTCTGATAATCCAAAATTGTTGGCATTGTTAATAAAAATAGTATTGGCATTGGGTACATCAAGCCCACTCTCTACGATACTTGTAGATACTAAAACGTCAAACTCTCCATTCATGAAAGCGAGCATTAGTTTCTCTAGTTTTTTACCATCCATTTGTCCATGACCAATACCGATACGGGCATCTGGCACTAAACGCTGTATCATTCCGGCAACTTCTCTTATATTTTCTATACGATTGTGAATAAAAAATACCTGACCTCCTCGCTGGATTTCATAATTTACGGCATCTCTAATATTTTCTTCGCTAAAACGAATCACATTACTTTCAATTGGGTATCTGTTGGGTGGAGGAGTAGTGATTACGGAAAGATCGCGAGCCGCCATTAAACTAAATTGTAACGTACGAGGTATGGGAGTGGCAGTTAAGGTAAGTACGTCTACATTTTCTTTGAGTGTTTTTAGTTTTTCTTTCACCGCAACGCCAAATTTTTGCTCTTCATCTACTACTAACAACCCAAGATCTTTGAATTGAACTTTAGGGTTTACCAATTGATGCGTGCCAATAATAATATCCACTTTGCCTTTTGAAAGATCTTCAAGGGTCTCTTTTCTTTCTTTGGCGGTTCTAAACCTATTTATATAGGCAACTGTTACTGGGAAATCTTGCAAACGTTCACTAAAGGTTTTGAAATGTTGAAATGCAAGGATTGTTGTAGGAACTAAAACAGCCACCTGTTTTCCATTATCAACTGCCTTGAATGCTGCTCTAATAGCAACCTCGGTTTTGCCAAAACCTACATCACCACAAACCAATCTATCCATAGGACGTTCGCTCTCCATATCGGCTTTAATATCTTCTGTAGCACTGCTTTGATCTGGTGTGTCTTCGTATAAGAAAGATGCTTCTAATTCCGTTTGTAGGTAACTATCTGGATGGTATTGGTATCCTTTTTTTGTCTTACGTTTTGCATATAATTTTATAAGGCTGAAGGCAATTTCCTTAACCCGGCTTTTTGTTTTTTGTTTTAAACTTTTCCAAGCACTACTTCCAAGTTTATATATTTTAGGGGGTTTACTGTCTTTGCCACTATACTTGGTAATTTTATGAAGTGAATGTATACTTACATATAAGATGTCACGGTCTCCATAAACTAATTTAATAGCTTCTTGTTTTTTACCTTCTACTTCAATTTTTTGAAGCCCTCCAAATCTACCAATACCATGATCAATGTGGGTTACGTAATCACCCACCTCTAAATTGGTTAATTCTTTTAGGGTAATGGCTTCTTTTTTGGCATATCCATTTTTAAGATGAAACTTGTGGTAGCGTTCAAATATTTGATGATCTGTATAACATGTAATTTTGTTTTGTGAATCTACAAAACCCTGAAACATGGAAAAAACAATAGTTTTATAGGGTACAGCCTCTTCCATTTCTTCAAAAATATCATGAAAGCGTTTGGCTTGTTGTTGACTTACACATGCAATATAGTTAGTATACCCTTTTTCTTTACTTTCTCTTAGGTTGGTGATAAGAAGATCAAATTGTTTATTAAAAGAGGGTTGTGGAGTTGTTTCAAAATTAAGAATGCCTTCTGATTCTTTAAATGCTTTTTCAGAGGCATTGTTAGCTTTGGTTCCAAAAAAGTGATGGTTTCCAATCTCTACAAGCGTAAAATCAAGTAATTGGTTTTTAAGAAGTTGTGTATTACAAAAAAGTTCTTCTGGTTTTGCGTGTTTAATTTCTTTAGAAAGTGTTTGAAAAGTTTCTGCGGCTTTTTGAAACAACTTATCAATACGATCAAGTAAAAAATCGGTGTTTTTTGCAAAAATAACTGTTTTGGAAGCTATATATTTTAGAAAACTTTCTCTAGACTCTTCCAATAGTTTGTTTTCTACATTGGGAATAATACTTATTTTTTTGGTACGCTCTGTTGAAAGTTGTGTTTCTACGTCAAATGTTCTTATACTGTCTACTTCATCCCCAAAAAATTCAATTCTATAAGGTTCATCGTGAGAGAAAGAGAACACGTCTACGATACCTCCACGTACCGAAAATTCTCCAGGTTCACTCACAAAATCTACCCTTTTAAAATGATATTCAAAAAGTACCTCATTTATAAAATCTAAGGAGATGGTATCACCAACCTGAATTTTTAAGGTATTTTTTTCTAATTCTTTTCTGGTAACCACTTTCTCAAATAAGGCATCGGGATAGGTGATAATCACCGCTGGCTTTTTGCGTGAATTTATGCGGTTGAGTACCTCTGCTCTGAGCAGGATATTTGCATTATCTGTCTCTTCAATTTGGTAAGGTCTCCGGTAGCTGCCTGGGTAGAAAAGTACTTGTTGTTCTCCTAGCAATTGTTCCAGATCATTCAAATGATAGGCTGCTTCTTCTTTATCGTTTAAAATAATAAGAAAGGGAAGATTAGATTGTTTAAAAGCATTTGCAATTGCAAATGATAAGGAAGAACCTACTAACCCTTTTACCTGAACTTTATTTTGAAAAATGGTAATAGCATTTTCCAGTTTTTGTTGTGACAAAGACTGTGAAAGGGTTTCCTGAATGGGATTCTTTTTCAACTATTTTTTTTGCAAATATACAAAGTCAATTTCTTTATGACTTTAAATTATGCAGTTGAAAGACCTTCTTCTTAAAGTAATTTCAAAACTGTTTTTGAAAATTTCTCAAGGTCGTCTTTGGAGTTGTAGATGCTGGGAGAAACTCTTATGGCATCTCCTCTGTAAGAAACAAAAATATTTTCTTGCTTAAGTTTTATTTTTAAGTCTTCAATATTGGTTTCAGATGGCAAAAATACCCCAAAAAGATGGCTAGATCTATTAGTTTCCTCTTCTATAAAGCATCCTTTATCCGTAAGTATTTGAATAGTATCTTTTGTGATACTAAAACAATAGTCTTGAATGGCATTAGGAGTCCATTCCAATAATTGTTCAATAGCTTTCACTAGCATAGGAACCAGAATAAAATTACTGGATTCTCCCATATTAAATCTTCCTGCACCTGGTTGATATTGCTCTTGATATTGTACCAGTCTACTAAAATCTTCGCTATACAAACGGTTCATCCAGTTTTCTTCCATAGGTTTTCCGTCATGGAAAGCGTCACCATAGTATGCCATCCCTAAAGAATAGGGGCCTAACATCCATTTATATCCTCCACAAATCAATGCATCTGGTCTTATGTCTTGTATGGAGAATGGGTAGGCGCCAATACTTTGGGTGCCATCAATAACTAGTAAAGCATTATATGAGTCACACGCTTTTCTTATATTGATTAGATCAAAGAGTGTTCCATCTGCCCAATGTACTTGAGGAATAGCTACTACTTTGGTTTTTTGGTTTATGGAATTCAAAAGTTCTTGATTCCATTTTTTACCACGACCCTGCTCAATTTTGGGTGAAGTAATAGTTTTGATTACGACCTTATTTTTTTTGGCAACTTCCTGCCAGATGTACACATTACTTGGAAATTGTTCATCAATTAAAATAATTTCATCTCCAGATGTAAAGTCAATATTGTGAGCAACATTGGCCATGCCATAAGAAACAGATGGAATGATTGCAGTATAAGAAGCTTCTGGAGTATCTATTAATTGAGCAAAGCGTTGTCTTAAGAGGGCTCTTTCTTCAAAAAAATCAGTATCTGAAAGTTCCCAGGGATGCATCTTGCTGTCCACCCCTTTATAACCCGCTTTAGCAATTGTTTTAAGTAACGGCGACATATAGGCACCGTTAAGATAGGTAATGCCTTCTGGAATATCAAATAGGTGTTTTTGAGAAATCATGAACTTTAAATTTGAGAATGAATTTAATAAATTAAAACAGAGGCTTTACGTTGAGACTAAAATGACTTCTTCTGGAGTAATTACAAAAATCTGGTCTTCTTTCTTTGGCATTAAAGTGAAATTACCGGTAAAATCTCCAAATGCGGGAAGAATAAGTTGTTTTTCACTTTTAAAAAAGCAAGGAAGTTTAAGCACTTGTTTCCCTTCTCCTTTAAGTTGAATTCCTGGATGGATATGTCCACAAAAATTAAAAATATCAGGAGCGGTCTCAACAGGGTGATGGGTTAATAAAAA
This sequence comes from Ascidiimonas meishanensis, assembly GCF_037782385.1. NCBI lineage: Bacteria > Pseudomonadati > Bacteroidota > Flavobacteriia > Flavobacteriales > Flavobacteriaceae > Ascidiimonas > Ascidiimonas meishanensis. The sequence goes on from NZ_JBBEXD010000005.1 coordinate 388,232, forward strand.
GGAGTCCAGTAACAACTCTGCTGCTAATGCGATGTTTAAAGATTCAAATTTATGCGGACTTATAATATCATGATTTCCTGTAACAAGAATAATCTTTGCCGTTTGTTTTTTTACCCACGTTTCAAAGAGTGTCCACTCTTTGTTTAAATGACTGTGAAAAAGATCTCCGAGAAAGCAAATAGTTTTTGGGTTAAAATAGAGTACTGTTTTATCCAACCTAGTATAATTTTTTTTGGTAACCGATATAGGTACTGGGAGTCCGTTTTTTCTAAAATGGGTGCTTTTTCCTAAGTGTACATCAGCAATCATTAGCATAGCGCGTTCCTCCCAGAACAAAACTCCTTCTGGATGAAGCACAAAATTTTGATTTTTTAGGTGGAGGTTTTCAGTCATTAGGTAAAGATAAAATTAAGAAAGTGATCTTGTTATTTATTTAATTGCAATGTCATTCTTTTGATACGATCCTGTAATTTTTCTGAGGTAAGTTTTTCCCGGAGTCTATCCGTTATTATAGGAAATGAAAAAGGGGTAGGCTTTTCACATTTTTTCCAAACAATGGTTTGAGATTCAATTCGCTCTAATGCCTGAATTAGTCTTCCCTTTTCTAAAGTGTGCTCAAAGGTTTCTCGGAATGCTTGCTGAAAAAGTAAATTAGCAGGTTCAAAATCTCTAAATACATTGAAGAGTAATTGAGAACTGGATTGAAGGTGTTTATTTTTAACAACTTTATCAGGATACCCTGTAAACACTAAACCACCAATTACAGCAATGTCTCTGAATTTGCGTCTTGCCATCTCTGTAGCATTTAGGCTTTTTTGAAGATCTTCACTTAAATATTGGGGAGTGAATAATTCATTATCAATCACTTGCTGCATATCAATCTCTTTATCAGACAACAACTCAAAACCATAATCATTAAAAGCAATGGAGAAAGTAATAGGTTGCAAAAGACTAATTCGATATGCTAACAAGCTACCCATAGCTTCATGAACAAATCTCCCTTCAAACGGATAAAATATGGCATGATAACCTTCTCGCGTTTTAAAGGTTTCTACAAGAAATTCTTTGTTTGAAGGAACAATGGACTCTTTTTGCTGTCTTGTAAAGATGTGCTGCAAAGCTTTCATTTCCGGAGAGGGTTTCAGACTCACTTGAAACGAATACAATTCTTCTCTTAGCAATTCGCTCATTTGAGACGAAAGGGTCATTCTACCACCCATCCAGCTAGGTACTTTTGAAGTTTTTTGTTTTGATTTTTTTACGAGTGCTTGCATTTGTTTAATACGGAAGAGTTCTAGATTTCTACCTGCAAAAGTAAATACGTCTCCTGGGGATAGTTTGGAGATAAAATATTCTTCAATAGTACCAATAAATCCACCAGAAATGTATTTAACCGTCATTACTGCATCACTCACAATAGTGCCTATTGATAGTCTATGACGCATGGCCACCCCGCGATTGTTAACCTTGAATTTTCCATCTTCTTCAATCTCTACCTTTTTAAATTCATCATAGCTTTGAAGGCTCTCACCGCCAACTGTTATAAACCGTAATATTTCATTCCATTGGTTGTCTGTAATTGTTTGGAAACAGAAAGTAGATTTAATTTCTGGAAAAATATCTTCTGGATAAAAACCATTTGAAACCGCAAGCGTAGTTAAATATTGCACAAGTACATCAAAACTTAGCAAATATGGAATGCGATCTTCAACTACTTTCTGTTTAACCGCTTTTTGTAGCGCAGCGGCTTCAATAAGTTCAATAGCATGTGTGGGCAGAAAATAGATTACACTTTCTTTACCAGGCTGGTGACCGCTTCTCCCTGCCCGTTGCATAAAACGAGCAACCCCTTTAGGGCCTCCTATTTGAACAATGGTTTCTACAGGAGCAAAGTCTACCCCTAAATCAAGACTTGAGGTACAAAAAACGGCTTTTAAAGATTCATTACGAATGGCATTTTCTACCCATTGCCGGGTTTCTTTGTTGATACTTCCATGGTGCATGGCAATTTCTCCCGCAAATTCTGGGTACTTAGCAAGAATAGCTTGAAACCAGATTTCGCACTGCGCACGAGTATTTGTAAATAGAAGGGTAGTTTTGCTTTTTTGAATTATTGGCACAACGGCATCCAATAAATGAAGTCCTAAATGACCTCTCCATGGAAAGGTCTCCATTTTTTTTGGTATAATAGATTTTACCGTAATCTTTTTCTTGAGATTTGCTTTAATAAGCACAGAATTTTCTAAGGCTTCAGATGCTGGTCCTAAGAGCACTTCCATAGCCTGTTGAAGGTTACCAATGGTAGCAGAAATTCCCCAAATGCGCATTTTAGGACTAATTGTTTTAAGCCTAGAAAGAGCCAGTTCTATTTGAACCCCCCGTTTTGAGCCTAAAAGCTCATGCCATTCATCAATAACTATGGCAGTTACGTTCTTAAAAGTTTTATCATATTCCTTAGATGCCAGTAACAAATGTAAACTTTCAGGTGTTGTAATAAGCAAATCAGGCATTTTGCGTTTCTGGGCGGCCCTTTCTTTTTGTGAAGTATCTCCGGTTCTAATACCTACTTCGAATGGCACATCTATCTCATCACAAAATCTTTGTGCCGCCTGTTTTATTTCTAATGAAAGCGCACGCAATGGGGTAATCCAAATGGCTTTAAGACCTTTAACAGGTTTTGTTTTAAATTCTGGATTATTTATCATGTAATCCAATACAATAGGAATCCATAGGGCATATGTTTTCCCGCTACCTGTAGGAGCATTAAGCAACCCATTTTTACCTTTTAAAAATGCATTCCACGTATTTTTCTGGAAAGGAAAAGGTTTCCAGTCCTGATCTTTAAACCATTTTAACGCCGGATTGAATACCTCATTTTTGGTCATTACTATTTAGTATATTTTTTTCATATTGGTTATGAATGGTTAAAATGAGTAACCCAAATACTACTGCTACAACAATCAGTAATGTATTTATGAGTCCGTCTACCGAAAAAGATAACCTTATCAAAATAGTGGAAATAACAAATCCGGAATTGCGTATGACCTTATGAAACATGTTGGTGTGAAAAAAAGAAAGTAACAGTAATAATACATCTACAATGATGAGAATTGTAAAGAATTCATCAAAAAACACATTGTTAATGTCTTTGAATAAAACAGAAGTCTCATCCGTTTCATAAATAGTATTTAATGTCCAACTGCTAAAGATGTAAACTGCCAGTCCTATTAAAATTGGCACTAAAAACACAGCTATGGTCTTTTTAAAACTTATAAACCTCTCGATATTTATACTACTAGATTTTTTTTTGCTTTGAATAGTGTATCTAAGTCTACTTTTTATGTAAAATAAATATAGCAGATAAAATAATAAAACCGAAGCAATTAAATCATAGGTAAATTGCAAATCATTTTTAATCTGAAACCAATCAGAAGATAATTCTAATGAAGAGAGGTCTTTAAACAATCTTCTAATAATAATTAGGGTAATAATCTCGTATTGCTTGCTAATGTAAGTAGTAATTGATCTGGGTAAGTAATAAACCAATAAATACACTTCATAAATTAGAATAAATGAGAAAGGTGTATAAATTGCCGCAACAGGGTTTTTGAATAAATCACTATCTGTGGAGATATTGATAAGGCCAAAATCCTTTAAATAGATAAGAATAAGATGCAGTAGAAAGCTAACTATGGAAATAATTAGAATAATACGTTCTCCACGCTCTTTTACATGATCTGAAAGCAGTTTTTGATAAATGGTGTTAAGAAAGTTGGGTTTAGCCATATCGGGAACATTGTATTTTTATTCATCTAAAAATGAAATAAAACTTTAATCTTTAGAAAGGTACTAAAGAATATGCAAAAAAGAAGTATCAAATTAACCATCCTTTTTAATACCAACAATGGAGTAGACCATTGGAATTTTGCTTTTCAAATGTTTAATACGGAATTTGCCCGGTTCAATTTTTTCGGTTTCCTTGAAACAATCATAAGGAGAATAGTCAAACTCTTCAAAAGAAGTAATTTCTATATTATTTTTAATAAGGTTATTAATCACATCACTTAAGGAATGATTCCATGATATATAGTCTTGTTGAATGGGAGCATTTTTCTCTGCATAGGTGCCTTCTTCTTTCTCTACGATGGCTTTTTTGTTGAAGTAGTTATATTTAATTTCTTTAAAATAATCATCAAACATCCATACCACCGGATGAAATTCTACAAATACAAATTTTCCATTTGGTTTTAAGAAATGGGCAATCAATTGACTCCATTTATTAATATTTGGAAGCCAGCCTATGGTGCCGTAACTGGTAAAAACCAGATCAAATTGCTGATCTAGATATTTGGGTAAATCATAAAGGTCGCAACAAATGAAGGAGGTATTACTTTTAATTTCTTGGGAGAGCTCCTTTGCTTTTTCTATCGCTTTGTCTGATAGATCTACTCCGGTAACGTGAGCTCCAAGTCTGCTTAAAGACAGCGAGTCTAATCCAAAATGACATTGCAGGTGTAGGATGCTTTTACCTTGAATATCACCAAGTAGATTTAGTTCTATAGAATTTAAGGAGGATTTACCGTTTAGGAAACCGGGAAAATCATAGAAGGTACTTGCCACATGAATGGGAACTTTGTTGTTCCATGATGCTTTATTAATTTCTTTATAATTTTCGATTGGTTTCATAAAAAATAAAAAGATTAAGATAAAAATACTTCAATTATTAGTATGTTTTTTGATAAAAGATCTTGTAGAACCCTTTTTTTTAATTTTTGGCATAGAGATTGGTGAATAATTGTAATAACCAATTAAAATCAAAGATCATGAAAAAACTAATAGGTTTATTATTTGTAGTGCTTTTAAATGTTTCGTACGGAAATGCACAAAGAGGGGATACTGCTGGTATTACACAAGATATTTATGAAGCTAAGAAAGCACTGGAGCGAAAAAGGAAAAGTGATCTTGAGTACAAAAAAGCACAACAAACCATTCGCGAAAATGCAGCACTTTTAGAAGAAAACCGAAAATTGGTTCAAGCGGCTAGGGCAAGAAAATATAAGGCTTATAAAAGATCACAAAACACAAACTATAATGGTAGGGATTACAAAGGAGATTCCAGAAAAACCTCTTCAAATGTTTCCAGAAGTCCTGCTGGATCTTCCGGATCTGCAAATTGTGTAGGGTGCAATACCGCAACCTATGTTGATGAAAGTGTAAACGGTAATGCTTTAGGAAAAAAGGCAAATAAAGCCATGGGGAATCCTACCGGAAATCTGAAAGAGAGTTTTTGTGGAAAATGTGACTCAGGTAATTCTAACGATTCTGGAAGTTCTAATGATTCCGGATCTAATGATAAATCTGGATCCAATTAGAAATAAATAAAGAGCTAAGTTTATTACTTAGTTCTTTATTTACTTTATCAAGTATTGCCTTAATATGTTACTCTTTTAGTGTGCTTACAAGAAAATATACGATGATAACTTCTAATGCTGCTGCAATGCCTTATAAGTTGGGTTGATTTAAGAAATAGCTAATGTTTTGAGATCGTCTAGCGTATTTGCTTCTTCAGGCTTTTTATCTTGTCTCCATCTTAGAATTCTTGGAAATCTAACCGCAACTCCGCTTTTATGTCTAGAGGAAGGTGCAATACCTTCAAAGGCCAGTTCAAAAACTAATTCGGGTACTACCTGTCTCACCGGACCAAATCTATCTACCGTATTTTTTTTGACAAAATTATCTACTTTTCTAAATTCGGCATCTGTAAGACCAGAATACGCCTTTGCAAAGGTCACTAGTTCCCCTTGCTGCCAAAGTGCAAATGTATAATCTGTAAATAGATTTGTTCTTCTTCCGTGCCCCCGCATAGCATAGGTAAGCACGGCGTCAATGGTAAGCGGATCTACTTTCCATTTCCACCAATCTCCTTTCTTTCTGCCAACTAGATAAGGAGAGTCTTTTTTCTTCAACATTAAACCTTCGCTTTTCTTTTTGCGGGCAAGTGCTCTTTCTTTTGAGAGCGTTTCCCAATTGTTAAACTTCATGGTTTCTGAAAGATGCAAAGGAAGCTGTGGAGATTTTACGGTATGATATAATTCTTCTAATAGTATTCTTCGTTCTTCAAAAGCGATAGAGCGAATGTCTTCTCCCTGCCATTCTAACAAATCATATGCTTTAAGAATTACTGGTGTTTTTTCAAGTAATTTTTTTGAAACTGTTTTTCTGCCAATTCGTGTTTGCAAATCATTAAATGTTCCAATTTCGTTGTTTGGGTATGGTAATAGCTCACCATCTATTACTGTACCATCTGGAAGCGAATCTAAAAAGCTTTCAAACTCTGGATACTTATCGGTAACCAATTCTTCTCCGCGACTCCAAACAAAGATTTCTTTATTTCTTATAATTACTTGTGCTCTAATTCCATCCCATTTATGTTCTGCGAACCAATTTTTTGCCTCGCCTAACTTTTCAAGATCACTTTCTAATGCGTAAGCCAAGTAAAAAGGATAAGGTCTGCTTAATTGATCTTTTGGGTTTTCTTCAAGAATTAATTTTTGAAAGGTAGTGGTTTGAGGTGTCCAGTTTCCCATTAATTTATAGGCAAGAATATCTTCCTCAATATGGGTTGCTTTGGAGAGTGCCCGAGTCATTAATTTTTGGCTAACTCCAATTCGAAATCCTCCTGTAAGAATCTTATTAAATACAAAACGTTCATAATACCCTAATTGTTTCCAATGGCTTTGTAGGTATTCTTTTTTATCTTCTTCTCTTGCCTTGCTTAAGGCTATTATTTGTTCAATGAAGGTGCTTAGACTCTTATGTGTTTTTTCTTTGGCAGTGGGTACTACCAGTGCAATAGTTTCAGCAAGATCACCAACTATATGATAAGATTCTTCAAAAAGCCAAAGAGGAATATTAGATATTTCAGACGCCCATTCTCTTAGAAGAGTGGTGTTTACAGGTCTTTTAGGTCTGCGGTGAGACAATAATGCAATGGTCCATAGTTTATCAGTATCATTGGCATCTTGAAAATAATCAGCTAAAGCATTTACTTTACTGTTGGTTTTATTCGTACTATCTAATATTTTAATTAATTGGGCAAATTCGTTCATAGGTCAACTAGGCAGATTCTTTTTGATCATCGTTTTCTTCTTTTGATTCTAGATTTTCACCTTCATACTGGGTTTTTTCGGTTTTAGCATCATACCCTTGCTCTCTAAGGTATCTGGAAAAAATATCTGTATAACCATGGGTAGCAATTACTTTTTCACATCCGGTATTTTTTATCGCTTCTAATAGTTCTTCCCAGTCTGCATGATCTGAAAGTACAAAACCTTTATCGATAGCTCTTCTGCGCCGAGCTCCTCTAAAGGCCATCCAGCCGCTGGCTGTAGCTGTTACAAAGGGAGCAAATTTGCGCAACCATACAGAACCGTGTGTAGAAGGAGGTGCAATAATAATATTTCCTTTAATGGCTTTTTTATCTGTATCTCGAGTAATCAGTTCTGTGGGAGGTAACTCCAATTGTGGTCTTAAAACTTCTGTCATTTTCTCAATAGCACCATGTGTATATATTTTACCAATAGAAGGATCCAGATGTTTCAATAGACGTTGTGCTTTACCTAGAGAATACCCAAAAAGTACGGAAGTTTTACCTTCAGATTTATTCGCCGCCCACCATTCATTTATAGCATTAAAAACTTCTACTTGAGGGCTCCATTTAAAAGCAGGCAATCCAAAAGTACACTCCGTAATGAAAGTATGGCACTTTACATTTTCATAAGGAGTAGAAATACCATCTTCACTTAGTTTATAATCTCCCGTAAAAACCCACACTTCTCCTTTGTGTTCTACCCTTATTTGAGAAGATCCTGGAATGTGACCTGCCGGATGAAAACTAAATTTTACATTGTTAACTATAAATTGCTCACCATAGGCTTTTCCAGTTACATTGATATCACCTAGACGGTGTTTTATAATAGGTACATTATTAAGTTGAGTTATATACCGTTGATGCCCCCATCTGGAATGGTCTGCATGCCCATGAGAAATCAAAGCTTTTTCAACGGGTTTCCACGGATCTAAATATATCTTTGCAGCATCACAATAAATGCCTTTATCTGTAAAAGCTAGTAACGGTTTTTTCATAGCTGTGTGAAGTTATGAAAAATATCATACATTTCATTTCATTAAGCTATTGGAATAGCTATCTTTGCCCTGCTTAAAATTAAAATCATCATGATGTCAATTTCAGAATTATATTCAAGCGGTTTTAGAGAGCGAAACCGCGATCACTTTGCAGCAATTGTGCGTGTTGCACTTTCTGATGGGATAATAAACGAAGCTGAAAAGGCTTTTTTAGACAGGTTAGCTAAAAATTTAGATATTTCAGATAAGGATTATGAGAAAATATTAGAGAATCCTACTGAATACGCTATTAATCCTCCGGTCTCTTATGAGAAAAGGCTAGAGCGACTTTATGATCTTGTAAGAATGGTATATGTAGACCGCATTACCGATGAAGATCAGATGAAAATTATGGAGAGGCTTGCTGTAGGTCTTGGATTTACACCCGAAAATGTAGAGTTTATCGTTAAAAAAGCAATGCAGTTGATAACGGTTGAATCTGATTTGGATACTTTTAAGGAAGAAATGAAAAATATGAACCGATAATTAGAAGTTCTATTATAATTAATTAAAAGCAGCTATAAACGTTTTATGGCTGCTTTTGTTTTTTTGAGATACAGGATCATTCTCTAAACTTAGGCATTGGAAAAAATAGTGTTTCCCTTAAAGTTAGTTGCTGTATTCTTTCATAAATTCTTCTGCTTTGTCTACCATTTTAGAGCTTCCACAAAAGAAAGGAATCCTTTGATGTAGTTCTGAGGGTTGAATATCTAAAATAGGTTGAAAACCATCGCTTGCTTTACCGTTGGCCTGTTCTGCCAACAGTGCCATTGGATTACATTCATACAGCAAGCGTAATTTGCCATTAGAAGCCACACTGCTTTTTGGGTAAAGATAAATACCTCCTTTAATCATATTTCTATGAAAATCAGAAACTAAAGACCCAATATAACGAGAAGTATATGGACGGTCTTCTTCTTCTTTCTGACAATATTTAATATAGTCTTTTACACCTTGTGGGAAATGAATATAGTTTCCTTCATTCACAGAATATATTTTACCGGTTTCAGGAAATTGCATATTTGGATGTGATAAATAAAATGTGCCTATTGCAGGGTTTAGAGTAAAGCCATTTACCCCATGACCGGTAGTATAAACCAACATTGTAGAAGTGCCATAAATAACATAACCAGCTGCTACCTGCTTTCTTCCAGGTTGCAAAAAATCTTCAAGCGTAACAGGGGTTCCAATTGGGGTAACTCTTCGATAAACCGAGAATATAGTGCCTACGGATACATTTACATCAATATTAGAAGAACCGTCTAGCGGATCAATAAGAACAATATATTTATTCTGATGATTTTTATCATTACTGTTTACGCTAATAAAATCATCTTCTTCTTCTGAAGCGATACCACAAACAATCTCCCGATTTATTAATGTTTGGATAAACTTTTCATTGGCAAGAACATCTAATTTTTGTTGATTTTCTCCTTGAATGTTGGTGTCTCCTGCCGCGCCTAAAATATCTACTAATCCTGCTTTATTTACTTCATGATTTACAACTTTAGCTGCAAGTCTTATTGCATTAATTAGCTTGGAAAGCTCGCCTGAGGAGTATTGAAATTCTTTTTGATTTTCAATAATAAATTCTCCAAGTGTCTGGTTTTTTCTTGACATTCTCGGTTAGATTGTAATTTTGCACACAAATATCGATAAAAATGTGAAACTACATCGTTTTCGTGATAACTATATTTTTTACATTTATAACTTTGTGTTTTATTTGAAACAAAATTTAAAAATGACAATTAGAGAAGCACGTATTGAAGACATGAAAGCTGTATTAGGACTTATTCATGAATTGGCTGTTTTTGAAAAAGAAGCAGGTGCTGTAGAAATTACTTTGGAGGATTTAAAAAGAGACGGATTTGGTGAAAACCCCCTTTTTCATTGTTTTGTGGCAGAGGTAAATCAACAAATTGAAGGAATGGCTTTGGTCTATCCTCGATACTCCACATGGAAAGGACCTACTATTCATCTTGAAGACCTTATCGTAAGAGATGGAAGTAGAGGTAATGGATTTGGTATGGCATTGCTCACAGAAGTAATTAAATACGGTGCAAAGAGGGGAGTCAAAAGAATTGAATGGGCTGTTTTAGATTGGAATAAGCCGGCAGTTTCTTTTTACGAACAAAACGGTGCTAACATATTGCGTGATTGGGATATTGTGCAAATGGACGAACAAGGAATTAAAAAATTTATTTCAAAGCTTTAAATATGAATATTTTTAAGTTTGGTGGAGCTTCTGTTAAGGACGCAGATGGGGTTAAGAACCTAGTTAAGGTACTGGAAACTGTAGGGTATGAAAATACATTACTAGTAGTCTCTGCAATGGGTAAGAGTACGAATGCGCTAGAGATAGTGGTAAAGAATTATTTTGAGAATGATAAATTACTCCAAAATAGCTTGCAAGAGGTTAAACAATACCACCTAGACATTATGCTAGAATTGTTTGATGCAGCCAGTAATAGAGCAGAAAAGCATCCTGTATTTTGGAAAGTTGAAGGTCTTTTTGCAGAGCTCAACTCTTTTCTTTCTTTAAATAAATCGCCTAATTACAGTTTTGTTTATGATCAAGTGGTTAGTTTTGGCGAATTGCTTTCAACTACTATAATAAGTCAGTACTTAATGGAGGCAGGTATTAAGAACACTTGGCTGGATGTGCGTAATTTTATTAAAACAGATGCTAATTATAGAGATGGCAATGTAAATTGGGAGGAAACCCAAATTAATATTAACGATGGTGTTAATAAGTCTTTATTAAATATTACTCAAGGTTTTATTGGTAGTGATGGTAATAATTTTACCGTTACTTTGGGAAGAGAAGGCTCTGATTACACTGCTGCTATTTTTGCTTACTGTTTAAATGCACAGAATGTAACTATCTGGAAAGATGTACCAGGTGTTTTAAATGCAGATCCCAGGTATTTTTCAAAAACACAACTTTTGCATCAAATCTCTTATGAGGAAGCTATAGAACTTGCATTTTACGGAGCTTCTGTAATTCACCCTAAAACTTTACAACCACTGCAACGAAAAGAAATTCCGTTGTATGTAAAATCCTTTATTAATCCAGAAGGTTTGGGTACGGCTGTGAGTAAAGGGCAGAGATTAAATCCTAAAGTATCTTGTTTCATTATCAAGAAAAACCAAGTGATGCTTTCTCTATCTTCCAGGGATTTTTCTTTTATTGTGGAGGATAATATGAGTGAAATTTTCTCTCTATTGCATAAATATAAAATGAAAGTGGACGTTATTCAGAATTCCGCCATTAGTTTTTCGGTATGTGCAGATAATAAGTATAACAATTTACATGAGCTGATAAAGGTACTTGAAGCTAAATTTCAGGTAGATTATTATGAAAATGTGTCTTTATATACAATCAGGCATGCCACCGGAGAGGCTGTTAGTGGTGTTGAAAAAGATAAAAAGGTACTACTCAAGCAACGGCTTGAAGATACAGTTCAATTAGTGGTAAGTGAGTAATTAGCGTAATTTTTTTACTACAACTTTTTATTTGTGCAAGGAATTCTTTTATACCTGAATTATAGTTTGAATCAAATTTGATTACATTTGTAATTCGTCTAATCAATTATAAATGGGGCTTGTTACTGCTAAAGAAATTGCTAAAGTAATTAAGGTTGATAAGTATGGATTTTTAGGAACATTTATGGGCTGGATACTCATGAAGGTACTTAAGATATCTACAATGAATCAAATCTACAATCGCAATAAGGATTTAGCAGACGTAGATTTTTTAAATGCAATTCTTGAAGAATTCGAAATCCGGTTTGAAATCCCGGAAGAGGATTTAAAAAGACTTCCAAAAGACGGAGCCTATATTACTATTTCCAATCATCCTTTGGGAGGTATAGACGGGATATTATTGTTGAAATTATTGCTAGAAAAGCGTCCTGATTTCAAGATCATAGCTAATTTTCTTTTACACAGAATAGAACCATTGGTACCATATGTTATGCCGGTTAACCCATTTGAAGATCATAAAGACGCTAAGAGCAGTTTAGCTGGTTTCAAGCAATCTTTAATGCATCTTAGGGAAGGGCATCCTTTAGGTATTTTTCCTGCAGGGGAAGTTTCTACTTATAAAGATGACAAACTTATAGTAGATAAACCATGGGAAGAGGCTGCCATGAAGCTTATAAAAAAGGCAGAAGTACCGGTAGTCCCCATCTATTTCCATGCAAAAAACAGTAGGCTTTTTTACCGGTTATCCAAACTAAGCGACACACTTAGAACGGCTAAATTGCCTTCTGAATTACTATCTCAAAAAAATAGAATTATTAAAGTGCGCATTGGAAATCCCATTTCGGTGAATGCACAAAAGGAAATTCCTGCACTTGATGAATTCACAGAGTTTTTACGAAAAAAAACGTACATGCTCTCTAATGCTTATGAAAAGAAGAGTATTTTAGAAAAAGTGCCTTCTACATTAAAAATTCCTAAGGCACCCAAAAAAATTGTAACACCGATATCTCCTGAGCTTATGGAAGCAGAGGTAAATACATTAAGGGATACGGAACACAGGTTGTTAGAAAGTAAGAATTACGAGGTATACTTGGCCAGTTCCAAAGAAATTCCGAGTATTTTACAGGAAATTGGCAGGTTGCGAGAGATTACCTTTCGGGAAGTAGGGGAAGGAACAAATCAGTCTATAGATTTAGATCAATTTGACAGTTATTATCACCATATGTTTTTGTGGGATAGGGTAGCTCAAAAAATTGTAGGAGCTTACAGAATGGGCTTAGGCTCAAAAATATTTACTACCCATGGGATTGACGGATTTTATCTTCAGGATCTCTTTAGATTTGAACCAGAGTTGCACAAAATGATGAGCCAGTCTATAGAAATGGGTAGAGCCTTTGTGATAAAGGAGTACCAGCAAAAACCCATGCCATTATTTCTACTTTGGAAAGGTATTGTTCACACTACTCTTAGGCATCCTGAGCATAAATATCTCATTGGTGGTGTTAGTATTAGTAATCAGTTTTCAAATTTCTCAAAATCTTTAATGATTGAATTTATGAAGTCTAATTACTATGACCCTTATATAGCTCAATATATTAAACCAAAAAAGGAGTTCAAAGTAAAACTAAAAGATGCTGATAAAGATTTTATTTTTGACTCAACTGAGGCAGACTTAAATAAATTTGATAGACTAATAGATGAGGTGGAACCCGGAAGCCTCAGATTACCAGTTCTTATTAAAAAATACATCAAACAGAATGCTAAAGTAATCGCATTTAATGTAGACCCACTCTTCAATAATTCTGTAGATGGCCTCATGTATATAAGAATTGCAGATTTACCTGAAAGCACTGTAAAACCCGTGATGGAAGAATTTCAGGCAGAATTGGAGCGAAAGTTTGCAGAAGGGAATGGTGAAATTGATAGTTAAACCCTAGTTACCCAATCTACATATAATTATTTTATAAATTCTTCTAGTATATACAAACTATATACACAAGGGAGATTTTTCATAGACAGCCAGCCTAGGCCAAGTATATTACTACATATTTATCTCAATGAAAGAGTTGAATTGGATATCTATCTAAAATAATAATTTTGAATCAGGTTAGAAAGAAAATAGAAAAAGTATCTGAAGGTGTTCTTTTGGTATTAACAATATACTGGGAAAGAAGTTTACCAATAATAATATTCTAAAACTAAATCGCCAACTCTAAGAGCTGGCGATTTTTTACTTAATAATTTTTGGAATGCAGTCATAGTATATTTATAACTATGAATTTTTTTATTGCGTATTTCTGAAAAATGAATTAGCTACTTGGTGTGTTTCATACCAATTGTCAATATTTATGGTATACCGTATGCGTTTTCCCTGAGAAGTGCCTTTAATAAAACCAGCTCTTTTGAGCTCGCATAGATGTTGCGAAATGGTGGCTTGCGCCAATTCCATTTCCATCACTATATCATTACATGTAGATTCTGGGTTTTTACTAATATATTCCATGATTGCAATACGCGCAGGATGCCCTAAAGCTTTAAAAAGCTTCGCAGTTCTGTTTTGTTGTATTGTATGAGCATAAAATTTAGAAAATCCCATAATAGAGCATATTGTGATTTTATGATATTTAAAACCCAGTGAAACTAAGCTAACGATTATATTTTTTTAAAACCATGGTTTTTTACCAGCTTGATAGGTATTGTAAAACTCTTCATCAGACTTAGTGAGGTAGATGATACCTTCAATTAAACCAATAACCGCCGGAATCCAAACTAAAAATGCACCAATCAATAGACAAACTAATGCGTATGATATTAACGTAGCACCCAATAAAATGAATCCTTCCTTTTGATAGCCTAAATAAAATTTGTGTATTCCTAATGATCCTAGTACAATCGCTAAAATACCGGCAATCATTTTCTTGTTATCACCGCTTTGTATAGCTTCTTTTGCACCTTCTGTAAATTCCTTGGCGGTATCTTTAATTTCATCGCCTAGATCTTTGTTATCTTCTGACATAAGTTTTTTTTTGGTTAGTGCTCTAAAATTAGAAAAAAAAAGGAAATATAAAAGAAAACTAAGCTAGGATTTTGGAAAAATCTACTGTTTTTCTTTAAACCTGAACATAAGTAAGTTTTTTCCTTCAATTTAATTGGATTGTCATTTTTTTATTCTATAAAAGTTCTTCATCAATAGGCTCCCAAAGTTCAATTTTATTTCCTTCAGGATCCATAATCCAGCCAAACTTCCCATAGCTATATTCTTCTATTTCTCCCACAATAGTCACTCCTTCATGATGAAGGATCTTTAATAATTCAACTAAATTTTCAACTCTGTAGTTCATCATGAAATTTTTTTGACTCGGCTCAAAATACGTTGTTTTCGCATCAAAAGCGCTCCACTGCGTTATTGCTCTTTCTTCCGGATTATCATCATTCCTCCATATAAAACTACATCCATATTGGTCAACAGGTAATCCTAATCTTTCCTTATACCATTCTTTTAATTTTTTTGGGTTTTCAGACTTAAAGAATACACCACCAATACCGGTAACACGTTTTTTCATTTTTACAATGGGTTTTATAGATTAGAGAATTTGATTATTTGTATAAGTTGAAATTCCTTTTCAATTATTTTTTCAATTTCAATGAGTAGCGCAGCCTCCATATTTTTTAAATAAAAACAATTCT
This sequence comes from Ascidiimonas meishanensis, assembly GCF_037782385.1. Lineage (NCBI taxonomy): Bacteria > Pseudomonadati > Bacteroidota > Flavobacteriia > Flavobacteriales > Flavobacteriaceae > Ascidiimonas > Ascidiimonas meishanensis. The sequence continues at coordinate 403,589 of NZ_JBBEXD010000005.1, forward strand.
TGCCTTTCAGTAACTTTCTCAAAGACCGAGAGCGATCTGTAAAATCATCTGGATGAGTGCAGATAGGAAAATAATACAGTCTTATGTCCTTTAGTTTGGATATGATACTCACAAAAAAGAAACCGTCTACTTTTTTATTATCCTGCATTGCTTCTTTAGAACCGTAAACTTCAAATAGTTCAGGATTATTTTTTCTAATTCTAAGTGGAGGCATCCATTTAGAAAATAACTCAATTAATGCCTGTTGCAAGTTGGCTAAAGATAACATCATAATGCTATTAGTTTCTTTTTAAAATAAACGCAGATAGAATGGAAATGATAACCCCAATAATAAACACAGTAGCAAACATTATAAAACCTGCAACTAAGGGATTGGCATAAATTTCCATAGAGGCTTCTAGTTGTTCTTTTTGAAGTTTAAATTCTTCAACCGACACTGTTTTTTCTAAATTCTCAAGTGTATAAGATGCGTACTGCTGCGGAAAATCTGGATTAATATATTTAATATAAATAGCATCTACAATACCAAATGCAATAGATGCAAAAAGCGAAATAAGAATGCCTATGAGCAAAGCCTTGCTAAAAGTTACAGCGCCATTATTTTCTTGATCTCTATAATGTTTGATTGCAAAAAATACAAAAAGAAGCGAAGTAACTATAGAGGCATACCCAATAACTTCTTGACTACTAAAGCTAAGTTGTTTACCAAGAACTAATGCCAAAGTAAATAAAATGAGCCCAGAGAGCCCGGAGTAAAGTCCAAATTTTAAAATCGTTTTTTTCATTTTAAAGACATTTAAGTTTATAAAACAAAACTGAAATTTATGATTGATTTGGGCCTCATACTAAAGTACCATTTTAATTAAGTTGATATTAAAATTCAATAAGATGAAGGATTTTCGCTTTTTGAATAGCCTCTGTTCTTCTTCTCGCATCTAGCTTTACTAGGACATTTGAAACATGGGTTTTTATAGTGCTTTCGGTAACAAATAATTTGATAGCTATCTCTTTGTTAGACAAGCCTAAGGCAACAAGACTTAATACTTCATACTCTCTTTCTGTAAGTCCTGTTTTTGTAATGTTTTCTTTTTTGATTTGTGTTTCGTTCTTAAGAGGACTTCTTAGACTTTTTTTATGGAGTATAACCCCAATCATAAAAAACGTAATAGCGATTCCAGCAATCATCATTTCAATCGTGGTTTCCCCCGCAAGAAGTGTATACTTACTTATTTGGAATAAAGAAAGTACGGCAACAATTAATACGGTAAAAATAATAATGGTTTGTTTCACAACCTTAAAGTTAAGAAACCTGTGCCATATTATGGAGAGAGTAATTTAAATAATAGGACGCTATGTTGAAGAATAGGTGTTTATTACAATAAAATGAAAAGTATATTTATATCCTTTCAAATGAGGGTTTAACGATATATCTTTTCAATTTTGGATATAATCACTTCTGCAAGTTTTCGTTTGCTTTCATGGGTCCATCCTGCCACATGCGGAGTTAATATCACATTTTGTGCATCAATAAGATATTTTAATGCCTCGGGCACTTGAGATGCTTCTGCAAATAGATTTTCAAAGGAAGCTTTTTCGTATTCTAGCACGTCTAAGCCTGCACCTAATATTTTTCTTGATTTTAAAGCTTTCACCAAATCTGCGGTAACCACACTTTTCCCTCGCGCAGTATTAATGAACCAAAAGGGTTTGCTAAATGATTCAATAAATGCGTCATCTATCATATTTAGGGTAAGTGGCGTTTGAGGTGTATGAAGGCTTAGTACATCTGTTTTACTATGAAGTTCTTTGAGACTTACCTGTTTGGCATTTTCGTCTGAAAGGTTGGGTTTAAGGTCGTAAAAAATCACTTCTGTTTCAAACCCCTTGAGCTTTTTTGCAAAAGCTTTCCCCATATTTCCATAGCCAATAAGCCCTACCGTTTTTCCATCCAGTTCATGGCCTCTATTGGCTTCTCTTTGCCAACTGCCAGAATTAATTTCGTAATTAGCTTTCTTAAAGTTGTTAAATAAAGAAAGCAGCATTCCAAGGGTGTGTTCGCCTACTGCGTTTCTATTACCTTCAGGGGCCGCAACAAGCTTAATTCCTTTTTTTGAGGCATGGTCTATATCAATGTTTTCTAGTCCTGCACCTACCCGTCCAATAAATTTTAGGTGTGTTGCTTTATCTAAAAAGGTTTTGTCGATTGGAAATCGGCTTCTAATGATGATTCCCTCGTATTCATGAATTATTTTCTGAATAGTTTCTTTAGAATCGGTATAGTTTTCATGGCTTTCAAAACCTAAAGCATTCAGCCCTTCTATGAGTATGGGATGATTGGTGTCAAGATGAAGAACTTTCATTATATTTTAGGGTAATGGGTTTGTGTTTTTTCATGTTTTACCTCACCGGTATGCGCAGTAGTTAATTTTTCAAAAAGCATCAACAATACTTCCTCTCCTTCTTTCGTTTTTGGATTGTGTTCTACTCCCTTAGGAACTACTATTATTTCACCCTCATTAACAACCTCAATACGGTCTCTGAACTGCATATATAAGGTACCTTTTAACACTTGAAAAAGCTCATCTTCATTTTCGTGCGCATGCCAGACAAATTCTCCTTGAATTTTAGCAAGTAAAACTTGCATATCATCTACGATTGCAATTTGATGTGGATGCCATTGCTGAGAAAATTCAGCATGTTTTTTTAATAAGTTGATTGATTTCATCCTTGATTTTTTTAAGAATAAGAAGCCATAATTTTTTTAGAATCCAAGAATAATTTTGGACAAATAGAAAAACAGAAAAATCCCAAAAATATCATTACTTGTGGTTATAAAAGGTCCGGTAGCAATAGCTGGGTCAATTCCTTTTTTATGCAAAATGATAGGAACAAAAGTCCCAATAAGCGCTGCGACTATAATAACACAAAGCATAGAAATAGCGATGGTAAAACTAAAAATTAAATCTAGTTTTGTAAGCATGCCAAAAATAATAACGAGTACGCCCAATACACAACCGCTTATTAGACTTAAGCCTACTTCTTTTAATAATCTATTGAATAGACTCCCTTTCACATTGTCATTTGCAAGACCCTGTACAATAATAGCTGAAGACTGTACCCCTACGTTTCCTGCCATTGCCGCGATAAGGGGCGTATAGAAAAAGAGTTTTTCATATTTACTTAAAGCCTCTTCAAAACCTTCCATTATAATAACACTACCTAGTCCACCCAATAAACCTAGAACAAGCCAAGGGAGTCTTGCTCTTATAAGTTCAAAAACAGTGTCATCTGCTTCTACTTCTTGGGTAATACCCGCTGCTAACTGGTAATCTTTCTCTGCTTCTTCTTTTATGACATCTACAATATCATCAATAGTAATACGTCCAACAAGCCTACCTAATTCATCAATTACCGGGATGGCTTCCAAGTCATATTTAGACATTACTTTGGCTACCTCTTCTGCTTTTTCATGTACATTTACATAGTCTACTTTTGGAATATAGACTTCGCTTATTTGCGTTTTAGTAGAAGTAGTGAGTAGGTCTTTAAGTGAAAGTCTTCCTTTTAATTTATCTTCATCATCCACTACATAAATAGAATGCACCCGAGTTACATTTTCTGCCTGTGCCCGCATTTCTTTTACGCAGGTAAGTACGTTCCAGTTCTCATTTACTTTTACTAGTTCTTTTGCCATCAAACCACCTGCAGTGTTTTCATCATACCGAAGTAGTTCTACAATATCCTTGGCATGCTCTGCATCTTCAATCTGAGAGATTACTTCTTGCTTTCTATCGTCTGGAAGCTCAGCAATAATATCTGCGGCATCATCTGTGTCTAGTTCAATTAATTCTTCCGCAATTTCTCGTGACGAAAGATTTTTCAAGATATCTTCACGAAAATCGTTGTCCAGTTCAGTAAGAATATCAGAAGTCTTGTCACTGTCTAGTAACTTAATAAGATAGGTGGCTCCATAAATATTAAGTTCGCTAATAATTTCAGCAATATCTGCATAATGCACTTCTTTTAACAAAGACAATAACTCTTTATCGTTTTTGTTTTCTATGAGGGTTTCAATTCCCTCTATAAGGTCATTTGTTAATTGAAACGGAGTCATTAGCTATCTTTTGAGTGAGGTCTATAAACTGAGGAACGGTTAACTGTTCTGGTCTTTGCCCAAAGATAGTGTCTTCTTTTAAATTATCAGAGAGGTTGAAGGTTTTTAAACTATTGCGAAGTGTTTTTCTACGATGGTTAAACGCGGTTTTAACCACTCTAAAGAATAACTTTTCATCACATGGCAACGTAAAATTGTCTTTACGGGTAAGCTTCAATACACCGCTTTTTACCTTTGGAGGCGGATTAAAAACATTTTCTGAAACCGAAAAGAGATATTCAGCATCGTAAAAAGCCTGAACTAAAACCGATAGTATGCCATAGGTTTTGCTTCCTTCTTTTTCACAAATGCGCAGTGCCACTTCTTTTTGAAACATTCCTGAGAACTCTGGAACAGATGCGCGCATTTCTAATAAGCGAAAAACAATTTGCGAGGAAATATTATACGGGAAATTACCAATAATTTTAAAAGAGCGATCTCCTAAAAAATGAGTAAGATTACATTTTAAAAAGTCTTCGCTTATAATTCTACCTTTAAGTTCAGGGAAATTGGTTTCCAGATAAACCACCGATTCTTTATCAATTTCAATAACCCAGGTTTCTATTTTTTTCTGTAATAGATACTTGGTCATTACCCCCATTCCTGGACCAATTTCAAGTACCAAATCACCCTCTTCATAGTTTAGGGTATCGGCAATTTTAGCAGCGATATTTTCATCATTTAAAAAGTGCTGCCCCAGATGTTTTTTGGCTTTTACTTGATCCTTAGACATATGTTAAGAACTTATTTTTTTCTGGATAGTATCCTCTATCTCCAAACGTTCTTTTTTTCTAAGCCAAGATAATTCCATATCTATTTGGTTGTTGTCTTTGGTGATAATAAAAGGCTCACTGCCTCCTTTTGAGACATAGAAATGCTTAATGTCTTTAAAAAATATTTTTCGGTATTTGTAGCGTACAAAGTCTTCCTGGAGCTCTATTACCGGTTTGTTTGAGGTAATAACTATATAGACCACAAAAAGTGCTATTACTAAAAAAACACCCAGCAAAACAAACATCAGTACCCGAGCCCATACAGATTGAATACCTCCAAGTATAGAGATTATTATAAAGTCATACAAAAGATATCCTAGGATAACCATAAATATGAGCAATGCAATTTTAGCGTAGTACAGATTATTGGCTTTGAATATTTTAGTCATTGTTATACTCGTTTAATAGTTCAAGTTCCGTTCTGAATGCTACAAATTTGTCTGCAAATTTTCTCAGTGCATCTTGGCGAAGACGTGCAGCATCTTCTGCATAATACTGCTGAAGCATTTCCTTACTTTCGGTATAATATTGAACCGAATAGGTAATACCGCCCATTTCTTCTTCTACTAAAACTTTCAGCATACGTGCTGAGGTGAATTTACCTGTAGCAAGCATGTCTGGAATATGGGATTTCTCCATCCATTGAATCCATTCATTATGACTACTTTCATCAATGTTTACGGTTACATTGTATATGTACATAAAACCTATATTGAAATGTGTTGCAAAGTTACAAAGAATACTCGGTTCAAAGTACTGGTTTGTTTATGTGTAGTTACCATTGTTGCACAATTGATTCGGCAAAACGAAAATAAAAGTATGGAAAGTCTGTAGCCTCTGAGCTTTGAGGTTCTTAGCATAAGAAGACTCAAGCTATTAATGGGATACTGCTTAAGATTGGTTCTCTTGTTTGTTAAAGTTCGTTATTTTTGAGCCAAGTATATGAGTATTCAGCAATTTCTTTCCAGCCGTGGTCTATGACCATTGAGTGGCCCCGTGCTTCAAATAATTTGAAATCTGAAATTACAGACGAATTATATTTTTTCACAGAAGCTTTACCCAATATTGGAGGTGCTAGATTGTCTTTTTCGCCTCCGGTTATTAACAAAGGCCCACGCTTCGTGTTTTCTGTATTCACTTTTGTTTCAGAACCAGCAAAGCTCGCTATTGCGGCTTGAAAAAGTGGTTTGCAAGGCGCCGGAATTGTCCAAAGTTCATAAAGTTCTCTCGCTTCTTTTTTTGGTAAAGCATTTGCAAATCCATAACAGAACTGTTTGAAAGTAAGTGAATAGGCCTTTTTGAAATTAAAAGGATTACCAAGTAACGGTAAAGAGGCTTTGAGTACTGAAAATGGCAGTTGCCATACACCTTTTAAGGGCGCAGGATTTAGCGCAATACAACCACTAACTAAATTTTGTCCTAATAGAATCTGCGCAATTAGGCCACCAAAAGAATGCCCAATAACAATTGGTTTTTCTGGAAGTGTCGTTATTATTTTAGCATAATGATCTACAACTTCAGTAACTCCTCTATTGGCAATAGCATTTGGGTTAGCGCGACTTTCAGCAACAGTGGGAGATTCTCCTGGCCAGCTTGGATTAAGTGTTTTATAACCTTGTTCATAAAAAAATACCATCCATTGTTGCCATGAAGATGTATGCATCCATAATCCGTGAATGAATACGATTGTTTTTGTTGGTTTCATTTTTGTCTTTTATTTATGTAAAAGTCCAACAAACAATGCTGTGAAATTTTAACTCAAGTTAAAATCGTATTACTTCTTTGAAATTCTTTTTCTAATTCTACTTAATGAAGGTCCCTGTATCCCTAAATAGGAAGAAATATGATACAATGGAATGCTGTTGAATATGTCTGGGTGGTTTTTTATTAAATCCAAGTAACGTTCTTCTGGTGTTTTAAAGATGAAGCTTTCCATTCTTTCAATAGTTATATCAAATGCTTTTTGTGCCATTAAGCGACCAAATCGTTCCCATTTATGAGATTGCTTGTAAAGAGTTAGCAAATCATTAAAGTTGATATAATAAATTGAAGCATCTGTCATAGCTTGGGTATGATATTCGCAAGGTGTTTGATTAATGAAACTTTTAAATGGAACTACAAACTGATCTTTTGAATAAAGAAAAATATTTTTTTCGTCGCCTGTTTTGTTGTCGATAATATAAGAACGAAAAGTGCCCGTATTTATGAATCCTAAATAGGTACAAATGTTTTTATGCTGATTGAAGTATTCACCTTTTTTATATTCTTTGGTGTGCCAAAAAGAAGTAGACCTATTAAAATCATCTGCGTTCAAGTTAGCAAATTGGTTAAGGGCAAAGGCGAGTATTTCCAATCCTGTCATTAATTAATGGTGCTAAGTTGGTAGTGGTTTAATCTGTTTGTAAAACCAAATTCTTAAATCGGCCAGAGGAGCCGAACCCGGTCCAAACACCTATTTTATTCGATTTGATTTTAGTTAACCTGTCAACGGATAAAATAGGTTCTGCTATTTCATTTAGATAAACTTTAATTGTATCATCATTTATCTTGATAATTGCCTTGAACCAACCATCGGGATTTGGAGGGTCTGAAATTTCATCCTCAAATTCTCCGGTTCTGTTGTTTCTTAGTTTTCTCCAAGTAAATTCTGGATGACAAATGTATTGAACCATATGGTCTTTTCTAATTTGCTTTTTAGCAACAAAGTTGAATGGCCGGAAATATAAGGCTTCAAAAGTACTGTCATTTTGAATGTTAAAAGCGATTCCAATAAAACTTTTACCTGGATTGTTTTCACCTAAAAGTTCAACTTCAATGATTCCTTTTTCAAATTCTACATCTTCCAATATTCCCAAACCATCACCATCTTTCGCATTCATTTCTATAGCACCTGAAGCGTCTCCATAAAGAGATATTACCCTATTTACGGCTTTTATTTTCTTATTTTGTAGTTGATCTGCCAAGTTGATTTGCTTCTGACCAAACGAATGAATAGAGATTAGACAAAGTATTATAAGAACTATTTTCATTTTTTCATTTTCCATATTACGCGGTGTTTTCAATTACTACCAATGGTAAATATATGCGGTGTTACCAGCTTTAGCTTGGTACGAAAATTATGCACAATGTGCTCTGTAGTTTTTATTCTTCCAATACATTTATAAGTTCATTATAATATCTGGCAGCAATAAAGTCTGCACCCATTTCATTGTAATGTACAAAATCAGCTAAAAAACTATCAGTAAACCCTGTAAACATATCAACGGGTATTACTTGAGAAGTTGGAGTTGCTTGTTGGTCTGCAATGGTTAGAATATCTTGTTGTATTTGATTGAAAGCATTGGTAAATTCAGGTGTCATAAAGTCTGAACGACCTTGCGCTGGTTGTTCAATGATAATGGTTACATTTGGGTTGTTTTCTTGTAAAACGTCAATAATTGCATTAATGTTTGAAATGGTTTGGTTATAATCCAAACTTTGCAAAACGTCATTTCCACCTGGTGAACTGAACAGAACAATATCTGGCGAACCTGTTTCACCAAGCCAATCATTTAGTCCATTCAAAATTTGTCCTGAAGTCCAACCACCTCTTCCCTCATGGTCTATATCAAATTCGCTATTAGCTAAGGTTGGATAAGAAGCATTGTCAGATTGAGTTCCTATAAAATCAAAAGTCCAATCGTTTTCTTTTAAATCTTTCCAAAGTTCATATCGGTAGCTTTCATATGCTGGTCTTGCCCCTTCAACTCTTGATGCTCCCAAAGGCAGTATCTTGTTTATAGAAGTGTTTTGTGGTTTAGGATTGGAATCATCATTCTGGTCACAGGCATTGAACATCAATAATGATATTCCAATCAGCAAAACTTTAATGGTCATTTTCATTGAACTGTAGTTTTTTAATTATAAAGAATGTTTAATTTATGGAATCCAGGGCAGTTGAAAGAAATAGACTTTCGGGTTTTCGCTGAGCCATAACGCTGTATTTTGTTTTTAATTTATTCTTTCTTAAAAGCCAAATCAACTATTTGGCAGTGTGGGTCATTTATACTGAACCATTCTTAACCAACGAAGCACTGTTAATTAAATACGTGCTATGTTCTAGTATGTTTTCATTTAACAGGTCTGATGGAAATAAACGTATTCGGTTCCATTCCAATAAATCTGTCCACCTCCAACATCAGATTTCTCTACTTGCATGGATGGGTTCGTAAGAATTAGAGATCCGTTCTTGTTAAAGTTTCCATTTTCGTCAAGTCCCGGTTCGTTTACCTTTTCGCGATTTACTTTCCAAATATCTATGTAAATCATGTCATCTGATAGTTGGTTTTTAATGAGAGTCCCTGCACCAATTATGAAAACTTCATTAGTTTTTCCATGAATAATTGCAAACCCTACTTTGTCTGTCTTTGTTTGTTTTATTGGAATTGCCAAATCAATAGTACCGTCACCGTTAAAATCAGTTTCCAGATATAGAGGATTTAATCTGTTATCAAACTCATATTCTTCTTGAAATTTAAGTCCATCACCTAATGCAAACCACTCAGGGAGTCTTTCTTTTATATACCATTCTGTTTGTGTGAAATCCTCTTTGTCAGATTTTTCTATATAAATTGTGTCAACCGTTTTTTCTACAATTCTTATGGTGTCCTGTACGATTTTGGTTTTGGTTTTCTCCTTTTTTTCAATGTTTGAATGGCAAGAGACTAAAGTTCCAATGGTTAGTATGATTATTAGTTTGTTCATTTTTATGCGCTATCACTAGTTAATAACATCTCCTCTTAGCTGGCGATATGTTTTTCTGGCTTTTACAAAATAAATACTATTTGGGTGATTAAAGATGATTTTTTCGTAGAACTCTTTTGCTTTTTCCGGTTGATTAAATACTTTTCTATAAAGCTCTGCCAGTGCAAAAGTAGCATCATCGGCTAAAATATCATCCCCGTAAAATTCAATGATTTTAATGTAGTTAAGCTTCGCTTTTTCAGGTTCTTTTAGTGATTCAAACAATCTGGCTTGCATGAGCAAGGCTTCATCTTCTATGCGTTCCCCCTTATGATCTTCTAAAATGCGATTTAATAAGGTAATGGCACTCTTATTTTTATTTTGATAGGCTAATAAATCTGCTTTAGCATAAATTTTTAAGGCCGTCTGGGTAGAGTCTTCCAAAGAATTGTCTGAGATTAGCAAACTTAGTTGCATGGCATCATTCGCAATTAATTGAGTGGTTGAAGATCGCAATACTTTAAGCTGCGTAAATGCCCAGTCAAAATCTCCTTTGTAAAAACTGGTTTTTGCTACCTTAAACCTTGCGGTTTGAGCGATCACATCATTTTTAAGAGATTTTTGTACTTGCGCATAATAGATAAGCGCTTGATTAAATTTTTCGTCATACACTAAAATATCGCCAAGATTGAGTTTAATTTTTGCGAGTTCATAGCGGTTTACGGGCAATTCAAGGCTTTCTTTTAAGAGTGCTTCACCAGCTGCTATTTGGTTGTATTGAAAAGCTAAAAAGCGGGCGTAGGCAATTTGCAAGGGAATAGTTTCGGTAATGATTCCGTAGTCTTGTATAAGTACCTTAAACTCCTCATTAATATCTTTATAATCTTTAATTTTAGCCTGCTCAATGGCCATTTCTAATTTTAGTAAATGCGCATTTAATTGTAAGGATTTATCATTTGATTGCTGGATAACATAATCAAAAATGGTGGTGGCTATTTCAATAATTTCATCTTCTTTGGCAAGTACTCCTAAATCCATTATTCTTTCAAGAGCCAAATTGTCTGACCTTTTTAAAATTGCTTTTTCTTGTATAAAAGCATTTTTATATTGTCTTTGTTGTACATAGAGCCAACTTAACATTTCATTCCATAACAAGTCAGGTTCTGTTTGTAATTTTTTTAATAGCACTCTTTTAAGCTTTACATTATTTTCACTCAACGGACTATCTTCTAAAAACTGACCAATACGATTCATAATGGTTCTTTTGTAACCATTATTACTCCTAATTAATTCCAGATAACTGGAAAACATTTTTTCAACATCGCCTAACTCCCCATAAATTTTTGCAATTTCTAAGTTGATATTAGTGTTGGGATTAACTTTGACCGATTTTTCATAAGTACGCAAAGCGTATTGTAATAAGGATTTTTTCTTGAAGCTAGCACCAATCATAAAGGCATACCCGGGATTCTCATCTACTTGTGCCAATGCTTTATCGTAATAGGCTGTTGCTAACTCCGTATTCCCTTGAAGGCTATAATTGTATCCTAACTCTACTAAGAGATTAGGCGAGTAAAAAGATTTTTTAACAAATGGAAGCAATAAGGCTTCTACCTTTTCATACTTCTCCAATTGTTGGTAACTTATGATTAGGTTCTGAAGAAAATCAGATCTTTCAGGATTTTGCTGATACAATTTTTCATAAAAAGAGAGTGCTTTTTCAAACTCTCCATTTTCAAAATACTGCCGGGCTAATGCGTCATTTTGTGCATTGCCTGCCATATAAAACAGCCCTAAAAAGAAAAAAAGAAGTGATCTCACTATGAAAGATTTCTACCAAATATAAGCCATGAACTTATTATAAACCGTTAATATTTTTAAAAAATAAGCCTGAACAGTTGCTCAGGCTTATAAGACCAAAAAAATAATAGCGTGCTATTAACGAATATACTTATCATTCGATTCTATCATTTCTGTCGGTATCAGTTTGATGATTAAGAATCTTAATTCAAACAATTCCAAAAATATCTATGTTATAACTATCGAAAAAAAATTGTGCGGAAAAGCACTTAAGATATAAACATTGATAAGATTTGGTGACACAAATATATATTAAAAATCTAATATTTAAAAAGTTAGTCTATACGGTCAAACCCTGTGTATGAGTGAAGTACCTCAGGAAGTATAATGCCTTCTGCGGTTTGAAAATTTTCAAGAATTCCGGCTAACACTCTTGGCAATGCCAAAGCACTTCCATTTAGGGTGTGTGCCAACTGGCTTTTTCCATTTTCATCTTTGTATCGCAATTTCAATCGGTTTGCTTGAAAGCTTTCAAAATTTGAAACAGAGCTTATTTCTAACCATCTTTTTTGCGCAGCAGAATACAATTCAAAATCGTACGTAAGTGCTGAGGTAAAGCCAAGGTCTCCACCGCAAAGTCTAAGAATTCTATAAGGTAATTCTAATTCTTTTAAAATGTCTTTAATATGGTTAACCATCCCGTCTAATGCTTCGTAAGATCTTTTTGGATGTTCAATACGTACAATTTCTACCTTATCAAATTGATGAAGACGATTCAAGCCTCTTACATGGGCTCCATAACTTCCAGCTTCTCTTCTAAAGCAGGGAGTATAAGCCGTACAACAAATAGGGAAGCGGTCTTCCGTAAGAAGCACATCTCTAAAAAGGTTCGTAATAGGTACTTCTGCTGTAGGGATTAAATAAAGATCGTCTTCACCAACATAATACATCATTCCCTCTTTATCTGGTAACTGACCAGTGCCATACCCAGAAGCTTCATTGATTAATAAGGGAGGCTGGTATTCTGTATAACCAGCAGCCGTATTTTTATCAAGAAAATAAGCAATAAGTGCTCTTTGCAATCGGGCACCCTTCCCTTTATAAACAGGAAAACCAGCTCCCGTAATTTTATTGCCTAATTCAAAATCAATAATATCATATTTCTGCGCAAGCTCCCAATGCGGCAAAGCCTTATCATGCAATGTTGGAATAGCACCCTCTTTAAAAACCTCCACATTGTCTTCATCTGTAGTACCCTTGGGAACAGAAGGGTGAGGAACATTTGGAATGGTATAGAGAAGCTTTTTGAGTGTTTCTGCTTTTTCGTTTAGCTGCTCATTTAGCAATTTAGATTGCTCCTTAAGGGTAACGGTTTCCTGTTTTAGTTCATTTGCCTTTTGTGCCTGTCCAGATTTAAAAAGCTGTCCTATTTCTTTTGACAACTTATTAGATTGAGAAAGGGTTTGGTCTAATTTTGTTTGAAGGCTTCGTCTAGACTCATCTTGAGCAATCACGTCTTCAATAAGTGCAGAAGCATCCATATTTCTTGCAGTCAATGCAGTAATAATGGTTTCTTTATTTTCTCTAATAAATTGTACTTGTAACATAGTTTTTGGACTGAAGTTAAAGGCAGTGCTATTTTAAATTAAGAGCACAAATTTAGTGTAAATATCAAAACGAAAAGTTCAGATTTAGTCTTTTTCGATAGGGCTAGAAGGTAATATCCAATCATGATGTGAAAAATGAGACCATTTTACAGTAGCTAAATCTACATCAGGATCAATGAGTGTTTTGAGAGGCCCGCCATTTACCCGTATTTTTCCAACTGCATAGATTGCCAGATCTTTTCCATCAGCCAAAGCTTGTTTTTTTAGGCGCTGCACAAATTGCCAAATTACATCTGGTTTAGAAGTAATCATTCCTGCTTGCTTAGGACTCAGAAAATCTCTAGGCGAAATATGGGTGATTTTTCCGGTTTTTTTATCTACTGTTTTAAAAGAGATATAGCCACCTTTGGTTCTTAGCATCATTCGCCAACTCATTCTATGGCCTTCTTCAGTCCATAAAACATCATCTTTAATAAACCAATGCCTTAGCGGGAGTCCTATCTGAATCAAAAAATAGAAGGCTGCAAGTATTAAATAAACATTTTTTTTAGAAGGAATTTTCAAAATAACAGCCTCTGTGTTTAGCGGTTTTTTGTTTTTTAGAAAAATGCGTCGAATGGTCTCTGGAGGATAAAAAAACACAATAAATGCAAGAGATAAAAATGGAAAAATGCCAATTTGAAATACAATTGAATTGAAAACATGAAATACGATGGATGCAATAAACATAAGGTTTCTAGTAGGCTTCCAAAGTAATAAAGGAACCACTAGAAGATCAAAAAAGATCCCGGTGTAAGCAATAAAATAATGGAGGGTTTTATTGCCCAAAAATTCACCTATCACAGGGTAACTAGTTCTTGAAGCCATTAAGGTTTCAATAGCAGTAGTGTCTAACCAGTCTGGGTAAATTTTAGCAACAGCAGCGTAGGTGTAAACGATCCATAATTGAAAAATTATGAGTAAACTGCACCATCTGGGCATGGTGTAAGATTGCAAGGCAGGATTTCTTTTGACATCTGCAGATAGGTACTTATTGGCAGGCAAAAGACACATTATAAGGCAAATGAGAATCAATAAATAATAATGATTGTTATAAGAGGCCTTTTGCATCAAATAGGTGGCAGTCCACATAATACCAAAAACTACCATGCTTAAACGGTAGCGATAGCCTAGCATCACTAGAAGGCCAAAAATGCCCATAATAGCATAGTAAAAGTACATTCCGTTGCCGGGAAGAGGTTGCAGCCATTCAAAACCAATAAAGCTAAAGGTAAATTCTGGCTCTATGAGGGTTTTCTTTATCCAACCTGTAAAAATAGCGCCTACAGATTCAAGAAAAATAAGTGCACCAAATAGAATTCTGAAAACAACGAGCGGTGCATTGTCAATTTCTTCAAATAAGAATTTGAGGCTATTTTCTCTTTTGAATAAACTCCAATGCATTTTTTCGATCGTTCTTTAGTTGCTTTTTCAAAATATCAACAGAGTCAAATCGCTCTTCATTTCTTAAACGGCTTAATAAATGCACCTGCACCTGCTGTCCGTATAAATCTGCATTGAAATCAAAAAAGTTAATTTCAACCGTTTTGGTCGTTCCGTTTACGGTAGGATTAAAACCAATATTCATCATTCCGTAGACCAGCTTATTGTTTAAAGTACTCTTTACAACATAAACACCGTTGGCCGGAATTAACTTGTAGTCTTCTTCTATTTTCAGATTTGCTGTGGGGAAATCTATTTGTCTACCTAAACCTTTGCCATGTTCAATTATTCCGGTGAGCATAAACTCATACCCTAAGTATGCATTGGCAGTGGTTATGTCTCCTTCATTTAAAGCATTTCTTATTTTTGTAGAACTAACGGAGACTTCATTTATTTCCTCTGCTGAGATTTGTTCTACATCAAAGCCAAAAGTATTTCCAAATTCAATTAAATCCTTAATGGTAGCTGTTCTATTTCTGCCAAAACGATGATTATGACCAATGACCATTTTATACACATGAAGCTTATCTACCAATATTTCTTTAACAAATTGTTGTGCAGTATATCTTGAAAATTCTCTGGTAAAGGGTTCAACAATTAATTGGTCAAGTCCCGTTTTTTCTAATATTTGCTGTTTTTCTTTAAGCGTTGTAATAAGTTTAAGGTCTGAATCTTGCTGCAACACCATTCTTGGGTGCGGAAAGAAAGTAAGTAAGGTAGACTTAAGATCATTTGCCGAAGCCCCTGCAACCAATTTCTGAATAATTTTCCGGTGCCCTATGTGCACTCCATCAAAAGTTCCAATAGTTACTATGGTACGAACTGGATTGTTAAAATTTGCTATGTTGTTGAAGGTTATCACTTAAAAAATACAAACCAAAAATAAAAATAACTTAAGTTTGTTGCTAGTACATTGTTAAAGTAAAAAATTACACTCCTTTATGAAGACAAACTTACGGTATGTTTTTACAATCACCATATTTTTTCTTTCCTTTTATTTTATTCACGGGCAAGAGCTTGATTGGGCAAAGATATCTCCAAAGCGTAAAGCATCAAATTCTACGCTACAACAACTAAAAAAAGAAGGTTTTTCTGTATTAACTTTAAATGAGAAAGCTTTTAGAAATCGACTAAAAGGGGCACCGCTAAGAAATAAAAGTACAAGAGCCAGTGAAAAACGAATTAGTTTGCCAGATGATCAAGGAAATTTGATTAGCTTTTCTTTTTATGAGGCTCCGGTTTTATCATCGGGTCTTAGTGACTTGTATCCTGAAATTAAATCTTTTGTAGGTTATGGACTAAATAAACAAGTGCGAGTTAGGTTTAGTGTTTCCAAGGCAGGAATACAGCATATGATGACATTTGCTAATGGGCGCACGGTATTTATGGAAAAGTATACTAAAGAGACTAATCAATATATTACCTATACGAGGGAGGCAAGAGGCACTTTTAAAGGCATAAACTGTACTACCCCATTTCTTAAAGGCAATAAGGTTAATTATACCGCTTTAAGAGATAATAATGACCAAACATTACGTACCTATAAATTGGTAGTGTCTACTACTGGAGAGTATACAGATTTCCATGGAGGTACTTTAGAAGATGCTTTTGCTGCCATTAATGCGACCGTAACCAGAGTAAATGAAATCTATGAAAGAGATTTTGGAATATCCTTGGAAGTAATAGATGAAACCAGAGATGTGATCTTTATTGATCCGGCAACGGATCCTTACGAAACTTCAGGTTTAAATACAGCGCTACAAACGGTACTAACAGATCAAGTAGGAGACGAAAATTATGATATAGGTCATTTATTTCATCTGGCACCTGTAAATGGCAATGCAGGGTGTATTGGTTGTGTATGTGAAGATGGAAGAAAGGGAAGTGCATTTTCATCTACTCCAGAGCCTGTGGGTGATATTTTTGATATTGATTATGTATCTCATGAAATGGGACATCAATTTGGAGCCAATCACACCTGGTCTTTTGAATCAGAAGGTCTTGGTGTAAATGCAGAACCCGGCAGTGGAACAACCATCATGGGCTACGCGGGAATTACAGGCATTAATAATGTACAATTAACCAGTGATCCTTACTTTCATTATTATAGTATAGATCAGATCACAGATTTTATAGCCACTACTTCTTGTGATGTAGAAACTCCCATTACCAATAACCCTCCAATTGCGAATGCAAGTGGTAATTATGTAATCCCTAAAGGAACGGCTTTTATATTGGAAGGATCTGCAACAGATGTAGACCTTTCAGATCCAACTTCTGAAGATGTGCTTACGTATACTTGGGAGCAGATAGATGATGGTATTGTAACTACTACTAATTTTGGCCCTTCCAATAGGGTTGGAGCTAATTTTCGTTCTTTACCTCCAACTACAAATCCAAACAGATATTTTCCCAGGCTGAGTAGAATAGTAACCGGCAATCTTACCCAAGTGAACCCTTCTCTTAATGACGCATGGGAAACCGTTTCCGAGGTAGGAAGAACCTTTAATTTTGCGCTAACGGTAAGAGATAACGTGTCTGGTGGAGGTCAGACCTCGTCAAGCCTTGTGGAGGTTTTGGTAGATAATGATGCGGGCCCCTTTAGCGTTACTTCACAAACTAATGCTACAAACTGGAAGTCGGGTACTGTAGAAACCATTACATGGGATGTAGCAGATACTAACAAGGCTCCTGTGAATGCTATTGAGGTAGATATTCTTCTTTCCTTAGATGGCGGCAGTACGTTTCCAATAACCTTAGCTCAGAATATAAGTAATAGCGGATCACATAGATTAATAGTGCCAGGAGGCATAGATACTACTAATGGCAGGATAATGATTCGTGCTGCCAATAATATTTTTTTGGCAGTTAATAGCGGGAATATTACCATAGAAGGTTCAGAATTTGTATTGAGTTTACCTTTTGTAGAAGCTATTGTTTGCCAGCCAGAAGATCTAAGAATAAATTTTGAGTATAATACCTTTTCTGGTTTCAATGAAGAGACTAGTTTTACTGCTTCGGGTGTTCCCGCAGGTATTAATGTAAGTTTCACTCCTTCAAATGCTACTCTCAATGGAACAGAAGTAGAAATATTGATTACTGGATCTTCCAATGTAACCCCAGGTTCTTATCCTTTGACAATTTCCGGAATCTCCAATTCAGTTACTCAAAACATTACGTTTAATCTTGAAGTTTCTGCAGATGTGCTAAACGAAGTTGTACTGCAAAGCCCTTCAGACGAGGCTAACGACGTTTTTTTTACAGACCCATTTACCTGGCAGCAAGACCCTCTTGCCTCATTTTACGATATTGAGATTGCTACAGATGTAGCCTTTACAAATATTATTGAGACAGCTACCGTAATAACTACTTCTTATATACCCACTCAATTAACTTCTTTAACCACCTATTACTGGAGAGTGAAAAGTAGAAATGATTGCGGTGAAAGTATTTTTGGAACACCATTTAGTTTTACGACACTTGAAATTAATTGTAAAACATTCCCGTCTGGAGATACTCCAATAGTAATTCCAGATATCGGTACCCCAACAATAGTTACTACTATCTTTATTCCAGACAATCTTAAGCTTACCGATGTAGATGTAACTTTAGATATTACGCATAGTTTTATTTCAGATCTTAGAATCAAACTAGTATCCCCTTTAGGTACAGAAGTAGTTTTGTTTTCACTTGATTGTAATGACAGTGATAATATTCAAGCAACTTTTGACGATGATGGGGCTAACCCTGTTTGCGGAGTGAACCCAGCTCTAAATGGCACTATAAAAGGAGTACAATTGCTAAGTGCTTTTAATGGAGAATTAGCCAGAGGGAATTGGTCACTGGTGGTAGAAGATACTTTTGATATTGATGGAGGCGCTATTAATAGTTTTGAATTAACGGTTTGCGCAGGAGGTGTTTTTCTACCAGATCAAGATGGAGATGGTATCTTAGACGAAGATGATAACTGCCCAAATATCGCAAATACCAATCAATTAGATACAGATGATGATGGAGACGGAGATGTTTGTGATGCCGATGATGATAATGATGGAATACTTGATGTAAATGATAATTGTACGATAAATGCAAACCCTGATCAGGCAGATAATGATGAAGATGAATTAGGTGATTTATGTGATAATGATGATGATAATGATGGTATTTTGGACGATCAGGATAACTGTCCTTTTACCGCAAATAGTGATCAATTAGATAATGATTTGGATGGAGAAGGAGATATTTGTGATGAAGATGATGATAACGATGGTATTCTGGATACAGCAGATAATTGTCCTTTTGATTTTAATCCAGACCAAAGAGATATAGATAACGATGGAGAAGGAGATGTTTGTGATGAAGATATTCTGGTCTCGGAAGCAGTGACTCCTAATGGAGATGGGATTAACGACACATGGAATATACTTAATATAGAATTATATCCAGATGCAGAGGTAAGGGTTTATAATAGGTCTGGAAATGAAGTTTTTATAGCTGTTGGTTATGCCAATGACTGGAATGCTACCTATAAGGATAGAAGTGAGCGATTACCAGCCGGACCTTACTATTATCAGATAGATTTAGCCCGTGATGGAACAATAGATTTTAATGGATGGATTTATATTACGTATTAATGTTGTTTTTTAATTTGACTCAAAGAATGAATTATAGTATCAAAAGATTTCTCACGGTTGTTTTAGTTTTTATAAGCTTAACTATTCAGGCGCAACAGCATCCAGACTATGTGTTTTACAGATATAACCTAAATGCATTTAATCCTGCGGCAGCCGGATATGAGGGAATTACCAGTTTTACATTGAATATAAGAAGCCAGTGGCAAGGTATTGATGAAGCACCTAGAACCCAAACTTTTTTAGTGAGCAGTGCATTGTCTGATAGGGTAGGTTTGGGAATTTCTATAATTAACGACCAGACTTTTATTGAGAAGCAAACTGCTTTCTACGTTGACTTCTCTTATAAATTGCAAATTGCAGATGAAACCAATCTTTTTCTTGGAATAAAGGCAGGAGGAAATGTATTAGATGTGAATGCAGGAGGGCTGCAAACATTTAACTATACCGCAGACCCTTTATTGATAGATCAAAGTAATTTTAATCCAAATATTGGAGTAGGGGTTCTTTTAAAAAACGAAGATTATTTTGTGTCACTTTCTTCACCTGGCATTCTTAATACAAAACGGTTTGATGAAATAGATGGAGAGGTAATTGAAGCGACTGATGAATTACATGTTTATTTGGCGGGTGGGTATACAATAGCGATTGCCCAAGACTGGTTGTTTAAACCTTCTGTTTTAACCCGAATGGTAAGTGGAGCACCTCTTTCTGCAACCATTACCGCCGCGGTAGAATTCAGAGAGAAATTTGAATTTGGTGTTGCCTACCGTACAGATAGCGGTGTAAGTGGCCTAGCGCTAATTCGGGCGACAGATTGGTTACAAGCGGGATATGCCTATGATAGTTCTTTACGGTCTCAACTTAACGATTTAGGAAGTGGAACTCATGAATTGATGTTGCGCTTCTTTCTTCCGGTTAAAAGCGAAAATAAGGAGTACTAGTTATGTGTTATTGAATTGATTCATAGTTCTTGCTATACCAGCAAGTGCAAAAGATTTAATAAGTTCAACAGAACGATTTAGGCGTTCAGGTAATTTTGCAGATTCTTCCTCATTCCATTCCCCTAGTACATAATCTACTTGTCTTCCTTTAGAAAATTCAGATCCCACTCCAAAACGATATCTATTATATTGAGATGTGTTTAGTTGACCTTCAATGTCTTTTAATCCATTATGTCCCCCATGACTTCCTTTTGTTTTCAGGCGTATTACCCCAAATGGGAGATTAATGTCGTCTGTAATAATCAATACATTTTCTATCGGAATTTTTTCCTTTTCCATCCAGTACTTTACCGCCTTACCGCTAAGATTCATGTAAGTAGCAGGTTTTAAAAAGATAAAAGTTCTTCCTTTAAGTTTATAGGTAGTTACAGCGCCAAGTTTAAGGTTTTCAAAAGAAAGCGCTTCTTCTTTGGCAAATTTATCCAGTATTTTAAACCCTATGTTATGACGGGTATTTTGATATTCCGGACCTATATTTCCTAGTCCTACAATTAAAAACTTTTTCATAGGGTCAGTTTCATCGCTAAGTGATTCGTCTGATTCACTGTAAAGATTTTTGAGATACGAAATAAATCTTTTAAGCATGCTGTAAAAATAAAAACATCCCGGCATAGCGGGATGTTTTTTATAGAAAATAAATTAATTATTTGTCTCCTTCTTTTTCTGCTTTGGCAGCATCTTGAGCTGCTTTCATAGCCGCACGAGAAATTCTTACCTGGCATACCACCGTGTTGTCTGGGTGTAATAATTTGTAATTATCATTAGTTACTTGAGTAACATACAACTTATTTCCAATTTCCAATCCTGAAATATCAGCAACGATATAATCAGGTAGGTTTGCTGGTAATGCTTTTACCTTAAGTTTACGTTTGTTAAGACGTAGTGCACCCCCTGCAATAACACCAGGTGATTTTCCGGTTACTTTAACTGGAACATCTAGTGACACTTCTTTATCATCAAATAAGCGGTAAAAATCTACATGAAGAATTTTATCACTCACTGGGTGAAATTGAATGTCTTGTAAAATTGCATTAATGGTTTTACCACCTTCTAGATCAATTACTACCGTATGTGCATCGGGAGTGTAGACTAATTTTGAAAATGCTAATTCATGCGCTGAAAAATGCAATGGTTCGTCTCCTCCGTATACTACGCAAGGAACCTGTTCAGCATTACGTAAGGCTTTTGTCGCTGCTTTGCCCACGCTTTCTCTTTGAGATCCTGTAATTGTAATTGACTTCATTATTTATATTTAAATATTAATTATTTACATTAAAAATTTAGAACTTATAGAGGTGTTTTCATGCACTCTTGTCATCACTTCTGCAAAAAGCGGTGCACAACTTAATACCTTTATTTTTTTACTTTCCTTTTTCAATGGAATAGAATCGGTAATAATAAGTTCTTCTAATTTTGAGTTTTCAATATGCTCATACGCTTTTCCTGAAAGAATGCCATGGGTGGTAACCGCTCTTACACTCAAAGCACCTCTTTCTATCATTAGGTCTGCTGCCTTGGTTAAGGTTCCTGCGGTATCTACCATATCATCTACCAATACTACATGTCTACCCGTCACATCACCTATAAGCTCCATATGATCAATTACATTGGCTTTTTTACGTTGCTTGTAACAAATTACTACTTCACTTTCTAAATACTTAGAATACGCATAGGCTCTTTTTGAACCCCCCATATCTGGTGAGGCTACCGTTAAGTTTTCTAGGTTCAAACTGCGTAGGTAGGGAAGAAAAATTGTAGATGCAAACAAGTGATCTACGGGTTTTTCAAAGAATCCCTGAATCTGATCTGCGTGGAGATCCATAGTAATAATGCGTGTGGCGCCTGCGGCTTCTAACAACTTTGCTACCAATTTTGCACCTATGGGAACTCTTGGTTTGTCTTTTCTATCTTGTCTCGCCCATCCAAAATAAGGCATTACAGCGGTGATATGTCTTGCTGAAGCTCTTTTGGCGGCATCCAACATCAATAACATTTCCATTAAGTGTTCTGGACCTGGATGCGTAGAGCCTATTAAAAATACTCTTGCGCCTCGCACAGATTCCTCAAAGGAAGGTTGAAATTCTCCATCACTGTACCTTGAAAAAGATACTTTTCCTAATTGTGCACCATAGACATCGGCTATTTTTTGAGCCAAATCCATACTTTGGGTACATCCAAAAATTTTAGGTTCAGGTGCTACGTAAGGCATTATTTAACAGTTACTTATTAATGACGTTTCTTAAAACGAGGTGCAAATTTAGAAATTTATTTGGAGACCGAAAGGAAATGTCTGCTATTTTTAACCAAGATTAAAATATATTTTTTAGATTTGCCCTCCATTTGAGTTGGGAGGAAGCTTGTAATAAGTGTAAATTAAGTTATAAGTGACTGAAAAAATGCTCGAGTGGCGGCCCCGAAGTATCGGGAGGTAGACGGAGCTTAAACAAAAATGCTCGAGTGGCGGAACTGGTAGACGCGCTGGATTCAAAATCCAGTTCTTTCGGGAGTGTGGGTTCGATTCCCACCTCGAGTACGCAGTACGAGAAGGCCTTTGCGAAAGCAAGGGCTTTTTTATGTAGAGAAACGAAATAAAATAGTGGGATCTGTTTTTTACTACCGATACTTCGGTACCCACCTCGAGTACGCAGTACGAGAAGGCCTTTGCGAAAGCAAGGGCTTTTTTATGTAGAGAAACGAAATAAAATAGTGGGATCTGTTTTTTACTACCGATACTTCGGTACCCACCTCGAGTACGCAGTACGAGAAGGCCTTTGCGAAAGCAAGGGCTTTTTTATGTAGAGAAACGAAATAAAATAGTGGGATCTGTTGTTTACTACCGATACTTCGGTACCCACCTCGAGTACAAAAGCTAAAGTTTACGCTTCGGCTTTTTATTTGAGCTACCATAGCAAGCTACTTATTTTTGAGTACGTGATAATCCCAAGGGTTAAAATGGAGCTTGTTCATATATTCCTGCTTGTGTACTATTAACATCTTTTTAGTGCCTTGTTCCATAATGGGTAAGTATCCGTATTCATAACAAAAATAATAAGTGCCTTTGGTAAACGGATAGACATGCGTAAATAGATCAAATCTATAGTCTAGTTTTTCTAATACCTGTTTTTCAACCGTACTTTTCCCACTGGGGCAGAAATGGGCAAGTAAGCTTCGGTTTCGCCTTAAGTCACTATTGATTTTTTGGATGGTGAGTTCATGGAAAGGTCTGTGTGTGTTATGATACATACTTCTGCATTGGGCATCACAAAATTTTTTGTCAGATCGGCCCTTTAATTCTTTAGCACAGGTTGTACAAAACTGTATTTTCACTTAACTGTGTATTTAGGCGTTTATATACGTATATAAACGTTTATTAATACGAATGTATCAATTATTTTTTAGATTTTTCCTACATGAAACTTTCGTCAGAACACTTATACGAATTCAGTAGCTCCCCAAAAGTAGGTATCGACTATACCCGGGCACTTGCTTTGATGCGTGAAGAATTACTACTTAAAAATTACAGCAGCCATACTTTAAAAACGTATTTACATATGTTCAGGAGGTTTCTGGAGTATATCAAACCGTTACCGCTGCATAAGGTTACCAAGACACATATTATTAATTATCACGTGTGGTTGGTGACAGAATGCAAGGTGTCTGCCTCTTATCAAAATCAAAGTATCAATGCGATCAAGTTTTATATAGAAAAAGTGCTTAAGTACCCCGTAAGTATTTATGAATTACCCAGACCTAAAAAGCAAAAAACCTTGCCTAAAGTACTGTCTGTAGAAGAGGTAAGCCAACTATTAGAAGTAACCCATAATATAAAGCATAAGGCTATACTGTCTCTTATCTATGGCGCTGGATTACGTATCTCAGAATGTATACAAATGAAACTCATAGATATAGATTCTGCCCACATGCGCATTTGGGTTAGAAATGGGAAAGGTAAGAAAGACCGGATAAGCCTTCTTTCGCTAGACCTACTACAATTACTAAGGGACTATTATCGTGTGTACCGCCCTAAGCAGTGGTTGTTTGAAGGACCTAACGCACAGCCATACAGCGTTTCTAGTATACGGCAGGTATTTAACCGTTCTAAACGCAAAGCCTTAGGCAATTCTTCGGCAACCGTACATACCCTTAGGCATAGTTTTGCGACGCATCTTTTAGAAAATGGTGTTAATTTGCGGTACATACAGCAGCTTTTAGGGCATAGTTCCAGTAAAACCACTGAAATTTATACACATGTGAGTACTACACATTTAACAAATATTAGAAGTCCTTTTGATTTAGTATTCAAAAAGGTATATTTGAAAGAAAAATAAACGCAATAAAGTGCGTATATTAACTAGTTAAGTTTAATTTCAAGCAGCCCATCGGACAAAACTTCACGGATGGATGCGTTAAAAAAGTAAGGATTGGCAAGTATTTTTAAGGCTTAGATTTTTTAAAAAGCGGGAAGTCAAAGTCTTTTCGATTGCATCGTGCAAATTCGTATTTGCAAACGTAGCTAACGTACTAAAGACTTTGGTTAAGATATCGAAAAAAAATGGTAAAGTCAAGAAATGCTTTTTTCTTCCCGAACCGCTTTGAGCTAAAAATAGGCCCGCGAGCAGGGTTTGATTTTAACGCTTTGCTTCATTGCCAGCTACGTTCCTTATCAGGGATAAAGCCCATAGCCGCCACTGATCCCTCCATCAAGTGTTGGCTTTTCATGATTTGCGCGGCCTGTTGAAACTCCGTTAGTTTACCCCACTGTAAGAAAGGGGAAAATTCCTTACATTTGGGTAGAACAACTAAACTTAACACTATGTAAAAAAGCATTAAAACGCTTTTTACACTTTACGTTACCTACAATTTAAAAAATGAACAGTCTTTTCAAAAGAAAATTAGAGAATATTCATAGTAATATGCTCGAATGTCACAGAGATAGTGAAAAGTATTCATCTTCTATAATTGGAGATGAAAGAGAAATATTTCAAACAAACCTCTTATCAAAAATACTTCCATCAAATTTCAGATTTGGTAGTGGTACAATAACAGATGCTAAAGGAATAGAGACTGGTCAAATCGATACTGTTATTGAATTACCTTTTTCTTTAAGTTTCCCTATTTCAACAGGGAACAATAGATTGTATTTAGCAGATTCTGTAGGAGCAGCATTTGAAATAAAGTCAAATCTATATAATCAATGGGATGAAGCTATTAAAAAGGTTAAGGAAATTCAAAACCTTAATCGTTATAAATTAGAAGATAATGAAGTGGCTCTTCTTGATGATTTGAAAATTCCAACATTTATAATTTCTTATAAAGGTTTTAAAAACATAGATACTATTTTCAAGAAATTGGAAGAAATAGAATCTAGATATTGGCCAAATGGAATTCTAATAATTGAAAGTGGAATATTTTTGGGTTTAAAAAACAATACACATTATGAATGCGTTGGAAATAGCTCAAGTATATTGGGTTTTGTTTCTCATTTATATACTTTTTTACATCAATATTCTAAAAACACAGTCGATTTAAATCAATATTCTGGATTATTAAAATGATTGCTTTTACAAAAAATATTGAAAGTGTCATTATCGAAAATTTCTCGAATGCAAAAAAATCAATTACAATAATAGTAGCTTGGTTTACGAATTCTAAAATTATTGAATCACTTATCAGTATTAAAAATAAATCTAATATTGAAATAGAAATTTTAGTAGATGATAATCATATAAACCAAAAATATTTTTTCGAAAAACATCTAGAAAACTTATTAAATGCTGGGATTTTAATAAAAAGACAAAATATTAAGAAATTCAATCATAATAAGTTTTCAATAATTGACAAGAAGAAAATTATTACTGGTTCATACAATTATTCAGTTAAAGCTAATAAAAATCTAGAGAACATCGTTGTTTTTGAAGATAAGAATATAGCGTCTTATTATCTCAGAATTTTTAAGTTTTTGACCCAAGAAAAATATATTGATGAAAATGTAGAGTTATTATTTGAGGATACTGAATTTGCAAATAAATTAATATCAACATATTATCCTTTTAACCGCATATTATTTAAACAATTAAAAGATAAACTTAAAATAGGAGAATGCTATACTTACCCGAATGGATTATACGATGAAATCTATTACGAACCAGGACTTATCTTTAATCAAAAATATACGTTGCATAAAGAATTAGTAAAAACAATTGAAAAGAAGAATAAAGGAGAGTTTTCATTTGAAGATATCGATTCCTCTTTAAATCAAGAATTTAATTTACCAATAGATAAAGAGTTAATTAAAAGCCATATCATAACATCCATTAGTGACTTTAATCATTCAACTCTTCAAGAAACAGCATACTATGACAAATCAGAAATTGATTACGAACAATTTGGAAAAGATTACGAGGAATTAGAATTTTCTGTAAATAAATATTACACTAGAAAATTTGAAAAAACATTTAATAAGAAAAAATTAAAAACTATTTCAAACAAAGAGATAGATATTATTATAGAAGACTATATATGGATTAATAATTTTGAACCATTCCTAAACGACAAGATTGTTTTGGAAATTTATAAAAAACTGTAGGTAACACCGTATATAATTTATTGCTAGTTCTAGCTTGCTTACGAAAATTCTTTCGAATTTTCTATTCCGTTTTTATTTGCTAAATTAGTTGCTTACACACGCAACAAACCATATACAATCACGTTGTGCGCAAGCTGAAAAACATCCTCATAAAAAAATAAAATATCAAGGTTAAAAAATTTGCGCAGTTAACTGCGTTTTGTATTTTTGTGTAAACATTTGAAATGATGGACAATGATTTAATAAGACAACTAGGCTATGCTAATCTTGATACAAGGCTAAAACGCATCAGCGATAAGATGTCGCATAGCTTGCGTGCTATGTACCGTGAATTTCAAATGGATACAGAGCCCAATTGGTATTTGGTATTGTGGATTGTAAATGAACAACCCAATATCTCTGTTATGGAAATCGCAGCGAGGTTGAAATTCACCCATCAGTCTGTTATTGTGATGACCCATAAAATGATAAAAAAAGACTATCTCGAGAGTGAAAAAGACTCCATCGATAAGCGTAAAACCATTTTTAGATTGACCAAAAAAGCAGAGGAAAAGCTGCCTTTATTTACGCAGATATGGGAAATAGGGAAAAAGGTGACATTGGAACTGCTTAATGAAAACACAGAGATCATGCATCATTTGGAAGAACTCGAAGCAAATCTCGATCGTGCCTCTTTTGGTCAGCGAATTTCTAATGAATTAAAGAAAATTAACCTATGAAAAAACATCATTACACAACCTTACTTGAATGGACGGGTAACGAAGGCAGTGGAACGAAGAGCTACCGTTCGTATAATAGAGATCATAGGATAGATGCAGAAGGAAAACAACACACAATCATGGGGTCTTCTGATCCGTCATTTTTAGGACATCCCTCTCGATACAATCCTGAAGAGCTTTTCCTTTCTTCCTTATCTTCTTGCCATATGCTTTGGTATTTACATTTATGTTCAGTGCATCAAATTATCGTTACTGAGTATCTGGATCATGCCAAGGGAATTATGGAGGAAAATGAAACCGGGAGTGGGCGGTTTACAGAAGTCATTCTTCATCCGCAAATAAAAGTGATGGATGCGGATATGATAGACAAAGCCAATGAACTGCACGAGGAAGCAAATAAGATGTGCTTTATCGCCAACTCTTGCAATTTTAAGATAGAACACAACCCAACTACGATGGTTGGTTAAAATCTTCTAATCCTCAATACCATGGAAATTAGAAAAATCAACTTAGTAGATCAACTTAGTACTTTCAGCGATCATTGGTCACCAAAGATTGTGGGGGAACTTAACGATCAACTGGTAAAGGTGGCCAAGTTCAAAGGAGAATTCATCATGCATCATCATGAAAATGAAGACGAACTTTTCTATGTAATAGCAGGCGAATTATTTATTGAACTGAAAGATAAAACACTGCATCTGCGTGCAGGAGAGTTTGTAATTATTCCAAAAGGTGAGGAACACAAACCCTACGCCCCTGAGGAAGTCCATGTAATGCTGTTCGAACCAGCATCGACACTAAACACAGGTAATATCGAAAATGACATGACGGTAACCCATTTAGATAAACTTTAGTATATGAGATTTGCCCATACCAACATCGTTAGTAAGGACTGGAAAAAGCTTGTGGACTTTTATGTTAAAACATTCGATTGTAAAGTCGTCCCCCCTATTCGCAAACAATCAGGAGAGTTTCTGGATAAAGGCACAGGGCTAAAAAATGCGCAACTAGAAGGCGCTCACCTGCTACTTCCAGGACATGGTGAAAATGGCCCAACACTGGAGATATATCAGTATTCAAGAATTGAAGAATTAATGCCAATTGTGCCTAATAAAAGAGGTTTTAGCCATATAGCCTTTGAAGTTGAAAATGTGGAAAAAATATTAGACAGTTTTATTAAAAATGGTGGTAAATCCTTTGGGGAGCTTACAAAGAAAGAAGTAAAGGGAGTTGGGGAACTCACTTTTACTTATGCCAGAGATCCAGAAGGAAATTTAATTGAATTACAGAGTTGGAAATAAAGCGCATTAAATACAACATAAATGACGAACAGAATAGAGACCTATATAGTTGACTCTTTTACGGATGAGTCCTTCAAAGGAAACCCAGCAGGTGTTTGTATTTTAAATCAACTACTGACTGACAGACAAATGCAATCCATTGCCAAGGAATTGGGTCTTTCAGAAATGGCATTTGTTACCAAAAGTGAGAATCAAGACAACTATTCGATCCGATATTTTTCTCCAGTTATGGAAATACCTCTTTGTGGACACGCCACACTAGCTGCCTCAAAAGTGCTGTTTGAAATTGACGCTAAAATGGTTGAGATCCATTTTAAAAATATTCAGAATTTGGATTTAATGATAAGGAAAAGTGGACATAAAATTGAAATGAAATTTCCTGTTTATGACACGACTCCTCAAAATGCCCCGGATGAATTATTACATGCGCTTGGGATTAAAACTATCATAAATAGTGAGTTCAATAAAGAAACAAACATTTTGCTTCTTGAAATTGAGAGTAGTCTAGTACTAGAAAAATTATCCCCTGATTTTGAAAAATTAAAACGCTCACATCATTCGATAAACGGAGTATTGGTTACGGCAATTTCTCAAAGAAATGGTTTTGATTTTGAATCAAGATATTTTTGGCCTTGGAGCGGAACAAATGAAGACCCTGTAACTGGAGGAACCCATACTTTTTTAGCGAAATATTGGAGTAAGCGATTGAATAAAAAGAAAATGAATTCATTCCAATGCTCCGAAAGAACTGGATTTATGGAAGTTGAACTCATTAGTGAGTGTGAAATATTGATAAAAAGTGAAGCTCAAATCGTATTAAAAGGAGAATTAAGACTATAAACAAACGATACATATCATGGAGATTGATTTACTAAACACTCATATACAATTGGAAAACGACAGGGTTTTACTGCTTCCCTTTGAACATCCAAGAAATGGGGAGCTCAAAAAAATAATCTTTAATGATGATATATGGACCTATATGGGAGCCTATGTTAGAACTGAAAGAGACTTTGCAAATTATTCAGACAGTGCGCTTAAAGATAAAAAAAATGGAATCTGCCTTCCATTCATAATCATTGACAAACGAAATAATAAAGTTGCCGGTAGCACTCGATATGGATATTTAAATCCTTTGAGTGAAAAATGTGAAATCGGTTGGACGTGGTACGGATTGGATTTTCAAGGAACTGGGCTAAACAAAGCCTGCAAGTATGAACTATTGAAATTTGGGTTTGAAAACATCGGGTTTAGAAGAATACAATTTAGTGCCGATAGTGAAAACATAAGATCACAGAGAGCTATAGAAAAGCTAGGAGCACAAAAAGAAGGTGTTTTTAGAAACAACTACATAGATTCTCGTGGGGAAAGTAGACATGATGTTTACTACAGTATAATTAACGCTGAATGGGACTCGATGAAAGCCACCTATTTTAAAGAGTTTATATAAAAAAGCACATGAATTACGATGGTAAAAAATTCAAGACTGTCCAAAATACCAGAAACGGTGAAACATCGGAAGAAACTATTTTTGAATACAAGCAAAGCGGAAATATTTTAACTTCTGAATATAAAGGTGGACAAATTGTGAAAGGCCATCTCATTGGGTTAGTAAACAAAGGTGGTATGATAGAAATGCGATATCATCAAGTGAACAATAAAGGGGAATTGATGACAGGAATGTGTTTTTCAAAACCAGAGATTATGGGAAATGGGAAAATTAGGTTGCATGAAGATTGGGAATGGACATCTGGAGATAAATCAAAGGGAAAGTCAATTTTGGAAGAAATAATAGTTCAATAAATGAGAATATGTCTTGTACAATCGTCTTCTGAAAAAGGAGAAATTCTTAGGAATATTCAAAATCACGTGAGATTGATTAAAAAAGCAATCCAATCAAAGGTTGATTTAATCATATTTCCGGAGTTATCTATAACAGCTTACGAACCTAAACTGGCAGAGAAACTTGCACGCAATATAGATGATGTTAGATTCAATTCTTTTCAAGAATTAGCGGATACAGATAATATAATTATTGGTGTAGGAATGCCAACCAAATCCGCTGATGGGATAAACATCAGTATGATATTTTTTCAACCCAATAAGAAACGATTGATTTATTCAAAGCAGATAATACATGATGACGAGTTACCCTATTTCGTAAGTGGTAAAAATCAACCTTTCCTAATCCATCAGGGTTTGAAAATCGCCTTTGGAATTTGCTATGAGACTTTAAAAAGAGAGCACTTTGTTAAAGCTGTAGAGAATCAGGCTAATATTTACATAGCAAGTGTAGCCAAACCCAACAGGGGAACCGACAAAGCTTATCTACATTTCCCTTCCATGGCAAAGGAATTTAACATTCCTATACTCATGTCAAATTGTGTGGGATACTGTGATGATTTTTTGAGTAATGGAAAAAGTGCTGCATGGAATAGAGACGGGGAATTAGTAGCCCAACTGGACCAAAAAAATCAAGGTTTGCTGATTTATGATACTGAACGAATAAAGGCAAACGTAATACAAAACATATAAAAATTGACCGAGTCATGGAATTAAGATTAAACTGTGAGAACTGTGGCAAAGCCTTAACTAACGGAAATGATATGGCTATGATTTGCTCTTTTGATTGTACTTTTTGTAAAGATTGTGTCGATACTATTCTGTTTAACGTTTGCCCAAACTGTGGTGGTGGATTTGAAAAAAGACCAACAAGACCTAAGTACCTCCTAGGCAAATATCCACCATCTGATAAAAAGATTTTGAATCCTGTTATCTTGGAAGAATTTCAAGAGAAGCTAAGTAAATATAAAAGTATTCATCCTTCAAAAAGATAGAAACCAATGAATTAGATTTTGAAGGATTTATCAAATAATGAGTTTTAATTCAAAAGTATTTTAAATGACAAAGCCTACGCACAACATTATGTATAGTGCATAGCACCCAGCGGGATGCTACGACACCATACACGAAACCGTTAAGTTTAATTTCAAGCAGCCCATCGGACAAAACTTCACGGATGGATGCGTTAAAAAAGTAAGGATTGGCAAGTATTTTTAAGGCTTAGATTTTTTAAAAAGCGGGAAGTCAAAGTCTTTTCGATTGCATCGTGCAAATTTGGATTTGCAAACGTAGCTAACGTACTAAAGACTTTGGTTAAGGTATTGAAAAAAAATGGTAAAGTCAAGAAATGCTTTTTTCTTCCCGAACCGCTTTGAGCTAAAAATAGGCCCGCGAGCAGGGTTTGATTTTAACGCTTTGCTTCATTGCCAGCTACGTTCCTTATCAGGGATAAAGCCCATAGCCGCCACTGATCCCTCCATCAAGTGTTGGCTTTTCATGATTTGCGCGGCCTGTTGAAACTCCGTTAGTTTACCCCACTGTAAGAAAGGGGAAAATTCCTTACATTTGGGTAGAACAACTAAACTTAACACTATGTAAAAAAGCATTAAAACGCTTTTTACACTTTACGTTAGCTGTAATTTTCTGACCTAGCAAACCATTCAAAAATATTGAGAGAAAAATTATCAAAATATAAATTCAAAAAAATTGCAACTGAATCTTTTAAAAATGGAATAAGACTACATTTTGATTCTGTTTTACTTCATAAAAATAAATCTTTTGCATCAGCATTTCAACTTTCAGTATTAGCATTAGAAGAATTTAGCAAGTCTCAATGGGTAGAACATTACTACGACGCATCCATAACTAATTCAGGATTTCCTGATAAGGATTTTGAACAAAAATGGTTGAACTTATTATATTTCCACCCAAGAAAACAAAAGGCATTTTTCGGTTGGGGAATTTCTAGAGATTATAGTGAAAAATTCATGAAGTTTGTTGAAGATGGAGGATTGGAATTAAAAAAACAAAAAGCTACATATGTTGGACTAGAAAAAAACCGAAGAAAAGTTAATGTAAATTCAAGAATTTCTTTGCCATCACAAATAAAAAGTTCTGATTCAAAGCAAATGATTTCATTAATAAACGATTTTTTAATAGATCGTTGCGATATGAAATCATTTCATGAAGTCCATTTTTGTATTCCAGAAAAAGATGAATTACTGAATGATTCCTTATATAAAAAATTAGGTGAATGGAAACATAAAAGTGGTTTAAGAAAATACCCATTATTTAAAACAAGGCTTAAAAATAGTAGATAAATAAAACAAACATTTAAATGATTCATGAGAGTTATTATTGGAGAAAAGAATTAGTGAAAATTTCTAAAAGCCTTAAAAAGAGAATTCAATATAAAAAAGCATGGAAGGACTCGAAGTATGCGAAATTTGAGAAAGAAATTATGTTCGGATTTTATATAATTCGTAAACTTCTAGAAGCAAATAAACTGACAAGTGATTTCAGTTCTTTAAAATTAGAGTGCAAGGTTTATTCAAGTAATGGAAAACAAATAACATTAATGAACAATCATCGATTCGACGAATGCTATGATTTAGAAAATCCAAAAACGGAAAAAAAAGATTTAAGGTTTTTTATTAATCAATTTGTACATAGTTACATATTTTCCCTAATAATTTCTGTGGTAAACAAAGAAATTGAATCTAAAATGGACGACGAAAGTTTAACCGAAGATGAGATTATTGAAATTTATGAAAATGCGGAGAAAGAATTAACTGGAGTGTTTTTCAACTCTGACGATAACAAGAACAAGTCTCTTTTTGAATTGGATATAAATACAATCAGAAAACTATTTAAGAAGGTTGGAAAATGTAATGTTACACGTGTTGAAATAAAATATAATGAACGGAAAAAGGATTATGTTTCAGTTCGTTTCTCGGGAGAACAAGAAATTTCCGAAGAAACTGAACAGATAATTAAAAAATTGTAAGAAGAATAACTACAGCTAACAACGTTTATAATTAATTTAAATTCTGAATAAAAATGCAAAGGTTTACGTTAGGAACTTACAATAGTTTTTATATGATTCCGAAAGGAGGATTTGAAAATCTTAAAGAACTAAATCTGGTTAAAATGAATTCGAATATAATCATTGAACGAAAGGTAAGTCTTTTCGAAAATAAGGTTATAATAACTAGATTGGATCAAGACAAATATAGACCGCAAAACAGCTCAAGTTTCTTTTTTGGAAGTGAGCCAGAAGTACCTGATGATAGTAATAGTGATTTGAATTCTAAAATGGATTTACGTATAACGGATATTGCTTCTTTTCCGAATTTCAAAATTTCATACTTTTTAAAACAAACTTTTGAGCAATATCATGGCAGCAATAGTAAAACAAGATATAAATTTCAAAAAATAAAGCTTCTAGTCAATAACGAAGAAGCTTACCTAATTTACCCAAATGGAATGGGACGAATTTACAAGAACATTTAAATAACAAACTACAGCTAACAACGTGTATAATTAATTGCTAGGTTATAGCCTACTTGGAAATTCCTTCGGAATTTCCTCTGGTTCGTTTTCTTTTACTAATTTAGTTACTAGCCAACGCAACTAACCATACACGAACACGTTATAGACAATGATACCCGTGATATGTTGCATTCATTTTTAAGAGGATACTACACTCCTTCATTCTATAAATTAGTTGTCAAAACGTTATATGATTTGAAAGACTTGAGGGAACTTGAAAAGTATCCTCAACCGTATTCCACTTTTTTCCACGAGTACCTTCACTTTCTTCAAGATATATCAACCACTTTTGGACTGATGAATGCCATCATGATTCTTAACCAAATTAAATATTCCAATCACTATATAATTAACTCCGAAGAGCCTTATACGGTTCCAATTCCCTTTGAGAGCGGACCACACATGAAGTTGGCCATTGAGATGCAAAAAGTGTATATAGGTAAATCTTATGGGATAAACTTTAGTCGAGTTTGCTATGTCCGAAAAGTTGATACCGACATATATATTCCATCTCCTTATGAACACTACTTGGATAGAATTGTAGTAGGTATTGAGTTTGATGATTCGTATACTAAAGAGATCGAATTTGGAGGAATTGGTCTGATTGAAAGTATGGCGCACATTGCCCAGGTGCGATTCAATCCAGATACTGTCCATGCCGACATGCCCTACAAAATTGCTGAACATGTAGCCCGTTTTATCTACCCAGAATTTGCCGAGAATCAATTATTCATTTTCTCATTGTGCGATGCTTGTCTAATGTCTTTTCATCCAGCCCAGTTGTTTTTCGATGTTTTGACAGAATTTAAAAGGGATGGCTATCTACCCACAACGGAAAAAGACATTTACGATCATGTTTATTCCATCGAAACAAATAAGGACAAAAACTTAATCGAACACTACAAGCAACTCTGCAATGAAGCCAAAACGGAACTGACCCATTATTTTACGACTGACGAATTCGATAACGAAAAGATATGGATTTCAACAATACTTGATCGAGCCTCAGACTGGCGAATAAAGCACCCTACGTTTATGGTTGATTTACTAAAACAGGAGCAGTTAAGGTCAGACTTATTCATTCAAATTATACTGGATTTAGGATCCCCTTTAATTGAAAACCTTGATAACGATGTCCATTTATTTACTCCAAGAGGTTTTGAAAATGTTCCATTAAGAATCGATACTTTTTCAGCGATTAACGAAATTTTTAAGCACATGGTTGAGGGAGAAACGAAATGCTCACTCCAAAACTATTGTAACAAATCCGTTGTTGGAGACATAACAGATCAACGTTGTAGTTCTTCCCCTTGGACCAGATCAAAGGACAAAGAGTTGTGCGCCTACGGTATATTGTGGAAAATGTGGGGACTAAGCGAGAAATTTCCTAATTAATGTCTATAACAGCAAGTAAGCTCAACCGCCGAAAGTGCTATATTTGTTAGGCGGCTGTGCCTACTTGCAGACCGTTAAGTTTAATTTCAAGCAGCCCATCGGACAAAACTTCACGGATGGATGCGTTAAAAAAGTAAGGATTGGCAAGTATTTTTAAGGCTTAGATTTTTTAAAAAGCGGGAAGT